>JAEUQG010000347.1 GCA_016789755.1 Bryobacterales bacterium
AATCGTCCGCGGCGCCCGCCGCAGCGCGCTCCCCGCCATCACCCCCAGCAGGAAGGCCGCCGCCGCCACCGCCGCCGTGCGCTTCCACCAGTTCTGCCGCGCTGGCTTCCACTCCACCGTGCTGTCCGCCGCAAAGCGCCCGCCTTCGATATACACCGCCGACACGTTGTCCTTGCTCTGCTCGTTCGCCGCGTCGATCAGCCGCCCCGTCACCACGCTCGGGCTGCCCGCACATTGCTCCACAATCTCCCGGATCCTCGACTGCGGAACCACATCCGTCAGCCCGTCCGAGCACAGCAGATACGCCGCATCCGCCGCCGCCTGCTCCACTCCCGTCTGTATGAAGAATTCATCGTCCGGATCGCGCACCGCTGAGCCCGCATCCCGATACACTTCATTCCGCCGCGGATGCTCCATCGCCTCCGCCTCGCCGATCTGGCCCGAATCCTCCAACTCCCCAACCGGTGAGTGATCGTGCGTCAGTTTGCGGATCTCCCCGTTCTGAATCCGGTACAGCCGCGTGTCGCCAACATGCCCGTAATAAAGCTGCCCGTCTTCAATCAACGCCACCGTCAGGACGCAGCCCATCCCCGCATGCTCGGCGTTGCGCTGCCCGTCTTCGTGAATCGCGTTGTTCGCCAGCGCAATCGCTTCCCGGATCCGCCGCTCGGCTGTGCCCGTCTTCCGTTCCAGCCGCGCCTTCAACTTCTCCATGGCGATTTGCGCCGCCACGTGGCCCGCATTCTGCCCGCCCATCCCGTCCACTACGATGTAGATCCCCAGCCCGTCGTCGGCGAACACCGCATCCTCGTTGCGGCGGCGCACATGCCCCGGATCGGTCGCGGCGTGTGATCGAAACCCGCCCATCAATCCTCCGTCCGGAAGGCAAAAGCAAACAACGCGGTCACCACGGCCAGAACCACCAGCAGGATGATTCGTGCGGAATATAGCTTGCTCATGCGAGTTGGCTGTGGAAATGCAAAGTTACGGCGTCGGCCAGCCGGATCTTCGCCTTCCCCGGTAAACGCACCTCCCCGTCTTTAGGTACGAGTGCGCCATTGACCGAAGTTCCATATTTCGACGTGTCTTTCAGGAAGAACGTCCGCTGCCCCGAGTCGAACCGGATCTCGCAGTGCTCCTTGGAAACATTGGCATTCACCGTCACAATACAATCCACCCACACCGTGTTGCGCGCCGCCTCGTCCTTCAGCTTCCGCCCCACCCGGATGAACGGCTTCGCCATATCGAATTGCTGCGGCCCCAGATCGTCTTCGTACTCGAGCGTGGCGTACACCGGTGGCTCCGTGCGCTGCGTCTCCGCCGCCCCCGCCGCGTTCGACGTGGTCTGCTTCCCGCCACCCGCGCTGCGCCGCACCGTCCTCTCCGTCGCCGCCCCAATCCGCTCCTCCACCGCCTTCGGCTCGTCGAACAGCGATTTCACGATCAGCGGATTCTCTTCCGCCTCCGCATCGTGATTCTCGTAAAAATAGATCTTCCAGTCCCCGCTCCCGATCCGCCGGTAGTTCTTCCGAACCTGGTTCGCCGCCGCCGCAAACACATCAAGCACGCTGCGCTTGTTGAGCTGCGCCAGACGTTCGTTCAGCGCCCTCCGCGCCTCTTGCTCCACCATCGCAAACGCCGGCCGCAGTGCCGCGAAGTCCGCCGGATGCAGAAAAATATGAAACACACTCCGCACGAATACCGAATAGCGGCTCGGCGCGGTCTCGGCTTCCAACTCATCGAGAATGGTGTCGATGATTTCTTCAGGCGTTACCGGGAGATGCTGCTCAGCCATGAGATTCTGGTTCGTTGATAGGATAACAGAGCGCTACAGGCACGGCACTCCAGCGAACCCGCCTACAGCATCTTCTCCAACGCGCTCCAGCAGTCTTCGTCGATCAGCAGCCGGTTCGCCAATCCCAGCCGCACCACCTCCCGCACCGTCCCCGCTTTGTTCGCCCCAATGCAGCACAGCACCACCCCCGGCAGTTGCCCTTCCAGCGCCCGCTGCGCGCACGCCCGCAGGTGATCGAACTTCGCCCCCAGCCATGCCTCGTTCACCCGCTCGATCTTCCGCTCCACCGCCCTCGGCAACTTCCCCGCCTCCATATTGCGCAGCAGATTCCCGCTGATGTCCCCCGCTATGTAGGCGCGCGCATCCTCCTCGGCTATCCCCGTCGACTCGAACCACCGCGCCGCGTCGTATCCCAGCGGCCGGTCCTGCGGCCCGCAACTCGTCAGAATCATGTCCGTGCGGTCCACCAGCGGAGCCTGCTTCGGATTCCGCTGCCCTCCGAAAATCGCACGGTACGCCGGCACCGATGTCACATACCCCGCAATGATCTCCGCATCGCGCGGCGGTAAATGCAGCGGCAAATGCGACGGCACCGCCGCCAGCATGTGCCCGTGCAGATTCGGAGCCGCATGGTTCACCAGCTCATCCAAACGCAGCGCCAGGCTCGATGCGCTCGTCTTCCGCGGCGGCCCGTCCAGCATCTCCCCGCACAACGGAAGAAAATGCACCGGACTGTGCGGCAGCGGAACCTGCGCCTCTCCCAATGCCCGCACCACCGTCGCCAGCGTCCTCCCCCAACTCGTCCCCACGATGCGGCTCCGCAAAATCAGCTTCAGTACCTCCGGCCCCACCGCCCGCGCAAACGTATCCAGCCGCGCCGCCCAGTCCTGCGGACCCGTATCCGTACTCCCGCTCTCGAACACCATCGCCTCCGGCGCCAATACAATCGCCGAACTATCCTTCCGGAACGCCCGCAGCTTCTCCGTGAACTCGTTCTTCAATCCCGCTTCCGCCCGCAGCCGTTCCAGTTCCCCATCGGAGAGCCCCGAACGGAACCGGATCGACAGTAACCCCTCGTCGTAACATTCGCGTATGATCTTGGAGATGGTCGATTCCCCCAGCCCGAACTTCTTGCCGATGTCTTTGTTGCTGCGCCCTTCGCTGTGCAGCAGCGCGGCAAGCAGCCGGGTTTGCGGAGTGATCAGACGGGGACGTCCCATATGCCGTCCAGCATAGCGCAAGAACCGGCATTAAGAGCGTTCTCTAATAGCGAAATTCTTTTTTAAAGAAAGATTGACAGAAACTCCGCGCCGCCCTACACTGGCGCAATGAGCTTCTCCGTCGATGCTTGTTCCCACGCAGAACTCTTCGCTCTCCACCACCGCCTCGGCTGCGGCATCCTTCAGTCCCTCGCCGCTAGCCTCCCCCTGCCCCAAGCCCTCCAACTCGTCTACGACTGGCACTGCCACTACGGCTTCGCCCCCGAGGCCCGCCAGTCCGTCCCCCACCCCCACCCCCGACCCCAGCCCCGCCACCACCAA
>JAEUQG010000435.1 GCA_016789755.1 Bryobacterales bacterium
GTAGTTCACGTTGGCGCCGACCAGCGCCTCCGCTTCCGCGGCGTTGACTTCCGAGAAGCCGGTTTGCGCAAACACAGGCGCGCAGCCGGCCAGACACACCACGAGTGTGGCAATCGTGTTCCTCATGCTAAGTGTGGTTCCTTTCGATAGGTACTAGAAAAGCGACACGGATGTTCCGGCCGTAAAGGTGCGGCCGATCCGGAAACTGCGCACCAGGAAATCTGCCTGGCGCCACCGGTAATTGTTGTCGGTGAGGTTCTCGGCCGTGAAGCGCAGGCTCCACTTGCCGTTCTCCTTGATGTCGTACTGATACACGAAATCGAGAAAGTTGTTCCGTTCCTGGTAGACGTCCGGCAGTTGGAAGGTCCCCACGTCCGTCAACCGCCTGGATACTGAATTTACGTAAAACCGCGCGTTGCTGCGCCAGTTCGGACGCGCCCATTCCGCAATAATGTTGTAGATGAATCGCGACTGGCCCACCAGCGGCCGGTTGCGCGACGTCAGTTGCGGAAACCGTTCCACTGGAATGCGCACATCGGAATCGACAAACGTCAAGTTCGTTCCCACCATGAACTGCCGCATCTTCGGCCCAAAGATCGACATGCTCCTGCGCAGCTCCAGTTCCACTCCCTGATTCACCGCCCCATCCACATTGAGAAAACTCTGCCGCAACTCCGACGCGGTCGGGCGATAGATCTGCTCGATCGGATCCTTGAACTTCTTGTAGAAGTAGCTCACCGCTACAATTTGATTGCCGCCCGGAAAGTACTCCCAGCGCACGTCGAAATTGTTGATCACCGCGCGCTGCAGATCGGGGTTGCCCACCGTCGAATACCCGCCCACGACATTGGTGAACTCAAAGGGTGACAGCTCTCGAAAATCAGGCCGGTTCACCGTGCGCGAATAGCCGAATCGGAAATTCTGCCGCCCCGATACCTGGTAGATCAGGTTCGCCGCCGGCAGCGGGTCCCGATTGTTCAACGACGCCGCCGTCGGACGCGCGTTGGGTACCAGCGGGTCCAGCGTGATCACATTGATCTGCGCGTCTTCCACGCGCACCCCCGAGATCACCCGCCACCGTTGGCCGAGCGCCAGATCCACCATCGCGAATCCGCCATACACATCCGTCGTCGCATCGTAGGAATCGGTAGCCCGCGTGATCTCCCGCACCACAAATCCATCCGGACGGATATTGTTGGGCCCCAGCACTTCGTTCGTCGGCTTGGAGAAATCGATCGTTTGGGCGCGAACGGGGAAATAGCGGAATCGTCGCGCTTCAAAATCGCGCCGGCGAATCGTGCCACGGAATCCAACCTTCAGCAAGCCGCTGATGGGACCCTTGAAAAAGGGCTTGGAGAGGTCCGCCTGCGGTTCGTAAATCTTATCGTTGAGGTTATTGAAAAAGCGCAAGCCGGACTCCGGCAGGTTCAGGAACGCATAGCTCCCGTTCGCCTGCAGCCCCCGGATACTCTCGCGCATGTCGGGCTCGTCACGCTTCGATGTCGCGTAGGTAAACTGCCAGTGCACAACGGTGTTGCCCAGCTTCGCCATCGCGTGCTCCCCTTCGATGCCGGTCGACAACATGCCGCGCTCCACATAGCGCAGGCGAGTCGATTCCACGATATTGTCGTTGCCGCCGTTCAGCCCGCGAAACACACGCGCTTCCTTGTCCGTATCGCGAGTCAGCGTATTCCGCAACACCAGCTTGTGCGACGAGTTGAAACGATACGCCAGATTCAGCGCACCACCCAGCTTCGCCCCCTCTACGTTCGATTGGAAGTCCGAATAGTCCGTGAAAATCCGCGCCTGGCCCCCCCCGGAGTTCACCAGGAACCGCTGCAACTCATCGGTCCGCTGCGGGTGGTTCGTGAACGTGATTGCCCCCACCACGCCCAGCTTTCCCTTCCAGAACGAATTGCCCCCCACCACCGAGTACGTCTGCGCCGGCCGCATCGAGTTGATCGGCGCCGTCTCCCAGTTGTTGGCGAACGACCGCCCGAACTCCTGAAATTGCGGATCGGTGAACCGGCCCACAAACAAGCGGTTGTCGGTCGGAATCCCCGACGGCA
This sequence comes from Bryobacterales bacterium, assembly GCA_016789755.1. Lineage (GTDB taxonomy): Bacteria > Acidobacteriota > Terriglobia > Bryobacterales > Bryobacteraceae > CADEFT01. The sequence goes on from JAEUQG010000435.1 coordinate 2,070, forward strand.
GGCTGCGCGTACCATCCTCAAAACCGAAAAAGTCCAAGCCCCCGCCGCTGTAGCCATTGAAACGGTTGAAACTCGTAACAGTATTGAAACCGTAGTTCACGCTCACCCGAAATACCTTCTGCGCGGGAAACTCGATGGTCCCCAGTTGCACCAGCCCGCCCGAAAACTCCCCGGGCAGATCCGGCGAGTACGTTTTCAGAACTTTGATGCTGTCAATCAGGCTCGAGGGAAAAAGGTCCAACGGCACCACCCGGCGTTCCGGCTCCGTTGTCGGCACCATGGCATTGTTCAACATCGTCGCGCTGTACCGCTCGCCCAAGCCGCGCACATACACATAGCCGTTATCCACAATCGAAACGCCGGTCACCTTTTCCATGGCCCCTGCCGCGTCCGAAGCCACCGTGCTTCTGATCTCTTCCGCGCTCATCGAGTCGCTCACCACCGCCGCAAGCTTGCGCTCCGACAATGCCGCCTCCGCATTGGCCGCAACTACACCAACCTTCTCCACCACTTCCACTGTGGTGGTGGTGCCCTTCAGCGGCATCACAGCCGACGCGTCGGTTACCTCTCCGGCCTTCACCTCGACATCATCCACCGTGGTATCGACATAGTTCTCGGCCGTGTATCGTATCTTGTACTTTCCTGGCGCGAGCGTCAGTTGAAACCCACCCGTGGGATTCGTCTTCTGGCTGGAGTCGGAATGTCCGTCAATGGCGATGGTTGCGCCGACAATCGGACGGCCAGTGTTGGCATCGAATACCGATCCGATGAGCGTACCTGTGGTCTGGGCCGCGAGAGTGCTGGAAACGAGCAGCAGGAGGAGGGAGGGAATATACATTGCGAGTGACTACGCCTACTGAGTCTAAATTCACATCGCTACAGCGAAATGTCTGTAATTTTTCAGTTCCGTTACTGCGCTGCCGCGGCAAACAGGCAATCCCGCAGCCGCAGAAACCATTCCGCGCCAAATTGCGGCTTTTCAGTGCGATGCGCGTCACACCTCGCCCGCACCGCCGGTTCGACCGTCGCCGCGTAAGCCTCCGTCTGCTTGCGGTTGCGCGCCGCAAAGTCTGCGAAAACCGCCGGAGCAATCGGTTCCGTCGCGGGCAGCGTCACCGGCAACACCCGCACTTCCATCGGAGCAACACGCCACGTGTCCGATTTCACCAGCACCTCCAACCGCTTCCGCCCAGGCTCCGTCGAGGCAGGCACAAATACATCCACCACGAAGATCTGCGTCGTCTGTTTCTCGATCCTGGCATCGCTATCGGGCGCAACATTGAAATACGGTTCCCGGTCCTCCGTTACCTTCGCCGGCGCCCAATGCCCTCCTTCGCGTTCAAAGGAAGCTTTGTACACCTTCCATTGAAATACGTTCTCCGGATTCGATTGCACCGCTAGAAAGTAAGTGCTCTTCGGATCCGCCGAGATCGCAACCTGCACCGTCAGGTACCCGCCCCGCCCCACCCCCGGCGACAGAATTTCCCTCGGCGCACGAGTCTGCTTCTCGCCCCGGTCCATCGCCACCCATTCCCCATGCGGCCCGATGCGCTGCCACTCCGAATAGAGACGGATATCCCGAACCACTTGCGCCGCCGACGGAATCGCCGCCAGCAAAACAAGAACAGCTACCACGCCGCCGCCACACGATAACCGTAAGGGTCCGCGCCCGCCTCCAAC
>JAEUQG010000448.1 GCA_016789755.1 Bryobacterales bacterium
AACCTGTGACGATGTCGCCCTCCACCGCGTCTGTCCGACTGTTGGTTCCCTCCAGATACTCTGAACCGCGGATGCTGTAGGAGATCCCAATCGTTCCCGCCGAGGCGGCCGTCGAGGCGAGCACCATCAGCCCCCCTGCGACCCAAACTCCAGCCTTGACCTCCCTCGCCCTCCGAAACGCCACAAGCATTCCGATCCCCGCCAAAGCCCACGCGAACCTGCTTCCCATCGGGCCTGGCGCGTCCCCGTGGTCCGCAATCGGCGTGGCCCATGCCGCAGTCGTGAGTGTGGCAACAAACAGTAACCTCACAAGGTTCATTTCGCTTCTCCTGTCAGCGGAATTTAAGATCCAGCACTCCCGAAGGTTTCAGAAACGCAACGTGTCGCTCAACGCTTCAGGGATTGGACTGAATGTAATTGGAGAACCGGGATTTCGTCGCCCCCCAAATGAGATAGATCGTTCGTCCTATTACGAACGGCAGCGAGCACCATCGGTGCGAACGCCAGACGGCGATTCATCGACTAGTGTGCTGTCTCGCGGATTGCGGTGGCACTGGAGAGCGAAACCCTTCGTGCCGGAAGTGCCGGCTAATCGCAAACGCCTATGGCGAGCCTCTCAGCCGCATCGCGGCAAAGTTGCCGCACTCCACTGAACTGAGCTTCCGGCGCTTCGCCGCCAACAGAGCCGCCCATGGCAAGAGAGCGCAGGCTCTCGTCACCCCACACGATCTCCCGGTGGTTCATGAGCTGTATCTGGGTTCGCACCCTGTGTTATCCCATCGGCAGTTTTGCGATAACACGATGGCACGCGAGTTCTACGGCTTCCAGATCGTTCCCTGAATCGAATACTTGCCCGATACGTTCATGTAATAGACAGTGAGGATCCGCCCATGCGCCAACACCATCGACTCCGGATAGCCAATATCCCAATTCAGAAGGTCGTTGCGCAGAATCACTTCGTTTTCCATGTCCCACGTCTCCCCCTCGTCCTTGCTGATCGCCGCCCGGACGCCCCCCGGAGCCCCGTGCACCGGCTCTCTCACACCGTAAGTGCAGAGCACACGCCCGTCGGGCAGTTGCACCAGATCGGCCGGATGTCCCGTCATCGGACTCGGCTTTGGCTCCGACCAAGTCTTTCCCCCATCCTTCGACTTCGCCGTCCAGATGTAGCCGCTGTTATTGCGCATCGCCACCAGCAAATGGCCGCTTTTCATCCGCACCAACCCCGGCTCCTGAAAGTGCCCCTTCTTGCCGCCCGGATCGTCGGCCATGGTGGAGAAATACTGCCAGCTCTTGCCGCTGTCCGTAGACCGCAGCAGCACCGAAGCGTGATTGTCCAGATCTCCGCGCACGTTGTAGCCGATCAGCGGCATCAGCAAAGATCCGTCCGGCATCGGCACCATCGCATCGGCGGGCCCTTCGGTGTCAGTGAAGTGCATTCCCTTGAGCGATACGTATTCCGGCTCAGACCATGTACGGCCATCGTCCTTGGATCGCACGATGTAGGTGCCCAGGTGCTGCGTCCCTTGGCCGAACTTCACCTTCGTCGCCCATTGCCTCTCATACTCGCCATCGGGCCGGTACAGCTTGTTGTAGAAAATCGCCAGCACGATCTCGCCATTGGGTAGCTGTAGCCCGCACGCCTCGCGTTCATCCAGATTCGGTATGCCGAAGCGGGAACGCACACTCCAATTCCGGGCATCGCGCGAGTGCATGACGAGGATGTCCCCGTCGGCTGCCAGATGCTCTGAAGCAATGCGCGTGGTCACCAGAAACTCCCCGCCCTTCAGCGCCACGATATCCGCCGGATGCAGATGGCGGTAGCCTTCCGAGTGGATCGTGAAATGTTCAAACTTTGGATCGGCTTTGCGATTCACCAGCACGTCCACCAATTCACTTAGCCGGTTCACATCGCTGCGCAGTTGCCGCACTTCCTCCTTCAACTGCTCATGCCCGTCGGCCAGCACATCCGTACGAGCCTTCACCATGAACCACGCCTTATCCCAACGTGCAAGCGGCTTCAGCTCCACTTTCAGTGTCACCGGCTCCCCGGCGCGAATGTGGTCCTCCGGCACGGTCAGTTCATAAACCCCGCTGTCTCCCTCCAAGGAGAACTGGCGATGCCGGTCCCAAGTCACCCACTCCGTGCGAATGGAACGGTAGCGCAGTGAGAACCCATTCCCATTCCACCCATAGTCGCGCCGCATGCCGATCGAAAACGTGAGAGCATGTTGACCGTTCACGGACAGCCGCAATTCCGGCCCGCGCAGCAATTCCGCAGGCAGCGGCGAGGATGCCCCGGCGAACACGAACGTCGTTCGGGCTTTCGCCGGAGCGGCAGCCGTCTTCCACTCCAGCCGGTTATCCTTCAGTTGGCCTGGGGCCCACCACGCCGCCGTCGTATACCCGCGTGACGATCCCCGAAAATCCACTCCATTCTGCACCACCGACGAAGCATCGGCGTTGTGCGCAAACACGATGCCCGCAAAGCCCTCCACGCGCTGGGGCGATTGGCCAAACACCAGGCCAACTGCCGCGCAGCAGCCCGCAATCAATTTTGCTTTCATGTTGTTGCTATTCTAAAACGAGGCTTGTCCACAACGGGCTTGCCGCCCCACCATCAGGAGTTCTTTACACGAATGAAAGGCGTCGTGCTGGCAGGAGGCACCGGGAGCCGGCTGTTCCCGTTGACTAAGATCACCAACAAACACCTGCTTCCCATCTACAACAAGCCGATGATTTACTACCCCATCCAGACCCTTGTGGATGCGGGTATTCAGGACATCCTCATCGTGACGGGAGGCCGGAACTCCGGAGACTTCCTGCGGCTTCTGGGCAACGGCAAGGAATTTGGACTCAAGCATCTGAATTACACCTACCAGGAAGGCGAGGGAGGCATCGCCGACGCGTTGGACCTCGCCGAACACTTCGCCGACGGGCAGAAGATCTGCGTAGTGCTCGGCGACAACATCATCGAAGGCAACATTCGCCAGGCTGCCGACGATTTCCGCGCGCAACCGGAAGGGGCGAAGATTCTTCTCAAGGAAGTCACCGACGCATGGCGCTTCGGCGTCGCCGAAATGAAGGGCGACCGCATCGTCGGCATCGAGGAAAAACCCAAGCAGCCCAAGTCGAATTACGCCGTCACGGGCATCTATATGTACGATGGCTCGGTCTTCGAGAAGATCAAGAAGCTGGTCCCCTCGGGCCGCGGCGAACTGGAGATCACCGACGTGAACAACGCCTTCATCCGCGAAGGCACGCTCACCTACTCCTTCCTGGATGGCTGGTGGACCGACGCTGGCACCTTCGATTCTCTCCGCCGAGCCACCAATCTCGTCGCCGAGACTGAATCCAGGCGGAGCGGCGGACCGGCGTCCGAGGACGACGACGAATGAAGCTCCTGGTAACCGGTGGCGCGGGATTCATCGGGTCCGCGTTCGTGCGGCTGGTGCTGGCGGAACGCCCCGATTGCCGCATCGTCAACCTCGACAAGTTAACCTACGCCGGCAACCTGGAGAACCTCGCCTCCGTGGCCGATTCGCCGCGCTACAGCTTCGTCAAGGGCGATATTGCCGACGGACCGTTCGTGATGGATCTCTTCGCCGCGGAGAAGCCCGACGCCGTGGTTCACTTCGCCGCCGAAAGCCATGTCGACCGCAGCATCCTGTCCCCCGATCCGGTCGTGCGCACGAACTTCTACGGCACGTTCTGCCTGCTCGAAGCCGCACGTGTCCATGGCGTAGCTCGCTTCCAGCATGTATCGACCGACGAGGTCTACGGCAGCATCGAAGAGCCGCACGACGCCGACGAGCAATATCCGCTCAAGCCATCGAGCCCGTATTCGGCATCGAAGGCCGGCGCCGATCTGCTCGCCCTCAGCTATCGCACCACCTACAAACTGCCGGTCACGGTGACTCGCGCCTCGAATAACTACGGGCCATATCATTTCCCCGAGAAACTGATCCCGCTGATGATCAGCAACGCGCTCGAGGACAAGCCGTTGCCCATCTACGGCGATGGGCGGCAGATACGCGATTGGCTGTACGTCGACGATCATTGCCGCGCAGTGCTCGCCGTGCTGGAAAAGGGCCGCCCAGGCGAAGTCTACAACGTCGGCGGCAGCCTGGCTCTGGAAAATGTGGAAGTCGTGCGGCGAATCCTGGCCGCCACAGGCAAGCCGGAAAGCCTCATGAAGACCGTGGCGGATCGGCCCGGCCACGATCGCCGCTACGCCATCACCAGCGAGAAGATCGAGCGCGAAACCGGCTGGCAGCCATGCATGCCGTTCGACGATGGTCTGGCCCTCACCGTTCAGTGGTATCGTGACAACACGGACTGGGTACGCCGTGTAAAAAGCGGCGAGTATCGCGACTACTACGAAAAAAACTACGCTCAACGATAAGGAGGCTTTTCCATGCGCCTTGGGCTCCTGCTGATGACGCTGGCGCCGCTTGCAACGGCGCAACGAATGGATGTGCTCCCGCAACCCGGTTCCGCTGGCGACGTTGTAGTCAAACAGTTCGAGGCCGCGGCGCCCGCAGTCGGCGCAGCCTTCCCCGCCCTGCCGATCCACGATGAAGCAGGCAAGCCGTTTCACACCTCTTCGCTCAAGGGCCGCTGGACCGTCGTCGTCAGCGGCTGTCTCACTTGACCGCCTTTCCGTAATAAGGTCCCCAGTTTGGAGACCGTCTACCGCGATTATGCAAAGAAGGGTGTGCGGTTTTATTACTTGTACAAAGCGCTCGCCCATCCCGATCTGCATGGCTACGTGGGCCCCGTGACGCTTGCCGAGCGCGTCCTACATATCAAGGAGGCCAGGCGGACTCTCGGATCGGAGATCCCCTGGCTCTGCGACACCATGGCCAACGAGTTGAAGCACCTGCTGGCCGACGCGCCCAACTCGGAGTTTCTGCTTAACCCGGAAGGCAAGATCGTCGCGCGCCGTGCCTGGAGCGATCCCGAGGCCCTGCGCAAGGACCTGGAAGAGCACATCGGCAGCGTCGATCGCATCACCCGGATTTCCGATTTGAACATGAAGACGGCCGCGCCGCCGAAACCCGCGCCCACGGGAGTCGTACCGCGGTTGGCTCTGCCCGAGCGTTTCCGCGGACTGCGCGCCGAGCCGCAATTGTCCAAGGCAGAGAAGCCTTTCTATGTAAAGCTGCGCGCCGAGGCCGATCCGGCGTTGCTGCGCGAGGGGAAGGGCAAGTTGTACCTCGGCTTTTATCTCGACCCGATTTACGGGGTGCATTGGAATAACGAAGCGGCTCCGGTGAGCTTCGAGGTCTTCGCGCCGGAAGGAGTGACGGTGACTCCCGCGAAGGCCCGCGGCCCAAAGGTGGAGCAACCCGCCGACGCCGACCCGCGCGAATTCATGCTGGATGCGGACCGCGGTACATCCACCGTGCCGTTGCGTGTTGCCTTCCGTTATTACGCCTGCACCGACGAATGGTGCATTCCTCTGACACAGGAATACTTGGTGCATTGGGATGCGGACCGCGACGGTGGCATTCGCCAATCGGGCCGCCCCGGCGGCGCGGCGCCCGGCGCCGGGCAAGGCCCAATACGCCTGCTCAACGAGTTCGATTCCTTCGACCGCAACAAAGATGGCAAGCTGGCGAAGGAGGAATTGCCGCCGCCCATGCAGCAGCGCTTTCCGATGATGGATGCGAACTCCGACGGCTTCGTCGACCGCAAGGAAGCAGAAGCCATGGTCGAGCGTTTCCGCAACCAAGGCCCGCCGCGCAAGAAACTTTGACCCCGTTTTCGCGCCGTTCACGCAATCTCTGATGACGGATTCACCAGGAGATATGGTACGTATGAGCGCCTTTGTCCACAGAAATCTCGCCATCTTGATGCTTCTACTCGCGATTCTTCTTCCGCGCGAGGGCTCCGCCGCTATCACGTATCACATAACGGGTGAGATTTTTCTTGCCGATAATGCAGCGCCACTGATCAATGTTGGGGATACCTGGCACGCCGTTATCACTATTGACGAGAACGATTTCGAGGGCTTCAATCCGTGGTGGTACAAAATCACTTCCGGTGTAATCTCGTTTCCTAGCGGGCTGACCTATACACTTAGCACCGAGTTGGGCTTGGTGATGTCGATATCACCGGACATGGGCAGTGGCGACGACTATCTCGACTTCGGAATCTGCTGCTACTTTCCCGACATGAACGGCGAGCCCTTCGCTGTGGGATCTCTTTACCTTTACGATTCGGGAGGTATTGATCTCACGTCATTCGCCCCGCCAGTTTCACTGGATCTGACGCAGTGGGATGTCGCGGAGTTAACTCTGCAGTGGGCTGGCATCCATCCAGAAAACTATGTATCGGTGTCCGGAACGGCGACATCCTTGACTTCCGTGCCGGAGCCCGCAACCTACGGTCTGTTCGTCGCCGGCATGGTAACGATGTGTGTCCGGCGCTTCCGTCAACAAGGCTAACGAAGCAGATCCTCGAGCTGGATTTTCGTCCCCGTTTTCGCATCGCGATACTTCACGATAACCGGTGTGTAGAGCGAGATTCCCCACTCCTTGCCCTTGCCGCTGGTCACGGCGCGCGAGCCGGCAACGACCACAGCGTCCTCGGGAACCACCAGCGGTTGCTCATCCGTGGGGCGGATGACTTCGCCCTTCACCAAATCGTAGATCGGCGTCGAACGATTGAGGATCGTTCCCGTTCCGAGCACTGCTCCCCGTTTGACGATCGTGCCCTCATACACACCGCAGTTGCCGCCCACCAGCACGTTGTCTTCGAGAATGACGGGCATCGCGCCGACAGGCTCCAACACACCGCCGATCTGCGCAGCCGCCGAGATATGACAATTCTTCCCGATCTGCGCGCAACTACCCACCAACGCGTGCGAGTCCACCATCGTGCCATCGTCCACAAACGCGCCGACATTGACATACATCGGAGGCATGCACGTCACACCCTTGCCGATGAAGCAGCCATCGCGAATCGACGATCCGCCGGGCACGATGCGAACGCCGCTCGCAGCGGTAAACGTCTTGACGGGATACGTCGCCTTATCGAAGAAAGGCTGTCTCGTTTTGTCCACCGACATGTCGACTACCGCGCCGAGGCGGAAGCCAAGCAGCACTCCCTTCTTCACCCACGCGTTGACACGCCAACCCGTCGGCGATCCCGCATCGGGCTCAGCCGAACGAATCGCGCCCGCGTTGAGCGAATCCTTGAAGCGATGGAACAGGGCGAAATGCGCCTCCGTGTAGGAAGAAGGCGGCGTATCGAATAGAGCTTCGATTTCAGCTTGCAGCATGCACACTCCTGCCGGCGAGCAGATTGAGATCGGCCAGCACAGTTTCAATCCTGGCGAGACTGGCGGGCGAAGGCGGAACCAGCGGCAAGCGCCATACCGGCTCCAGCAGACCCATCAGCGCCATCGCGGCTTTGACCGGGCCAGGATTCGATTCCACGAAATTCACTTCCATCAGGTTGAGATACCGGCGCTGCAAGGCGCGGGCGCCTTCGTAATCCCCCTTCAGGCAGGCCTGCGCGAGAGCCGTCATCTCTCCGGGAATCTCGTTCGACACCACGGAGATCACGCCCTTGCCGCCGAGCGCCATCAATGGCAGCGTGATGGAATCGTCGCCGCTCAAGACAAGGAAATCGCCCGGCACTTCGTGAATCACACGCGCCTGCTGGCCGATGTTGCCGCTCGCTTCCTTGACACCGATGATGTTGTCGATCCCCGCCAACCGCTTCAACGTGGCAGGTTCGACATTGATGCCGGTGCGGCCTTGCACGCTGTACACGATGATCGGAATCTTGATGGACCCGGCGATGGCCTTGTAGTGCTGGTAGAGCCCTTCCTGCGTCGGCTTGTTGTAGTACGGCGTGACGGAGAGAATGCCGTCAGCACCCATGCTCTCCAGTTCGCGAGCCAGGCCGATTACCTCGGCGGTATTGTAACCTCCCGCGCCGGCCAGCACCGGCACGCGGCCCTTGGCCTCTTCCAGCGTGATTTCGACCACGCGCAGGTGCTCGGCGCGTTCAAGCGTGGGGCTTTCGCCGGTGGTGCCGCAGGGAACCAGAAAATTGATCCCCGCCTCAATCTGCCGGCGCACGAGATTGCGCAGCGTCGCTTCATCCAGCGATCGGTCCTGCGCGAAGGGTGTAACGATTGCGGTACCGCATCCAGTGAACATCATGATTCCTTTCTTCGCCTGCACGTCGCGCTAGTTGCGCAGCGGCTTTCCGGTTTTGAGCATGGCCTGCATCCGCTCCTGCGTCTTGCGCGTGCCGCAGAGACTCAGGAACGCTTCCCGTTCGAGATCGAGCAGGTACTGCTCGCTGACGGTCTGTTCGCCGCTAAGCCTTCCTCCGGAGAGCACGCCGGCGATCTTCTCCGCGATCGACACATCGTGATCGCTAATGAAATTGCCCTGCCGCATGGACCAGGCGTAGAGTTTCATCGCAGCATAGACACTCTCGCCGCCCACCTTGACGTCCGTTCGCGGCGAGCCGGGAACGTATCCGGAGGCAAGGGAAAGCGCCAGCGATTTGGCATCGGCAATGAGTCGTTCCTGATTCATGGAGATGCCGTCGGCCTTGTTGAGCAGCCCAAGGTTCTTCGCGTCCCCGGCGGATGCAGACACTTTGGCAAGCCCTACAAGTTCGAAGACCTTCTGCGGGTTTTTGAGCCGAAGCAGCAGTTCCTTGCAGCCACCGCCGCCGGGGATGACTCCCACGCCCACTTCCACCAGTCCCATGTACAGTTCCGCGGAAGCCTGACAGCGTGCGGCGTGCAAAGAGATTTCGCAACCGCCGCCCAGCGTGCGGGCGAAGGGCGCCACCACAACCGGCTTCGGCGCATACTTGATGGCCATATTCGCCTGCTGGAAGCGGTGGATAGCGGCATTCAACTCGTCCCACGCCTCTTCCTGCGAAGCAAGCAGAACCAGCACCAGATTGGCGCCGGCACTGAAGTCCGCGCCCTGGTTGGAGATCACCATTGCCTCGAAGTTGCGCGATGTTTCTTCGATGCCGGCATGAATCATGGAGAAGTGATCTTCGCCGAGCGTGTTCATCTTGCTGTGGAACTCGAGGCATAGCACACCGTCGCCAAGGTCGATTAAGGACGCGCCGGTGTTTTCCTTCACCACGCCGCGGGCGCGCTTGAGCGGAGCCAGTTCCAGCACCCCGGAGCGCGGCTCGGCGAGTGCGTAGCCGGTGCGTTGCAGGTCGAAGTATTCGGTATGCGGCAGACGGTCTTTGTCCGCTTCGCGGTAGAAAGACTGCGCTCCGGTGGAAAGCATGCGCTGCACGTTTTCCGGCAGGCTGTGGCCTTCAGACTCGATACGGCGCGCGGTTTCGACAAAACCAAGCGCATCCCACAACTCGAAGGGACCAAGCTTGTGCGCGTAACCCCAGCGCATGGCCTGATCGATCTCGACGATGCGATCGCCGATCTCGGGAACCATCGATGCGGAGTATACAACGTAGTCGCTGAACAGCTTCCAAAGAAACGTGCCAACTCGATCCGTACCCGCCACCAGCGCCTGTAGGCGGGAGGGCAAGTCCTCGATTTGCCGCGCCTGCTCCACACTGGGGAAACTGACCTTTCTCGCGGGGTGGTACTCCATGGTCTTCCAGTCGATGGCATGGATCTCTTTCTTCGGGCCGACACGCTTGAAGAAGCCTTGGCCGGTCTTGTCTCCCAGCCATTTGCGCTCCACCATCTTGGCCAGAATCTCGTTGGGCACGAAGCGCTCGCGCCAGGGATCGTGGGGAACCGCATCGTAAAGATTGCGATTCACCAGGTACATCACATCGACGCCGACAATATCCAGCAAGCGATAGGAAGCGCTGTTGGGCAAGCCGATTAGCGCCCCGGTGATCGCATCGACTTCTTCGATGGTCCAATCGTCCTCGCAGGTGATCTTGCCGATGGTAGAGCCGAAGAAACTACCCAACCGGTTGGCGATGAAATTGGGCGTATCTTTGCAGGGCACGACGCCTTTGCCCAGCCTGCGGTCGCAAAAGGCTGCCACAAAGTCGATCACTTCCGGAAGTGTGTCCGCGCCGGGGATCAGCTCCATCAAGTGCAGATAGCGCGGTGGATTGAAGAAGTGCGTCCCCAGGAAGTGGCGGCGGAAGGAATCGGAGAAGCCTTCGGCGATGAGGCGCAGCGGGATGCCGCTGGTATTGGTGGAAACAATCGCCGTGGGTTGACGCAGGGTTTCGACCTTGCTCCAAAGCTCGCGCTTGGCTTCCAGGTGTTCGACAACGGCTTCGATGATCCAATCGCAGGAGGCCACGCGGCCCAGGTCATCCTCGAAATTTCCCGGCGCGATGAGCGAAGCGGCGGCATCGGTGAAAAAGCCGGCGGGCTTCTGTTTGAGCGCCGATTCCACGCCTTTCTTCGCGGCGGCGTTGCGGTCGGCAGTCCCGGGCACAACAATGTCGAGGAGGTCGACAGGAATGCCGGCATTAGCGAAATGGGCGGCGATGCGCGCGCCCATGGTGCCCGCCCCGAGAACGGCGGCACGGCGGAGTGGTCTCATTGAAAACGTCCTGCTAGTGGAGATCGCATCGGAGGCGGAAGGCCTGATTTGTGCGTCAGCAATACACTCGATTATATGATGGTTGCTTAAGGCATGGGTGCATCCAATGCGAACGGCACGAGCGTGAAGATCCCTTCCTGGCTGGGGCCGGCGCTTGTCTATGCCATCTCGATCGGATGCTTGTACTGGGTCTACCGCGACTTCAATTGGGAAGCGGAGTTGCCGCGGCTGAAAAATATTCACTGGGTCTGGATTCTCCTAGCGGTGAGCACCGACATTCTGGTGTATGTCAGCCAGGCTTGGCGCTGGAACCTGCTGCTGAGTCCCGTGGTGCGTGTTCCCCTGGGCCGCAGCGTCCAGGCGATCTACATCGGGTTGTTCGCCAACGAACTGCTGCCCCTGCGCAGCGGCGAGGCCATCCGATGCTATTTGCAGGCCCACTGGAGCAAGATCAGTTTCCCCGTCGCCGTTTCCAGCGCCCTGATTGAGCGGCTGCTGGACGGTGTGTGGCTCATTCTCGCCTTCTTCTTGACGACGCTGTTCGTAAAGATGGACGCCAATCTGAAGTACGGCGCGGGGGTGCTGGCGCTGATTGTGGCCGCGCTGGGAGTCCTGTTGGCGTTCGCCGTGCACCGCCGCGACGAATCCGCGGACGTGCTGGCACGGCATGGCTGGTTGCGCGTACTGCGGCATTTGATTGAGGGCCTGCACGCGATGGGGCAATCGCGGTCGTTCTTCATGGCCGCCTGCGCCAGCTTCGTGTACCTTGCCCTGCAGGCGGTGCCCATCTTCGCCATGATTCGCGGCTACGGCCTGACCCTGTCTTTCGGACATGCGATTTGCGTGCTGGTGGTTCTGCGGCTGGGAACGGTGATTCCCGGCCCCCCGGGCAATATCGGGTTGTTCAATGCTTTCGCAGTGGCCGGTTTGATGTTGCTCGGTGTCGACCGGCAAACGGCCAAGGGATTGTCTGGTGTCATGTTCTTCATCATCACCGTGCCGCTGCTGATCGCCGGGTGCGTGGCGGTGGCCATGACCGGGCTCAAGTTGCGCGATCTGCAGCGGAAAGCCCAATCTCAGCTCTCCGACGCGGAGCCGGCAGAGACGGTGTAAAGCGCTTCGGTAACGGCGGCCCCGGGCTTGCGCGTCTATTGATATAGTATTCTGAAATTGAGCGCATTCCGCCCCGATAGATAGAGATTGAGATTGGAGATCCACTCATGAATCCCATGTTCCGTAGAATGATTTGGTTCCCGGCCGCCGTGATGTTTTTCGCCGGAATGGCAATGGCACAGACCGGCGCAATTGAAGGCGACGTCAAGGGTGAAGATGGGAAGATGGCGCCCAAGGGTGACTGCAAGAAAGGTCAGGGCGTTTGCGTCAAGATTGAGCGCACCGACATCAAGGGCAACTACCAGACAGCCACCGACAAGAAGGGCCATTTCTTCCACGCCGGCCTGCCTTTGGGAACGTACAACGTGACGCTGGAAGTGGACGGAAAGCAGCGCGACTCGGTGAAGGGAGTGCGGACGCGGCTCGGCGATCCCGTGCCCGTGAACTTCGACCTCGCGGCAATGCGGCAAAAGCAGGAAGCGATGACGAAGGCCGCCGAGACAGGCACGCTGACGAAGGAACAAACCCGCGAAATGAGCGCCGAACAGCGCGCCGCCGTCGAAAAGGCGATGAAAGAGCGCCAGCAGGCGATGGCCAAGAACAAGGAATTGAACGACGCCTTCAACGGCGGTATGGAAGCGCTGAAGACGAAACAATTCGATGCAGCGGTCGCCGCGTTTGAGAAAGCTTCCACCATCGATCCGAAGCAGCACGTGATCTGGGCACAGTTGGCCGAATCCTACATGGGCCAGTCGGGTGCGAAGACCGGCCAGGAACAGACCGACATGCAGACCAAGGGTCTCGACGCCTATGGGAAGGCGCTGGAACTGAAGCCCGACGATGCCGCCTATCACAACAACTTTGCCCTCGCGCTCGCCAAGGCGAAGAAGTTCGACCAGGCGCAGGCAGAACTCACCAAGGCCGCCGAACTGGATCCGCCCAACGCCGGCCGCTACTTCTACAACCTCGGCGCCGTGCTCGTGAACACCGGCCAAACCGAACCGGCGGGTAACGCCTTTAAGATGGCAATCGAGAAGGATCCCACCTACGCCGACGCACAGTATCAATACGGTGTGTATCTGCTGTCGAAGGCCACCACCACCGCGGACGGCAAAGTGACGCCCCCTCCGGGAACGAAAGAAGCCTTCGCCAAATACCTGGAACTGAAGCCCGATGGACCGTTCGCCGAATCCGCGAAGGGAATGATTGCCACGCTCGATGCCACCGTGCAAACGGAGTTCACCAACCCCGACGCGAAAAAGCAGCAACAGAAGAAGACCGGAAAGAAGAAGTAAGCCGTGCGCAAGCGCGGCCGGGCCGGGACAAGCGGTAACTGAGAGTCCCCTATGGTGCGAGCTTTACTCTATGCCCTGATCAGCATCGTCGCCATCTCGTTCCTTCGGATGGTGATCGGGATCATTGGTAAAGGGTTTTCCGATCTAATGAAAGAAGAGACAGAGGCCTCGCGCGCAGAGCGCCAGGCCTCTTCCGCTTCCAGCCAGGCAAAGGCTCCGCCGCCGCCCACACGCGGTGAATTGAAGGCGTGCCGGACCTGTGGCACCTATGTGGTAGCAAGCCGGGCGCTGACAGGGGCGGTAAAGGGAGAGACGGCTTACTACTGCTCGGCGGAGTGCAAAGCGAAAAACGCGGCGGCTTGAGGTCGCGTCGAACTAATCGACGATCGCCTGCATCACTGCGTTTTCGAAATCGCGGTCCAGTTGCCGGTCCGGGTTATCCGTCTGAATCATCATCACGCCGACTAACTTCTCCTTCGGATCGACCCAGAAGTGCGTGCCGTAGGCGCCGTCCCATCCGTAACTGCCGGCGGAGACGCGGAACCCGGCGCGTACTGGATCGGTGACCACTTGCACGCTCAGGCCGTAGCCTCGCCCGGGTGCCCTGCCCTGCATCGTGTCGGGCACAAAGGCTGACGACATCCATTCGACGGTTCGCGGGCTCAAAATCCGCTTGCCGTGGTGCTGGCCGCCGGCGGCGAGCATCATGCCGAACTGCGCGTAGTCCTCTGCCGTAGAAACCAAGCCTCCCGCCCCGGAATAGTAAGTCTTGCTTTGCAGCCGGTTGGGATTGGCAACCTTGTGCAGCGCTCCACCTTCCCGATGATAAGCGGTAACGACGCGCGGCCAATTCTCCTCGCCTGGGTGAAATGCGGTCTGCTTCATACCCAGAGGACCGAAGAGGTTCTGCTTGAGGAACTGATCGAAGGAGAGTCCCGAGGCCACTTCCACAACCCTTCCGAGCACGTCAAAACCGGCGAGGCCACTATAGGCCCAGCGCGATCCTGGCTGGAAGTCGAGCGGGATCGACGCATACTTCGGAATCAGTTCGGCCAGGGTGCCCCCGGCAAGGTTCTGCAAAAACTTCCGGGCTTCGAAGGCGCCCACCGGACCGCTGCCCAGCCCGGACACATGAGTCAGCAAATCCTGAATCGTAATCTCGCGCGTCGCGGGAATGGTGTAGTAGTTCGGCGGCTCACTGGCCGCCGCCCCTGGCCGTGAATCGGTCACCGCTACTTTCATGCCCTTCAATTCGGGGATGAATTTCGACACGGGGTCGTTGAGGCGCACCTTGCCCTCTTCGATCAGCATCAGGATGGCAACGCCGGCAACGGGCTTCGACATGGAGAAGACCCGGAAAATGGTGTCTTTCGCCATGGGCCGCTTCGCTTCGATGTCCATCATGCCGTGCGCCTGAAGATGGGCAATTCGGCCGTTGCGGGCGATCAGCGTGACGGCTCCCGAAATGTTGCGGGCTTCGATGTGCCGCTCGATTGTTTCCTGAATACGGACAAGCCGCTGCTGGGAAAAACCGGTTGGATCAGGTTTGACGGCCTCGGCCGCAATCAGCGGCAGGATGGCGAACAGAAGGGAGAAACACTTCCAGGACATGGAGTGCAGTGTACCGTATCCGCGCGGTCAATAGCCTTTGACACTCCCCCCGCGGCGCCCGTCGGCCCATCCTTGCTTCCACCCGCTCTCTTCGATCAGCACCGCGTTCACATCGCCTTGAGAGCGGAAGTTGGGGCTCAGCGCGTGACCCAATGAGCGAAGACGTCCGGCAACATCCAGCACCAGTGCCGCGGGCTCGGCATCCACCGCTCCGCGTCCACCGAAATGGATCCGGGGATATTCCACCGCATCGCGCAGCCCCATCTGGAAATCGGCGAGATTGTTGACGATTTGCATGATGGTGCTGGGAATGGTCTGCGATCCCGGTGAGCCGAAGGCCGCCCACGGCTTGCCGTTCTTACGCAACAACACCGTAGGGGTCATGGAGGAATAGATCCGGTCCAGCGGCTTCACCCGGCGCGAAGGGCTCATGTAGTTATTCATCAGCACGCCGGTCCCTTTGGAAATGACCTGGCTGCCGAAAAATCCGTTCAATGTATAGGTGTTCGACACCACATTGCCGTAGGGATCGGCGACGGTGAAGTGCGTGGTGTCGGCGGATTCGCCGTTGTCCTGCGATGGCTGCGAATCGGCGGCGCCGGCGCGGTCGAGAGAGATGGATCGCGCCGCGGCGTCGATGAAGTCCTTCGTGATCAGTTGCTCGGCGGTGTGCGTGCCCGCGGTCAGCAGACGCTCGGCGGCGTTGCCGGCGCGCATCGCTTCAATCTGTAAATGACGGGCGTGGGAACTGCCTTCCATGCCGAGTGTGAGATCGAAGCGGGAAAGAACGCTGAGCGAGACCGCAAGCACGGTTCCTCCGCCGGAATGAGGCGGGGTGACCAGGACCGGATAGCCGCGGTAGTCGATGCGTAGCGGCTTTTTCTCGATGGCCTTGTACTGCTCCAGATCGGCCCCGGTGACAATGCCGCCGTGGGCGTGGAAGTCGGCCACCATGCGGCGCGCGGTCTCGCCGGTGTAAAACTCGCGCCAGCCTTGCTTCTGCATCCGGGCAATGGTCTCGGCGAGTTCTTTCTGCACGACGATTTCGCCTTGTTGCAACGGCTGGTCGCTACCTTTCAGAAAGACCTTCGCCGTCTCGGGGAACTGTTTCATTACGGGCACTTGCAGACGGAGGATGATCTCCATGCGTTGCGATGCCGGGAATCCATCCTTCGCCAGGCGGCGCGCGGGTTCGAGACAATCGGCCCATTTGAGCTTGCCGAACCTGGCATGAGCCAGCCCCATACCGGCGGGCGTGCCGGGAATGCCGATGGTCTTGTAACCGGTGCCGGTGGAACGTTCGCCCTTGAAAATGTTTGGAGAGAACGCGGCCGGTGTCTGAAACGCGTAATCGATGACGCTGCTTTCTCCGTTCGCCATCTGGGCCAGCAGGAAGCCTCCGCCGGCGATGTTGCCCGCCTCCGGATGAACTACGGCGAGGACGAACGCAATCGCGACAGCCGCATCGATGGCGTTGCCCCCTTTGCGCATGATCTCGAGCGCGGCTTCGGTGGCGAGTGGATGCACGCTGGCGGCCATGGCGGATTTGGCCCGTTCCGGAAGCGCGATAATGGGGCGCGGATCCTTCAGGCGCAGACCGCTTTGGGAGACTTCCTGCGCGAACGAAGTCAACGCGAACACGAGAAAACTGACGAGCCGGAGCCGCATGCGTTGAGTATAGCGGTCAGGCACGCGCCCGCGAGATGGTAAACGCGGCCCGGCCTTCGGTTGCCGGCTTGCGCGCCGCCAGGCGGACACGGTACATCGTCCCGCCCCAGATGTTCCTCAGGCGAGAGTCTCCTGCCTCGTGTTCATCAACGCTTGGATCGAGTTGCGAGGCGTCGTAGCGCAGCACCGCGCCGGCTGGAAGTTCGATCACGCCAGGCGAAGCGGCCACGGGCTTCTTGGGAGTGATGAAATTCCACTCGATGGGTCCGGAGGCGGCCAGCTTCCAGGCGTCTTCAATGACCACGGCCTCCTGCCTGCGGTCGAGACGCATGGCGCGGCGGAAAGATTCGACGCGCGCTTCCGCGGGATAGGCAGCCGCGATGTCCATCGTGACCTCGCTGGTTGCGCCGCCGCGGAACTGCACGTTATTGGCGCGGTGCTGACGGCCGGGGGATTGCATCCGGCCGTTGATCGTGGGGCAGTTGTGCCAGCCCGATTGCATCGTCCAGATTTCGTAGCGCTGGGAAGAAAACGTTTTCGCCGAATATGTTTCGACCCCGACATCCACCAGCACCGGTTCGCCGTTGTGGAAGACGATGTAATTGCCGATGTCGTTGTGGTTATGCGATTCGGCATTGTGGCCGCCCTTGGCGGCGAGATAGAAACCGCGGTCGCTACCCGCGCTTTGCCGGGCAAACAGGACATTGAGATCGGGCAGCCAGTTCTCGGCCGGCAGCGGCGCGCGGGCTGTGGTTTGCGCCATGTCCTTGTTGTGGAACAGCCGCATCAGAGTGCGGGCCGGACTGTCCTGGGATTCGATGCCGCGCTGATCGCGCCCGGCCCACGCCCCGTATTCCATCATGTCCCGGTCGCCGATCGCCTTCCCGTAGCGCCACACCAGCGAACCGTCGGGGCTGGCGTGAGCCGAGGCGTCGGCGAAATTCACCATCCACTTGCCGGCGATGTGAGCCTTGACGATGTAACGGCCGATTTCGCGAACCAGCGGATCGCCCCACCACACCATGCGTCCGGCCGACGCCGACTGCAGAATTTCCAGGCAATCGAACAGCGACGCGCCGGCGCGCCCCCAGTAGCCTGGGCCTTCGTCGCAGCCGCCATCGTCAGGCATGTCGGACAGATACTCATCCACACTGCGCAGGCTCTTGGCGACATGCGCGGCTCGGCGTTGCGTATCCTCTTCGAGCAGCAGCGCGCAGGTGAGCCAGTTGGAGTTGATCCACGGAGTCCAGTTGTTCAGGGAGTGATTGGGGCCGCGCAAACCCATCCAGCCGAAATCATCGCGCTCCAGACAGGGAGTGAGAATACGGTGGTGGACTTCGTGGCGGATGCGTTTGGGAAGCAGCGGAGAGACACGCGCCAGTTGCGGTGCAAGCAAATAATGGATCCAACTCATCTGCGCTCCGCATTCGGCGGCAAAAAGATCGACCACGGGTTCGGCGACATCGGGCAGCCCGTTGCCCGCCTTCTGCACGCGGATGTGCGCTGGCAAAACCCACGAGGATTCTTCGCACTGCAGCCATACTCCCTCGGCGACGGAGTCGAGAAAGCGGCCCTTCCCCTCGATGCATTCGGCAACCGCAAGCGTGTTCAGCTTGCGGCGGCGGGCAAACCGAATGGCTTCGTACCGGGAACGATTGCCATTGCGGGCGAAGTCGAGATATACCGTGGCAGGGAGCGAAGCCCAGGGCTCCTTCTGATAGACGGCGGCTGCATCCAGCAATTCCGTGCGCGCGGCGGCAGCCACGGACTGCCATGCTTCGCGATCGGACGCGGCAGGCAACGGGACCCACTGGTTCCGCGGCAGCAACGCGCCCGCCACTTTGCCGGCGGGCCAATCTTTGCTGAGAATATTGCGTTGCTTGTAAAGAGGCGCCGGAAAAAGCGAGGGCGCGGCAAGAACGGGCATCAAAGCCCGGCGACTGAAGGCGAGCATGTGAAACGGCCTCCTGAAACGAATTCAGTTTTCAGCAGCTTCCTCAGAGCCTCCGTTGGAGCCATTATACTTGGGCCTGAATGAGAATCCAGACGCTGCTCTCGATGACGCTGCTGGCGGTGGCGATACCTTCGATCCACGCACAGGAAAAACGAGTGGCCCTCCATGCGACCTCCGGGCCGGAGTTAAGCTGGTTTGCCGTGGACGTGGCCGGCGCGCGGCTGCAGCGGCAGGGGTCGGTCACTCTGCCGGAAAATGTACAGGAAGCCTGGCCGCATCCCTCCCGCCAGTTTCTCTACGTGGCATGGAGCAACAACGCGCGCGGGACGGCAGGCCGCCACGGAATGACCGCCTTTCGCGTCGATGCGAAGACGGGCGCCCTGTCGGCGCACGGGGATCCGGTAAAGCTGGCGGCGCGATCGGTGTTCCTGACCGTGGATGGCGCGGGACAATTCGCAGTGGTGGCCTACAACGATCCCAGCAGCGCCACCGTGCACCGCATCGCATCGGACGGCAAACTCGCCGATGCGGTGACCCAGCCGGCGGGCCTCGATTTCGGCGTCTATGCGCATCAGGTCCGGGTCGACGCCTCTGGCCGCATGGTGGTCGTGGTGACTCGCGGCAACGGGCCCGAAGGCGCGAAGAAGGAAGATCCGGGAGCACTCAAAGTGTTCGCCTTTGCCGGCGGCCTGCTGCGCAATAAGGCCTCGATTGCGCCCGGCGGCGGTCACGAATACCAGCCTCGGCATCTCGATTTTCATCCCGCCCTGCCGCTTGCCTACGTAACGCTGGAACGGCAGAACAAGCTGCAAGTGTACCGGGTAACGGATGGTCCGTCGCTGAGCGCCGAGCCGTTGTTCACAAAGGATACCCTGCTCAATCCGGCGCACTGGGCGCGTCAGGCCACAAGCGCGATTCATGTTCATCCCAACGGACGTTTCGTGTACCTGGGCAATCGCGCCACGGCGGCGGGCGCAGAGAACTCGATCGCAGTCTACGCCATCGACAACAAGACGGGAGAACCCTCGCGCATTCAGAATGCGGACACGCACGGAGCGCATCCGCGCACGTTCGCGCTCGACCCCACCGGGCGCTTGCTGGTAGTGGCGAACATGCAGCACACTGCCACGCAAGCCGCCTCCCTGGCGGTCTTCCGCATCGGCAGCGATGGCAGACTTTCGTTTGCCCGGCAATACGACCAGGATACAGGCCAAAGAAGAAATCTGTTCTGGACAGGGATGATGGAACTGCCGTAGCGAACCGTTTTTGATACAAGAGAAGCATGCTGCTTGCTCGTATGACTCGCCGCGCCCTGTTCGGGGCCACCGCTTCGCTGCTGCTGGCGCAGAAGCGCCCACCCAATATCGTCTGGTTCATGTACGATGACCTGGGTTCGGCGGGCCTCGGCTGCTACGGGCAGGAAAAAATCCTCACGCCCCATTCGGACCGGCTGGCGAAGGAGGGCACGCGCTACACGGCGTGCTATGCCGGCGGCTCAGTGTGCGCTCCGTCGCGCAGCGTCTTGATGACGGGCATGCACCTGGGGCACACCCCGGTGCGGGCCAATGCGCAGACTGTCCCGTTCGAGGATAGCGACGTGACAGTAGCCGAGGTGTTGAAGAAAGCCGGCTATGCCACGGGCGGATTCGGCAAGTGGGGATTGGGCGACGCGGGTTCCACCGGAGCGC
The DNA here is from genome assembly GCA_016789755.1 of Bryobacterales bacterium. Lineage (GTDB taxonomy): Bacteria > Acidobacteriota > Terriglobia > Bryobacterales > Bryobacteraceae > CADEFT01. The sequence continues at coordinate 19,865 of JAEUQG010000448.1, forward strand.
CGACGCGGCAGGGCTTCGATGAGTTCTACGGATACCTGCATCAAACTCATGCCCACAACTACTGGCCGGAGTACTTGCGCGACGGCGAAGCCAAGGTCCCCATGCCGGCCAATGTGGGGCGCAAGAAGGGCACTTACAGCGCAACACTGATTGGAGAGCGCATGGCGCAGTTCGTGGAGAAAAACCGCAGCCGCCCGTTCTTCCTGTACGCCACGCCCACATTGCCGCATGCACTCTTCCATCCGCCGACCGATGCGCCCTATAGCGGCAAACCGTGGACCAAGGGGCAGAAGGCCTTCGCCGCCATGACCACCATGGCCGATGCGCAGTTAGGCCGTATCCTCGCCTTGCTCGACAAGCACGGACTGGCGGAAAACACCGTGGTCTTCTGCACCAGCGACAACGGAGGAGTGAAGCCCCCCGACGAGAACAACGACGGCTCGTTTTTCGAGATCAACCGCGGGCTGAAGGGTTTCAAAGGCTCGCTCTGGGAAGGCGGCTTGCGTGTCCCGATGATCGTTCGCTGGCCCGGCAAGGTGGCGGCGGGCAAGGTCAACGGGACGCCTTGGTACTTCGCCGACTTCCTGCCGACGGCCGCGGAGATTGCGGGTGGGAAGGCGCCGCAAGGTGTGGATGGCGTTTCCATGGTCCCGGCTCTGACTGGGAAGAACATGGCCCGGCGCGCGCTCTACTGGGAGCAGGAACGCTGGGAGGCAAAGACGAAGCGGATGCGGGAAGGAACGCTCGCTCAGGCCGTGCGCCTCGGAGATTGGAAGGCCATTCGCAATGCGCCGGGAGCGGCGCTCGAACTGTACGATCTCTCGAAAGATCCGCGCGAACAACGCAACGTGGCGGGCGACAACCCAAAGGTCGTTTCCGAAATCGAGGGTCTCTTGAAGAAGGTTCGCGTCGCCGCGCGTCCGCACGATAACGGGAATGCTGAATGGGTGGGCAGGAAGGATGTGCCGCCGGAAACAAACTGACCCCCCCAGGTCGATTCTTCTGGTATTCGGAAAAACAAAGGTGTAGAGTCGGGGTAGGAAGCGAGCGTGGCAGGGCCCCCGGAAGCTTCGCGCGGTGCGCGCATTCTAGCGAATGCGCCAAGGGAACTTGTTTCCGCACCGCTGGAAAGATTGGGAGAAGGCATCGGCAAAGTTGTCTACGCTTCTCCGAAGTGGGTCGTGAAACGCTCCCGCAGCGACACGGAGGTCATCGGATTAATCGTGCTGTGGCGGCTGCTGCGCCGCTGGGACCGTTTTCTGCCGGTCGGCTTGGGCAAGCATCTCCTCCAACGGCCCTCCCGCCGCATCCGTATTCTGAGGGTATTCACGCAACTGATGGTGACCGTGCTGCCGGACAGCGTTTGGTACGCGACGCACATCGGCACGGTGTGGCGGAGGTACCGCGATCAAAACCATCGTGGCGAGGCCTTAGCGCGCAACTACCTTCTCGGCACCGACCTGATTCCGGCTTACGTCGCTTTTCCCGAGACTCGCGTGCGTGTCAAGGGTTGGCCGTTCTGGCTAACCGTGGATCACGCCACGGAGCGGGCCGAGTGCACGCTGCACCAGCGCCTGAATGCGCTCGCCCGCGATGGACGCTTCGACGAAATCGAGACCTGGCTGCACCGCTTCCTCGATTTGCGGCAGCGCGGTTGGCAGTTGGGCCTGTTTTCCGTCGACGCGCATTTGAAAAATTTCGGCGTCGTCGGAGATCGCGTCGTGCTGATTGACTCCGGAGGGCTCACCGATGAGTGGCACGAGGTGGAAAATAAACTCGCCTTCGAGGACGTGGCGGTGGAACCCCATATCCAGCTAGGTTTAGGGCCGGTGCTCGGCGCCAGGCCGGACATCGCGCAGCGGTTCAACGCGCGGTGGAAACAGTTGGTGTGCGTGAAGGGTGTACGGCGGCACTGGCAGGCGTTGCGCCCCGTCACGGCTCCGGAAGGAGTCTAATATTAGACAGGATTCTTACTACCTTATGTCCCAATCGCAATCTACTCCACGTCGCGTATTCATCGGCTCGTTGTTTGCCGGCGCGGTCCCGGTGGGCGGCTTCGGCAGTTCCGCCTCGCTGCGCCACATGGGCTACCGCTCGCCGAATGAGAAATTGAACTTCGCCGCCATTGGCGCAGGCGGCAAAGGATGGACCGACATCAATAGCTGCTCCACCGAAACACTGGTGGCCATGGCCGATCCTGACGGCAAGCGCGCCGCGCGTACCTTCGAAAAGTTCCCCAGTGTGCCGAAGTACAAGGACTTCCGCAAGATGTTCGACAAGGAATTGAAGAACATCGATGCGGTCATTGTCTCCGCGCCGGACCATATTCACGGCTCGGCGGCTATGTGGGCCATGGCCCGCGGCAAACATGTCTATTGCCAGAAGCCGCTTACGCGCACCGTGTGGGAAGCCCAGCAGTTGACCATGGGAGCAGAGAAATACGGCGTCGCCACCCAGATGGGCAACCAGGGATACTCGAACGAAGGCGCCCGCCAGTGCTGCGAGATCATCTGGTCTGGCGATATCGGCGCGGTCACCGAGGTTCATGCCTGGACCAATCGCCCGTTGAAGTACTGGCCCCAGGGTCCGGAAGTGGTGCCCAAGGAAGAACCCGTGCCCTCCCACCTCGATTGGGAAGCCTGGCTCGGCGGTTCGCCGTTCCGCCCCTACAGTTCCGCCTATGCGCCGCATCACTGGCGCGGGTTCCCCGATTTCGGCTGCGGAGCCATCGGCGACATGGCATGCCACATTCTCGGAACCCCGAACATGGCGATGCGGCTCACCGCGCCCACCAGCGTCGAATGCATCATGCAGGAAGGAAAGGGGCAATATACCTTCCCGAAAGCCGCCACAATCCGTTTCGATTTCCCGGCGCGCGGATCGATGCCGGCCTTGAAGCTGTTCTGGCACGACGGGCGCAACAAGCAACCCGACATTCCCGGTGTGCCCGAAGGCGAGTTGCTGGGCGATAGCGATATCAACGGCAGCGTGTTCCTTGGCGAAAAGGGCATGGTGACCACGGGCTGCTACGGCGAACGAACTCGCCTTGTGCCTGCCGCAAAGATGAAGGACTACAAGATGCCGGAGCCGGTGTTGACCCGCTCGCCCGGGCATTACCGCGATTGGATCCGCGCTGCTAAGGGCGGCGAACCGTCGTGCTCGAACTTCGGCGTCGCCGGGCCGTTCGTGCAGTGGATGCTGCTCGGCGTCATCGCCATGCGCTTTGAAGGCAAGCTCGACTGGGATGCGGCAGCAGGCAAGTTCACCAACAACGCTGCGGCCAATGAGTTCCTGAAACCGAAATTCAAGAAGGGATGGAAATTCGCAGGCTGAGGAGGCCTGTCGCGATGAACATCGGCAGGAGAAGTGTTTTGGGAATGCTCGGCGGAGCCGCGGTGGCCTCCGCCGAGTGGCCGCCCGCGGAAGGGGCCGGTGTACCGAAGTTATGCTTGGGCGCGTCTCCGGCTCTCGATGCGGCTGGAATGCAAAAAATCCGCCAGATCGGCGTGAACCATGTGCTGATGGGCGGGCCTCGCATTCCTTGGACCGGGGAAAGCCTGCGCCCCATCATGGACCGGTTCAAAGCCGCAGGCCTGACCGTGTGCAACATGATGATCGGAGGCTTTCCGAATTGCATCTATGGAAGGCCCGGACGCGATGAGGAGATCGAGAAACTGCGGCAGTCTCTCCGCGCGGCAGGCAAAGTCGGACTGCCCGTCGTCGAGTACAACTTCTACGCGCATCGCCTGGTGGAGGGCTACTACGAAGAGAAGGGCCGCGGCAACGCCGGAATGACCGCCTATGACTACGAACGGTCGAAAAACCTGCCCCCGCTTCCCGAGATCGGAACCCACGATCTGGAATCGCTTTGGAAAAACGTGACCTACTTTCTGAAAGCGATTGTGCCGGTAGCGAAGGAATCGGGCGTGCGCCTGGCCCTGCACCCCAACGATCCTCCCGTGCCCCTCAGCCGCGGTTCCGGCCAAATCATGGCCACTCTGGCCGGATGGAAGCGGCTGGTGGACATCGTACCCGACCCGGCGAACGGGATCACGTTCGATTGCGGAGTGACTCGCGAATTGGGCGAGGATCCTGTAGCCGTATGCAAGTACTTCGGCGCCAAAGACCGCATCAATCACGTGCATTTCCGCAATGTCCGTGTCCGCAAGCCGTATGTGGATTATACGGAGGTGTTCCCCGACGAAGGCCAGGTGAACATGTTCGGCGTAATGCGGGAGTTGGTACGGCAAAAGTACCCCCGGGCCATTTATCCCGAGCATCCCCGGCTGCTCGACGCCGACAAAGAACGGCCCGGCTTCAAGGCGTTCTATCCCGGCGGAGGCGGATACGCCGGTGAAGTCTACAACGTCGCCTACACAAAGGCGATGCTCCAAGCGGCCTTGACCGTACGCTGACCGTTTGCCGGCCTAGACAGGAGCTTCGAGATACTTTTGCAGCGCGCCGCGCAACGGGGACACCGGTTCGTGCGTCGTCCGCACCAGCAGTGTTTCTTCCGCGGCGCCCGCGCGTAATTGCTCCAACCACTCCCGCGGATCGAACTCGACACCCAGCGGATTGAGACGGAACATCGTCGCCATAAACTCACTGGCCTCCGCCGCCGAATGCAGACAATCGACCTGAAACTCCATCTGATTTCCGTCCGGGTCGGCGTAGTAGAGCGACGCGGTGATCCCGTGGTGGATGCACCAGTAAGGCTCGATGCCTTGCGCCTTCCATTCCAAATAGTTTTCCAACAAGTCGCGCAAGGTGGGGTAGCTGTATCCAAGGTGATCGACTCCGATTGCGCCCTGGCGGTCTTCCTCGCTGCCGTTGGGCTGAAACACCGCCATGTTCACGAACGCGAAGCGGTGGTGTTCTTCGTCGAACGTGAGAAACGCAAGGGCCGGACTCCGATACTGCACCTGAGCCTGGAAGACAGTTTCGTACCAACGGACCATCTGGTCGAATCGGCGCGTGCGGTATACCACGTGCGCAACCTTGGAGGGACGTACAATCGGCATGTCAGCAGAGAATACCACGCGGCCGGGCGGGCAGGCATAATCGGAATAGCATGCCCCCACGCCAACCTCGCCTGGAAATTGAGTACTGCACCCAGTGCCGCTGGCTGCTGCGGGCGGCCTGGATAGCGCAGGAACTGCTGACCACGTTCCCCGCGGATTTGGGCGAGGTCGCGCTGATTCCCGGCACCGGCGGAGTTCTCGAGGTGCGGCTGGACGGGGAGACCATCTTCTCACGCGACGGGCAAGGACGCTTCCCCGAACCCAAGGAACTGAAGCAGGCAATCCGCGATCGTGTCGCGCCGCAACGGGACCTGGGACACTCAGACCGGTAGCGCCAGGACATCTTTTTACACCTTCGATGCAACATCGGCAGGCGCCGCGCGTCCTATAGGTCAGCAGATGCTGCGCGCGTCCTCAATCCGAAGCGTTTCCCTCGTCTGTACTTGGATTGTTCCGTTTTGCTTGCTGTTTTGCGGGGCATTGCGTGCCGCGGAACAGGCGCCGCGGTGCCACCGGTCAAAACCGCCCCATTGTCCGAATCAGATGAGTCCGGCGCGATGCGAAGCGGTCGATTACGATATCCCGAAATCGCCTGCCTTGACCGCCTCTCTTCCACAGCGGATCGATGGAGCATTACCCCGCGTCTCGACGTCACCCCTGACGGCCCCCTCAGCGACGCGGACTCGCGATCGATTGACCCTGAACCGCGTCCTGCGCATCTAACCCCCATCTTCTTTCTGTAGCCGGCGTTTTCCGCGTGCGCCTTGGCTGGCGCACGGACACCCGCATTGACTTGAACCGCTCTCCGCCCGTGCGGAGAAGAAAGAAGATCAAAATGTCTACATTTGTCAAAATGGCGCTCGCGTCGATGATGCTGCTGGCCACAATGGCCGGCGCGGCTGTCGCTGCCGGTTGCTGCCCCGGCGATTGCTGCAGCCAGCAGACTTGCTGCCATCGCCGGTAAGGCGGCCGTTGGGGCCTTCCTTCACACCGGAGGGCCCCGCCCGGTTTCGCCGGGAACGGCCGCCATACAATGGGGATAGAGATGCTACGCACAACCATGCTGAGTCTCTCGCGGCAGTCCTGGCTTCGGGACTGGATGCAAAACTCGCCGCTTGCCTCGCGGTTCACTTCTAGATTTATCGCCGGCCGGACGCTCGATCAGGCCCTGAAGGTCTGCGCCAGACTGCAGTCGGAGGGCGTGTTGACGACGCTCGACCGCCTGGGAGAAAACGTTACGTCGCTCGACGAAGCGCGCGAAAGCCGCGATGCCTATCTCAAGGCTTTAGGCGGAATTGCCGATAGCCAAACTGGGAGCACGGTTTCGGTGAAACTGACGCAAATGGGGCTGGATTTGTCGGAACGCCATTGCGAAGAAAATGTCGCGGAACTTGCCCGGCGGGCCAGGGACCTGAGAACGCGGGTGGAAGTCGACATGGAATCGAGCGAGTACACAGACCGGACACTGAACCTGGTGCGCCGGCTGCACGGCTCGACCGGCAATGTGCGGGCTGTGATTCAGGCTTACCTGCTGCGCAGCAGTGCCGATGTGGACCAATTGTGCATCGAAGGTATCCCTGTACGGCTGTGCAAGGGCGCTTACCACGAACCTCCCGCCGTTGCCTATCAGGCAAAGCGGGAAGTGGATGCCAGTTACTCGCGCCTGATGCGAACGCTGCTGGAACGCGGCGCTTCGCCGGCCATCGCCAGCCATGACGAGCGGCTCATCCGGGAGGCGATTGCCATCGCGGGGGAATTCCGCCGCGCTCCTGACACGTTCGAATTTCAGATGCTCTATGGAATTCGGCGCGACCTGCAAAGGGAACTGGTGAGGCGTGGATTTCGTCTAAGGGTATATGTCCCCTACGGCGACGCCTGGTATCCCTACTTCATGAGGCGTCTGGCCGAACGGCCGGCGAACTTGTGGTTTGTCGTGCGGAATCTCCTGCGGGCCTGACGGGAGGGAGTGCGAAATGAAATATTGGGGCTATCTATTAGCCAAACTCCTTGGCGGGTTGGGGGTTCTGGCCGGATTGCGGGCCATCGTAAGGTGGCTGCTGCCTGAGCCTCAGGAGTACGTAACCTATAACAACCTCAACCCTATCGGCCATGACCTCACCCATACCATCGTCTACTTCGTCTACTTCTTAGTGTGCGCCGGTGTGATAGCACTCATTTTTTCGGATCAGAAGTACCGCTGCCGCACCTGCGCCCGCAAGCTGCGGATGCCTGTATTGCGCGGATCGTGGGATTCGATGCTGCTGCTGGGGCGGCCTCATATCGAATACATCTGCCCGTACGGCCATGGGACACTGAAGGTTCCTGAACTGCAAATCACCGGAAAGGAACCGATCGCTTGGGCCGAACATCAGGACATCTGGAAGGAACTCGAACTGCTTCACACAGGCAAGCGATAGCCGGTGTGGCGCGCTGGCGCCTGGCCGCTGGAATCGCCGTCCTGGCGGCGCTGTTGGGATTCTGTGCCCTGCTCTTCCGGCCCTACTACCAGAACTGGAAGCTGCAAACCTACATGGAAGAGGTCGCCTTCGATGCTAACCGGCTGCAGCAACCGGAAGGCGCGTTCGTCGCGGCAGTAGCCAACAAGGCCTCCGAACTGGGCTTGCCGGCAGGAATGGACCAGGTCCGAGTGCGGAAATCGGAAAACGGCGTGTTTATAGAAATGCGCTATTTCGTCCGCGTCGATCTGCTCCTCTACACCGTCGACTTGCATTTCCGGCCCTCGGCAGGGGCGCGATAGCCGGAAGCATAATGGAGGGCATGATCCCTCTCGCACTGTTCCTGTCCTTCATCCTTCACGGCATCGCATCGGCACAAGAGCCCGCCTGGATTGCCGAGGCACGCCACAATGGCCGCATGGCAGCCGAAGCCCTCTCGCGCAGCAACCGTGTGATGCACGCCTGGCTGAAGCTCGCCGACCCAGTGACGGGATTGCTGCCGCGCATGGAGAACAACCCCAACTGGGTGGTCCGCGATTCCGCGGCGGACCTCTATCCCTTTCTGGTGATCGCCTCCTACTTCAACCAGCCCTATCTCTATCGCACTACCATGCACCAGATCCTGCGCCAGGAAATGATGCTCACCCGGCGCGTGGGCCATCTCAGCGACGATCTGCAGCCTGGCGGCAAGGGCTGGGTCCGTCCCCAGTTGGAAATGGATGAAGTCATCTTCGGCTCCAGCGAGTACATGAAGGATGGGCTCCTGCCGATTACCGAGATTCTCGGGGAAACGCCTTGGTACCACCGCATGCGCGATATCGCCAACGACATGGTCGCCAAGGCCCCCTACAGTTGGAACGGAAAGAAACTTCCCGCGCAAACGGCGGAGATCAACGGCAATGCCCTCCAGGTGCTCTCGCGCCTTACCTGGAAGACCCGCGACCCGCGCTATCTGGACCAGCTCCTTCACATCGCCGATTTCTACTTCCTCCATCAACTGGCGCGCACGAATTATCTGCCCGCCCACGAATGGGACATTCGCGCCGATGAACCCAAACGCGGCGTGTTCGTATTCTCCGATCATGGCAACGAAATCGTCGGCGGCCTGACCGAGGCCTTCGTGCTGGCACGCGCAATGCGTCCGGACAAGGCGAAACAATGGGAGGTCCCGCTCAAGAAACTCCTCGACCGCGTGCTCGCAACAGGCCGCAATCAGGACAGCGTCTGGGTGCACTCGGTGGACGTGGCCACCGGCAAAGTGGTGGACGCCCGGCATGCCCACTGTTGGGGATACATGTTCAACGCCATCTATACCGGCTATCTGCTCACCGGCGAAGAACGCTACCTGCATGCCGTGAAAGAGGCCATGGACTCCGTCGTGCGCAACCCGCGCTATCTCTTCGACGAGCAGGGCGCCGGCCGCAAGTGGGGCTCCAACGCCTATTCCGACAGCATCGAAGGAGCGCTCGTGCTGCTCAACCGCATCCCTCACAAGCCTCTGGAACAGGCCCTCGACGAAGCGGTGAAGAAATTCTATTCGCGCCAGCGCGACAACGGAATCATCGAGTATTGGTACGGCGACGGCAACTTTATCCGCACGGCAATGATGTATGCGTTCTTCAAGACCCAGGGCGCCTTTCTTGCACCCTACGATGAACAGGTGCAATTAGGGGCGGTTCGTGAAGCGAACGGCGTATCGCTGCTCATCGCCGCAAGCACACCCTGGCAGGGCGAACTCCGCTTCGACATCGCGCGCCACCGCGAACATTGGAACATGGCAAGCAACTACCCGCGTCTCAACGAATGGCCGGAATGGTTCACCGTGGAACCGGGCCGCCAGTACGAAGTAACCGTCAATGGCGGGCCGGCGCGGCGCTACTTCGGCTTCGAGTTGCGCAAGGGCATCGCCCTCACCGTGAACGGCGCAGAGCACGCCACGGTGCGAGTGAGGGAGTCGCCGGGAGTATAGTAATAGAACTGTTTGTAAATTCCGCTTCAGGAGAAGACCGATGCAAAAAGTATTCCTCCAGAGCTTCCTCGTTGCCGCTCTTCTATCGCTTGCACCCTCCGCCCATGCGCAGGTGTTGTACGGATCCATCGTGGGCTCCGTGCAAGATCAATCCGGCGCCATGGTGGTTGGCGCCGATATCGTCATCACCAGCAAAGACACGGGCGTGACGCGCGAGACCAAGACCAACGAGGCCGGCTTGTATAACTTCGCCAACGTGCAGGCGGGAACCTACGATCTCAAGGTCACCTCCCAGGGCTTTCGCACCGTCAACCGCACCGGAGTAATCGCCGCCATCAATGAAGTTACACGCATCGAAGTCCGCCTGGAAGTGGGCGCGACATCGGAACAGGTAACCGTGCAAGCCGCCGCATCGACGCTGCAGACCGACAAGGCCGACGTGCATGTGGAACTGACGTCCAAAGAAGTGATGGACATGCCGCTCGGCACCTACCGCAACTATCAGGCGCTGATCAATCTCGTTCCCGGAGCCACGCCCGGAGTGGAACAGAACTCCATCCAGGGGGCGCCGGCACGCGCCCTATCCACAAACATCAACGGCGCCAATCGCAACAGCAACATCACCCGCCTCGATGGAGCCGTCAATCTCTATCTGTGGCTGCCGCATCACACCGCATACGTCGCCCCCCAGGAAACGGTGGAAACAGTGAACGTCGCCACTAACAACTTCGACGCCGAGCAGGGAATGGCCGGCGGAGCAGCCGTGACCGTGGTCACCAAATCGGGCACCAACGACTTCCACGGATCGCTCTTCGGCTATCACACCAACAACAAACTGAAAGCCAAGAACCTCTTCTTCGTCGGCAACAAGCCGCGCAGCAGCCGCAACATGGACGGCGGAACCCTCGGTGGGCCCATCGTCAAGAACAAGCTGTTCTTCTTCGGCGGCTTCGAAGGCATGTGGGAGCGCACCGAAGCATCGAATTTCTACACCGTGGGAACGGCCGATGCGCGGCAGGGCAATTTCTCGTCCTTCAACACCGCAATCTTCGATCCGCTGACCGGCGATACCGCCACCGGACGCAACCGCACTCCGTTTGCCAACGCAACCATCCCACTGGCGCGGCAGTCGAGCATTTCGCGCAAGATGCAGGATCTGGTTCCGCAACCGAACCTCCCCGGTACTGCCAATAACCTGTTTGCCGCCGGCACACAGAAATTCGACCGCCAGAACTTCGACGGCAAAGTAAACTGGAACCGTACCGACCGCCATTCGCTATTCGGCAAGTACAGCGCGATGAATGCCAGCGCGGGCTGCGCGTTCGCACTGGGAGCCGCCGGCGGACCCGCCTTGTGCAGCGGCAGCGCGCCGGGTACTGCCACCACGCTCACGCAAATCGCCACCATCGGGCACACCTTCGCCGCCAGCCAGCGCATGGTCATCGACGGGACCATCGGTTGGACACGCATGCGGCAAGATGGCAAGAACCCCGACTTCGGCGCCAACTTCGGTCTGGACACGTTGGGCATTCCCGGCACCAATGGCCCGGACCCGCGCCAGAGCGGCATGCCCGCGTTCAGCATTTCCGGCCACACCCAATTGGGCAACGGCGACAATCCGAGACCGAACACCTATCGCGATCAGAGTTTCACCGCATCGAACAACGTGGGCATCACCATGTCGAAGCATGAACTCCGTTTCGGCAGCGACATCGTGCGCCACCAGTTGAACCACTGGCAGCCGGAATTGAACAATCCCCGCGGCGCCTTCACCTTCACCGGCGCCGAAGCCGCCAACAACGGCGGTGCGGCTCCCAACCAATTCAATGGCTACGCCGCCTTCCTCCTCGGCACCCCTGCGCAGGTTGGCAAGAGCCTGCAATACCTGACCATGAGCGGACGCGAATGGCAGTTCGGCTTTTATGCCCGCGACCGCTGGCAGGTGAACCAGCGGCTGACTCTGTCGCTCGGCCTGCGCTACGAGTTCTATCCGTTGATGACGCGCGCAGACCGTGGACTGGAGCGCTGGGATCCCGCCACCAACCTCGTTCTGGTCGGCGGCCGCGGCGGCAATCCAGACAGCGTCGGCATCACCGTCTCGAAGAAGTTGTTCGCGCCCCGCATCGGCTTCGCCTATCGCGCCACCGATTCCACCGTCATCCGTTCCGGCTACGGCATCACCTACTCGCCGCTGCCGTTTTCGCGGCCTCTGCGCGGGCCCTACCCGGCCACCATTTCGCAGACCTTCGTCGGCGCGGGCAACTTCATCCCGGCCAGCACGCTGGCCGCCGGCATTCCCTTCTTCACCGGCCCGGATATCAGCAAAGGCTCGTTTGAACTTCCCCCAACCGTGGACAACCGCACCCCTTGGGGCGGCGAGTTGAAGCGCGGCTACATCCAATCGTGGAATTTCATCATTGAGCGAAGGCTGCCGGGTGAGTTCGTTACCACCGTGGGCTACGTCGGCACCAACACGATCCACCAATTGGCGGATCTCGACATCAACGCCGCCGCGGTGGGAGCGGGCAACAACGGACGCCCTCTCTTTGCGCGCTTCCGCCGCACCGCCTCCACCACCATGTGGGGCGGCTACCTGGGGGCGAATTACCATTCCTTCCAAACCAGCATCAACCGCCGCTTCAAAAACGGTCTCATCCTCCGCGGCGCCTACACATGGTCGAAGGCAATCAACGAAACCGACGAAGACGGCTGGGCAGGAGTCGGCTGGAATCACCCCGACGTGTTCTACCGCAACCGCGCGCGCGCCGGCTACGACCGCACGCACATCCTGCAAATGGGCTGGGTGTACAACTTGCCCTTCGGAGCGGGACAGCGCTACGCCACGGACGGCATCGCCAAACATCTTCTCGGCGGATGGCAGATGAACGGAACCTTCAGCGCTTTCACTGGCGGCCCGTTCACCGTGGGCGCCGCCAACGCATCGCTCAATGCTCCCGGCAACACGCAGACCGCCGATCAGGTGAAATCGGAAGTTGCGAAACTGGGCGGCGTCGGCCGCGGCAATCCGTTCCTCGATCCTCTCGCCTTCCGCGCCGTCACTGAAGTCCGTTACGGCTCCACCGGACGCAATATCCTCAACACGCCCGGCACCGTGAACACTGATCTGTCGCTGTTCCGCGCCTTTGCATTGAAAGAAGGCCTGCAACTGCAGTTCCGCGCCGAAGCATTCAATGCCACCAACACGCCCCATCTCAATGGCCCCGGCACCAACGCATCGAACATGCAGTTGAACCCCGACGGGTCGTTGCGCACAACGGGCGGCTTCATGGACATCACCAGCGCCCGTGCCGACGAGCGCATCTTCCGCTTCGCTCTCCGCATTCAATTCTAAGCGCGCTGCTTATCGCCGGCGGTGGAGATGCAATCGCTGCAACTCCACCTTCCCGGTCACGTGAAAATAAACCGCATTCAGCCCCTCGCGCAGCTCGAGCACGGTCAGTTCCCGCTCGCCGCTGCGCCTCTTCATGTCCCCGGCAAAGGATACAACCGCACCTTCCGGCTGATCGTTGACCGCGGCGGTAATCGATCCCAACCCCGGCCCCGCCACCCCTTCCACCGAAACCCCGTAACGTCCCGCTTCCGGCACATCGACATGAAATGCGAGAAAGTGCGGACCGAAGCGGTCAACACCTTCGGTCGCAAATGAAAGCACGCGCACATTCTCCTTCCCGATGGCGATTGTCTCCTTCTTCAGCGTCGCGTTGTTCAGCGAAGACGCCGCCAACGGCGTGTTCCACCCGAGTTCGTAGGTCATCCGCTCCGGAGCAGTCACGCGTCGTTCTGCCACCGGCGGCAATGCATCCGGGCGCGCCGGCGGTTCCATGGAGTAGAGATAGGTGACGCCTGTGTAGTCAGTGGGTACGTTGTTCTTCACCGGTCCATGCTCGATGGTCAGCTTCATGCTCTTGCGGTAGGGCATCACATCGTTCAGGAAAATGCGATAAGCCCCCGTACGGGCCAGATGCTTCTTGTATTCAAGGCAGCCGCTCAGCGGAAACAGCACACGGCTGTACCAGCGGCCGGGGATGTCGTACCAGCCGCCATTGAAAAAATCCTCGCTGCCGGTGCCGTGGATGACCAGCTCGCCATCGATCGTGGCCTGATCGTCGCCCTCGAAAAACCCCGTGTTTCCTGGTTGAAACCCCTGCGCCTGCAAGCTCACTCCGGCAATCTGCCCCTGCCCCTGCAAATCCGCGAAGACAAACGGTTGGCCCTGGACAGTCTTGGGCTCACGGCGCCATAGCGCGTACAGACGGCCTTCATCCGGCAACCTGGCTTCCTTCGCATGCTCCACTTCCACCGTAACGTCGACTGGCGAGGCTCGCTCCGAAAGCAATTCGATCCGTGCCGACTTGGCGTACGGCATCGGCATCCGCAGGTACCCCACCCCATCCTTGACGCCGAACAGCAACGCCTCGGCGGCAGGTTCGCCAAAGCTGTAGCCCAGCAGGTCGCTCACCGGAGCGTCAATGGCAGGCTTCGGATCGCCATCCCAATAGGCGCGCAGCACAATGTCGCGGCCAGGACCGGAAAACGCCGCCGCCGGGGAGAGTTTCAGACCCGCGATTCGCCCTCCTGTCTTGGCAGTGAACACCGCCGCTGCCCGGCCTTGCATCAGACGATGTTGCGAACTCGTGCGCTGCACCGGATGCTTGCTCAGGCGAGGAGTGTCCGTTCCCAAAGCGTAGTTGATCTGATAAAACTGCAGCTTCGGCCCGCGATAAAGCACCTTGATCGACTTCTCAAAACGGATCGGGACGTAGCTGAAATATCCTCCCGCGCCGCTACCGGCGTCGGGTTTGAGAAACGGCGCCTGCTTGCCGCTGAACAAATCGATGAAATTCACCTTCAAACGCGGCGCCGCTTCGCCGTCGATATAAAACTCCACCGGATCCTGCGTCGGTGTCGGAGTCCAGATGCGCGTCAACACACCGGGGCCTTCGTTCAACTCGGCGATCACGAGCGCATCGCCTTCCTTGCGCAGATACGAATACTTTCCCGAGAAGCCGTCGTCGTTGCCGCCGCTGCGGTCGTAACTGGAAAAGGCGCCTACCTTCCGCCATCCGCGGATGCGCGCCAGATCCTCTGGCTGCCCCGCCAGCGTCCCTGCCAGCAGTAGAAAAGCGAACCATCGTGTTTGCATCGTTCGCTATTATCTCTAAGGGCTCCATCGCATGAAAATAACCGCCATCGAAACGCTCGTAGTAAATGCGCGTATGCGCAACTGGATTCTGGTCAAAGTGGAAACCGATCAGCCGGGGCTTTACGGATGGGGCGAAGCCACGCTCGAATGGAAAACCAAGGGCGTCGTCGGCTCTGTCGAGGATCTGTCGGTATTGCTCATCGGCGAGGACCCGCGGCGCGTCGAACATATCTGGCAAAAAATGCACCGCCAGTATTTCTGGCGCGGAGGCATCGTCACCATGACGGCCATGAGCGGCATTGACCAGGCGCTCTGGGACATCAAAGGCAAGGAAGTCGGCAAGCCGGTGTGCGAACTGCTCGGCGGACCCGTGCGCGACAAACTGCGCCTCTACGATCATTTGGGCGGCGGCCTGCTCGAGGATATCTACCAAACCGAAAAGCCAGAGGTCTTCGCCGAGCGCATCCTCGACAGCTTGGAGAAAGGATTCACCGCCGTCAAATGCATGCCGGTCCCCGTGGCCGAGTTGATCGAAAGCCCCGCCGCCATGCGCAATTCCGCCCGCTGCGTCGAGTCGATGCGCAACGCCGTCGGCGACAAAGTGGACATCATGCTCGACCTTCACGCGCGCACCACCACGGCCGCCGCCATCCAATTCGGACGCATGCTGGTCGATTACAACTTGTATTGGTACGAAGAGCCGTGCTGGCCGGAACATGTCGATGCCCTGGTGGAGGTGTCCCGCACACTGCCCTTCCCCATCGCAACGGGCGAACGGCTGGTCGGACGATGGGAGTTTCGCGAGTTGCTCGAAAAACGCGCCTGCTCCATCATTCAGCCCGATGTTTCCCATTGCGGAGGCATCAGCGAAGCACGCCGCATCGCCGCCATGGCCGAAACCTATTCCATTCCCGTCGCCTGTCACAACCCGCAGGGTCCGGTCAGCACCGCCTCCTCCATCCACATCGGCTTCGCTACACCCAATTACTTGATTCAGGAAGTCGTGCGCGCCGACGTGCCATGGCGCAACGACATCCTCACCGCGCCGTTGAACGTAACCCGCGGGTACGTGCCTCCCCCGGCTGCGCCGGGGTTGGGCATCGACATCAACGAAAAAGAAGCCGCCAAATACCCCTTCCAACCCGAGGTCCCAATGGACTGCTACCATCGCGATGGTTCCGTCGCCGATTGGTAGCCCTCATGTGTCCGCTTTCGGAACATCCGGAACACCCCCGCACAAATTTACATCGCCGAAAGCGCATCCGGTGTATAAAGAAATCAGGCAGCCGACACCATGAAAAACGTGGAACGGGTTCGCGAAGCATTACTCGGACTACCGTCCGCGGACTACTTCCGCCAGCGCGCCTTTGCAGGCTGGAAACCGGTCGCGATCGTCTGGGAGCGGCAGATCGACGCCTCACCCGATGCAAGCACCGCCGGCGAACAAATCCCCTACGGACTGGAAGTGGGCGCGGACTGCGCCACGCTAGTCGAAAATCCGGCCGAAAAGCAAGTGATCCTGCAAGTCATCGAAGGCATTGTCCAGGATCTGCGCATCTCGCAAATTGCAGCGGCGCTTAACCAAAGCGGATACCGCACGCGCACCGGAGACCCCTGGACTGCACGCGATGTATTCGAGTTGCTCCCCCGCTTGATCGAAGTCGGGCCCCGTGTCTTCCCAACCACCGAGTGGGCAGAACGCCGCCGCCAGTTGTTCAACGCCATTTAACGCACCGGCGGCATAATTCGACCGCAAGAATCGGAGTGTCTCCGCATGGCTCTCTCCCGTAACGTAAGGGTGCTATGCAATTCCATGAACCATTTCCCGATGTCATTCGTCCATTCAAGATCGAAAGCATAATGAAAGCGAAGCTAGACCCCGATGTCTGTTGGAAAGCCGTCCTCGGCCGCGATGCCTCTTTGGACGGGGAGTTCGTTTTTGCCGTCCGCACCACCGGTATCTTTTGCCGGCCTTCGTGCCCCGCACGGCATCCTCTGCGGCGCAATGTCGACTTCTTTGCCGTCGCAGCCGATGCCGAGGCAGCCGGCTTCCGCCCCTGCTTGCGCTGTAAGCCGAACCAGACCAATGCACCGCATGCCCAGTCCGATTTGATTGCCGGTCTGTGCCGCTACATCGAAGAGCATGCCGCGGAAACCATCGGACTGCACCAGCTCAGCGAGAAAGCCGGACTAAGCCCGACTCACCTCCTGCGGACCTTCCGCGCTGTCACAGGATTGACCCCCAAGCAGTATCACACCGCATGCCGCATGAAGAACTTCAAGGGCATCCTGCGGCGCGGCGCCCGCGTCACCGACGCCATCTATGAAGCCGGCTTCGGCTCCTCCAGCCGCTTGTATGAGAACACCTCGAAGTCCGGCCTGACTCCCGCCGAAATGCGCACCGGCGGCGCAAACACCTGGATCTACTACACCACCACCCAAACGGAATTGGGACTGATGCTGGTCGCCGGCACCAACCGCGGGCTCTGCGCCGTCGAACTGGGCGACGCCAAAGATCCTCTCGTCAAGGCTCTGGCCGAACAGTATCCCAAGGCATCGCTCCGGCCCCTGCAGGAGCCCTATCCGGAATCATTCCGCCGCTGGATCGACACCCTCCGCATGCAGGCGGCCGGACTCGCCCCGCGCCGCCAGTTGCCCCTCGATATTCAGGTCTCCGAGTTTCAGATGCGAGTCTACCAGCACCTGCGAACCATTCCCGCCGGACAAACGCAGAGTTACGGAGAGGTCGCCGCCGCCATCGGACAGCCACAGGCATCGCGAGCCGTCGGGCACGCCTGCGCCACGAATCCCGTGGCCTTGACCGTTCCTTGTCACCGCGTTGTCCTCAGCAACGGTGAATCCGGCGGATACCGCTGGAGCGAGGATCGCAAGGTCAAGCTGCTCGAGTTGGAGAAGCGGCGGCGCGCCTGATCTCCCCCACGCAGGTAAGCTGAAGAGATATGACTCCACTCTCAACAGAAACGGCGAGCACTCATTTCGCCTACTCGGGATGGGCATCGGCGCAGTTGGTCCAAGCCGCGGCAGCACTGTCGGAAGAGGAACTGAATCGCGATCATAAGTCGGCCGACAAAAGCGTGCTGGGAACACTGGTGCATATCTTCGCCGCTGACCGCATCTGGTATGCTCGCGTCACCGGAGCCGAACAGACAAAGTTCATCGGCGAATCCGACTACCGCCTTGCCACCCTGCAAACGGACTGGCCGGTATTGCACGACAAGTGGATCGGCTACTTGCAAACAGCCGGACTTGACGCGGTCATCGCCTACAAGGACCTTCGCGGCAACAGCCATGAATCGCCGTTGTGGCAGATCCTCCTGCATGTCGTGAATCACGGAACGCATCACCGTGGCATGGTAGCGGCCATGATCCGCTCCATGGGCCACGCTCCCCCTCAGATCGACGAGATCGCTTATTTCCGGCAGTTGCCGAAGTAGCCGCTCAGCGGCGCCGCGTGCGCAGATACGCCGCGAAGCCGAACATCGCATTCATCGCCACCAGGGGAACGGCAAGCATCATGCGCGCCGCGCCTTCAATCCCTCCACGCCCGGGAAACGCCCAAATCCACAAACCCGGCAACAACACCACCACCAGAATCGCCGCCCACCGCACCATGCCTTGCGAAAAGCGGCGCGGCGATGCAAAAGCGAAAATGAAGAACGCCATCCCGATGCCTTGCAGCATCAGAAACGGTGCGTCGAAGAGGCCGTGGCCTGCGGATGCGGGGGACAATCCACTATTCTCCCACGATAGATCGGCCCTCGCCCTGTGTGTGACATAATGTCACCTTGTCTATGAAATATCGGTATCGCGTCCTCTCCCTGCTCTTCCTCTTGTCGATCATCACCTACATCGACCGTGTCTGCATTTCCGTGGCTGGGCCCCGTATGCAGAAGGAGCTGGATATTGCACCGGAGCGTTGGGGATGGGTCGTGGGAGCCTTCACCCTCTCCTATGCCCTGTTCGAAATCCCCAGCGGCGCCCTGGCCGATCGCATCGGCGCACGAAGAGTCCTGACGCGCATCGTGCTCTGGTGGTCGGCGTTCACTTCGCTCACCGGCGCCGTTTCCAACTTCTGGGTGTTGCTGCTGACTCGCTTTGCTTTCGGCGCGGGCGAAGCCGGCGCCTATCCAGGCTCGACATCTTCCATCTCGCGCTGGTTCCCCTCCGTTGAGCGGGCCCGCGCCACCGGTATTGTCTGGATGGCCAGCCGCCTTGGCGGCGCGCTGTCGCCCCTGCTTGTGATTCCCATCCAGCAAGCCTACGGATGGCGCATGTCCTTTTACGTATTCGGCGTCATGGGAGCCATCTGGTGCGCCCTTTGGTATTGGTGGTATCGCGATCATCCGGCGGAAAAACCGGGCGTGACCCAAGCCGAACTCGACGAGGTCGGCGGCGGCTCCCGCAAAGCGCATCACGGCCTTCCCTGGGGACGCGCGCTCCAGCAATGGAACTACTGGAAAATCCTCCTCATGTACCACACCTACTGCTGGGGCAGCTATTTCTATCTCTCCTGGCTCCATACCTATTTGCAGAAAGGCCGTGGATTCTCCGAAAGCGAAATGGGCATCTGGTCCACCCTGCCATTTATCTGCGGCGCCTGCGGCAATCTCTTAGGAGGCACGGTCAGCGACATCCTCGTCCGCAAATTCGGGCTCAAACTGGGCCGCAGACTAGTGGGCTCCACCGGACTCGCCCTCTCCGGCTGCTTCATGCTCCTCACGTCGCAAACCGAAAGCAACGCCCTCGCCGTGGTCTTCCTCGCCTTGGGCTACGGCAGCATGGATTGCATGCTCCCGGTGGCTTGGGCCGTCTGCCTCGATGTCGGCGGCAAGTACGCCGGCGCCGTTTCCGGATCGATGAACATGGCCGGCCAGTTGGGCTCCTTCCTGACCTCCATCACCTTCGGATACGTCGTCAAGGCAACCAATAGCTATAACGCGCCCCTCCTGCACATGGGAATACTGTTGCTCGTAAGCGCGTTCCTGTTCTCCCGCATCGACCCCACCAAGCCGCTGATTCGCGATGAAGGCGATCGGCAGTCGCTCCCCAAAGCGGCATGAACTTCGAGGTTCTCGAACACACCGCCGACATCGGCTTCAGAGCGTGGGGGCCGGCCTTCGAGAACATGCTCGCCGCCGCCGCGCAAGCTCTCGTTTCCATCGCCGTCGAGATCGGCACGGTTCGCGACGCGGAGCCGTATCCCATCGCCGCCAAAGGCGAAGACCGCGAGTCCCTCTTGGTCAACTGGCTGAATGAAGTGCTCTACTATGTCGATGGCCGTCAGGTCGCCTTCCGCCGCTTCGATGTCAAGTCCTGCGGCGAATGGCAGGTGTCCGGCATCGGCTGGGGAGAGCCGCGCAGCGAAGCGCATCCTGCCAAACTGATAGTCAAAGGCGTCACCTACCATCAGCTTTCCGTCACCAACTGTGCCGAAGGCTGGCAGTGCACCGTGTTCCTGGATATCTGAACATGCAGCTACACCGTTTGGATGAATGGCGCGTCCGCATCGACCGCGATGAGCGCCGCGGCATGAAGACCCACGTCATCGCCTTTGCCAGCGAGCCCATCCTCAGCCAGATCCGCAAAGACCTGTCGCTCGAACAGGCAATGAATGTCGCCACGCTCCCCGGTATCGCCGGCCCCAGCCTCGCCATGCCCGACATCCATCAAGGCTATGGGTTTCCTATCGGCGGTGTGGCAGCCACCGACTACCGGCACGGAGTGGTGTCCCCTGGCGGCGTCGGCTTCGACATCAACTGCGGAGTCCGCCTCATGGGCACAACCTTGACCGA
Organism: Bryobacterales bacterium; assembly: GCA_016789755.1. GTDB lineage: Bacteria > Acidobacteriota > Terriglobia > Bryobacterales > Bryobacteraceae > CADEFT01. The sequence goes on from JAEUQG010000448.1 coordinate 40,288, forward strand.
GGCCGACGTGCGACCCCGCCTCAAAGAAACAGTGGATCAGATCTTCCGCGACATCCCCTGCGGAACGGGAGGCAAAGGCCCGTTCGACATTTCACCCAGGCAATTGGAAGGCGTCCTCTCCCGCGGCGCGCCCTACATGGTCGAGCAGGGCTTCGGCGAAACGCGCGACAACGAATTCAGCGAAGCCGGAGGCTGCCTCCAGGAAGCCGATCCGGACGCCGTATCCAGCCGGGCGAAAGAGCGCGGACGCCCGCAGCTCGGAACCGTGGGCAGCGGAAATCACTTCCTCGAAATCCAGACCGTGGAAAGTATCCACGACGAAGCCGCCGCCAGCGCCATGCACCTCGAACCCGGACGCATCGTCGTCCTGCTGCATTGCGGATCGCGCGGCCTGGGTCATCAGGTCTGCACCGATTACCTGGCCGAAATGGGCGCAGCAATGAAACGCCACGACATCGCCGTGCCCGACCGCCAATTGGCCTGCGTACCCGTACAATCCCCCGAGGGGCAATCCTATCTCGCAGCGATGCGCGCCGCCGCCAACTTCGCCTGGGCCAATCGCCAGTGCATCCTCCATCTGCTGCGCGGAAGCCTCAGGAAACTGTACGGTGCAGGCACTCACGTCCGCGTGCTCTACGATGTCTGCCACAACATCGCCAAGCGCGAGAAACATGTCGTCGATGGCGTCAAACGCGATGTGCTCGTCCACCGCAAAGGAGCGACGCGCGCATTCCCTCCTAACCACCATGAAATCCCCCAGGACTACAAACACATCGGGCAGCCCGTGTTCGTCCCCGGCAGCATGGGCACCGCTTCGTGGATTCTCACCGGCGCCGATGGAGCCATGCGCGAAACCTTCGGCAGCGTCTGCCACGGCGCGGGCCGTCTGCTCAGCCGCACCGCCGCCCGCAAGGGACGAAACGCCAGAGAAGTACAGGATGCGCTCGCCGCGCGCGGGATCATCGTGCGCAGCGAAACGCGGGATGGCATCCTGGAAGAGATCCCGGAGGCTTACAAGGATGTCGACGAAGTGATCGCCGTAGTCACCGGAGCAGGCTTGGCCAAGCCTGTGGCAAGACTGAGACCCATGGGCGTAATCAAGGGGTAACTGGGCATGACTCGTTTCGTTTGGATTCTGCTTGCCTCGCTTTGTTTCGCAGCCAATGAAGCTGCCGTTCGCAAACCGGCGCCACGCATCCCCGTCGCAAAGCGGATTCAAACCCTGCTCGCACTCCCGCCCGCGCAGAACGCACGCTGGGGGATCCATGTGCTCCATCTCAAGCAGGGGCGCGTTCTCTTCGAGCGCAACGCCAACGAGCAGTTTACCCCGGCATCGAACACCAAGCTCTTCTCTACCGCCCTTGCCATGGAGCGCCTCGGCCCTGCCCACCGCTTCGTAACCACCATTCGCTCCGCGCACCCCCCCGACGCGCACGGCGTCATTCATGGCGATCTGCGCATGGTCGGAGGCGGCGACCCGACACTCTCCGGCCGCGCCTATCCCTATCAGAAGGACGCGGATCGCCTCAGCCCGTTGGAACCCATCGAACAATTAGTGGAACAGCTCGTCGCGCGCGGAGTGCGCCAGGTGCGCGGCGATGTCGCCGGCGACGACCGCTTGTATGTGTGGGCCCCTTATCCCGAAGGCTGGACGCTCGACGATTCCATTTGGGACTACGGCGCTCCCGTCAGCGCCCTCCCCTTCAACGACAACACCTTCACCTTGTCGCTTCGCCCAGCCGGCGAAGAAGGCGCCCTCTCCGTGCTCGCCCTCAATCCGCCGTTCCTGCCCTTTACCGTCGACAACCGGGTCACCACCTCCGCCAACGCCAATTCCCGGGTTCACCTCGATCGTGCTCCCGGCTCGCGTCACGTCCGCCTGTACGGCAGCGTGGGCCTCAAATCCCGCGGTGTCCGCCAGACACTGGCCGTCGACGATCCGGCCCTCTATGCGGCTTTCGTGCTGCGCGATGCGCTCACACGCCGCGGCATCCGCGTCGACGGCAACGCCGTGGCGCTTCATCGCTGGACCAAAGAGGAACCCTTCGACCCTTCCGAAGGAGTGGAATTGGCCCGCCGCACTTCGCAACCGCTTACCGAAGTGGCCCGCGTCGTTAACAAGGTCAGCCAGAACCTCCACGCCGAGATTCTCCTCCGCGAGGTGGCCCGCCTGAAGCACAACGAAGCGACGCGGGAAGCGGGCCTCAAAGAAATGGAAGCGTTCCTCGCCGAAATCGAAGCCGCCCCCAAGTCTTTCCACTTCGAGGACGGTTCCGGCCTGTCCCGCCGCACGCTCATCGCGCCGGCCACACTCACGCGCCTGCTGGCGTTCATGGATACGCGCCCCTACGCCGCCGAATGGGACAGCCTGCTGCCCGTCGCCGGCGAGGACGGCACCCTTGCCTCGCGCTTCGAGAAGGAAAAAAAGGCTGCCGTCATTCACGCCAAGACAGGCACGCTCGCCACTGCCAGCGCCTTGTCCGGATACCTCACCACGCGCCGCGGAGCGCGCCTCGCCTTCTCCATCATCGCCAACAACCACACCATTCCTTCCTCCGAGATTCGAAAAATCATCGACCGCATCGCCCTCTCGTTGATCGAGGATTAGCCGCCGCTGGTAGAATGTTGATATGCCGATCTTCGAATACGCTTGCGATTCTTGCGGAACGAAATTCGAGAAACTCGTGCGTCGAAGCTCCGACGACATCGAGTGCCCGAAGTGCGCGGGAAAGCACCTGACCCAACAGCTATCCACGTTCTCCGCTCACGCCAATAGTTCCCCAAAGGCTTCCCCCACCATGCCCGCCTGCGGAGGCGGTATGTGCGGAATGCCCGGCGGCATGTGCGGGCGGAACTAAGCCCGTATGGACGAGCGCGATTTTTTTACCGAATCTCGAACCACCCGTTCCATCGATCTGATCTGCACCTATTGCCGCTCCAAGGAGTCTTACGAACTCCCTTGGGTCGTCCGCAAGAAGCGCGGTTCCCTTCCCCGCCAAGCCGATGAGCGCGACCGCGCCAAGTTCGCCAAGGCGCAAAGCTACATGGTGCTCGCGCAGGATAAGGTCTCCTGCAAACGCTGCCGCAAGCCCTTCGACGTATCGGGAACTAAAACCGTGGCCTTTCTCACCGAATAGCCATGCGCTTCACGGTCCATCCGCTGCGCTTCGTTTTCGAAGCCCTGGATGCGATTCATTTCCCTCAAGGTAAGGCTGCCAATGTGCTGCGCGGCGCATTGGGACTGATTCTGGAGGAGAGCATCTTCCGCCCCAAGAGCACCGCAGGGCCCAGCGGATTCGCCGATCCCCCGCGCCCCTTCGTCTTCCGCGTCAGATCGCTCGAAGGGCGCTCCTTTGCCCCCAAAGAGCGGTTCCAAATCGAATTGAACCTCTTCGACGAAAACGCAATTGCCCCCGTGTCGGACGCCCTCCAGCGCATGGCAGCGCAAGGCTTGGGCCCTGGACGCGGCGCCGCCCGCCTGATGCACCGCGAACAGCAACGTCTCGACATCGCTCTCGACACCGAACAAACGCCGCTCCATCGGGCGGCCCTCATGTTCCTGACGCCTACTGAGATCAAGGGAAACAACGGGCAGCTTCTGCCCGCTCCGGATTTCGCCGTGCTCCTGGCGCGGATCAGGGACCGCATCGGCGCCCTCCGCACCCTCTACGGAGAGGGCCCGCTTGAAATGGATCACCGCGCCTTCGCCGAACGTGCCGCCCACGTCCGCATGCGCGCATCGGAGCTGCAACAGGTCAACGTGGACCGCTTCAGCACGCGCACCGGACAGCGTCACCCCTTGGGCGGCTTCATCGGCACTGCAACCTATGAGGGCGATCTCCAGGAGTTCGCCCCCTATCTCCACGCCGCCTCGTTCACCGGCGTCGGCCGCCAAACCGTTTGGGGCAAGGGCGAGATCGCCCTCCGCCGCCTGTGACCGCGCAAACTACTCTACTTCGCGTTCACGTCCATCTGATGTATGCCGAACAGATTCCCTTCCGTGTCCAGGCAGTAAGCTTGCCACCCGATACCGGGGATCGCCATCTTCGGAACCACCACCTGCCCGCCCGCCGCCATCACCTTCGCCGCGAAATCGTCCACATTCTCCACCCCGATCGTGTTCACCGTGCGCGGCTGCGCATCCTGGTGAATCATGATGCCGCCGTTGATGCCTGGCTCATTCTCAGCCCCGGTTGTCACCAGCCAGTAAGGCATAGGGCCGTCCCACTTCATCGACTTCCAGCCGAAAACGCTTTCGTAAAACTTCACGGCGCGTTCCGGCTCCACCACACCCAGCTCGAAATGAATCGGTCTATTACTCATGAGTAACCTCCACCTCTCTATTACGCATCGCTCCGGTTTCCTTTACTTCCCCGCCAGCCAGTGTTGAGAAACTTCTACTGCTGCCAGAGGCCGCGCATAAACGGCCAGTTCATCCAGCTTACCTTCGAACCCTTCCATCGTTATCTGCCCAGCCGGCGCAGAAGTACGGATAGACACGCCCCCTTCGGCAACTCCGTTGCGATAGAGCCTTAACAGCGAGCCCTTGCGCACAATGGCAATGTGCTGCCACTGCTTCGCCGGCCCGGCTGGCACCTGCATGTCGCCGATCGTAACAACACGCCCGCTTCCCGTCCCGCTCCAGGCCCAGAACTCAACGGTGGAATCGCCCGCCAGTTCCGGTGCCGGCAGCACAATCCGCCCTCCGGCAAGTTGCACCGCCCGCTCCTGCCTCCCGATCCCCGGCAGGAAGAACGCAATGCCTCCTTCGTATCGCGCCTTGCGCCCGGCCACCCGGTCCACCGCGCTATCGCCACCGAACTCGGCGAAGCCCCAGAAGGCTGCCGGCTTCGATTCCAGCACTTCGCGCGCATACGCTCCAAGCGGCTCCCGATAGCTGCGCCGCGCCTTTCCTGCCAGCCCCTCGGAAAGCCGCAACAGCGCCTCCGTAATCGTCGCCTCCGCTCCTGTTTCCAACCCCGCCGATCGAGCCGCCCACGTCGTGTATCCGCCCAACCGGTGCTGTTCCGCCGGCGGTATATAGCCTTCCGCGCCGTTCGCCAACTCGATGTTCATCGCCCCATCCAGCGGACTCTGCAGCTTCAGCTTCAGCCCGGTCAGCGCGAACACTTCGTTCGGAATCGCGTGTATGTTCAAACCTCCGATCCGTATCGCCTGCAGCTTCAGTTCGCGGCTCGGCTCCTCCTCCAGATAGAGTTGCTCCCGCGCGTACACCTCGGGCTGATTTTTCGGCTTCCGCCCGTTCATCTCCGCCACCACCTTCTTCGCCCACACAAGCCGCTCCGCATCGGGCAGCCTGCGCCGCAGCGTCAACTTCGTTTCCGCCATGGCGAGAGGCACTCGCCGCTCATAGCGGATCCGTCGATAAGCTTTCATCGCGCTTTCCGCTACTCCCGCCGCGTATTCCTCGATGCTCAACGTTCGCTTCGCGGCGCCGTAATCCATCCACATCTGATCTCCGCTGGTGCCCTGCGACATCATCGCCACGAAACCTGCATCGCCGCCGGCTAGCTCCGTCATGCGCCGCGCAAACCGGCCATAGTAATCCGGACCCACCGGCTCATCGCCAAAATAATGCTGCGAGTAATTCGCCAGCAACGCCAGCGGCTTGCCCTGCACGCTCTGGACGGAGAACACCGTCAGCCCCGGATCGACCGGTCCGGACTCGGAAATCGCATCGGGATTCTGATAACCGGGATGCATGTTCGCCCGCACCGTGCGCAAACCGAATGGATCCTCGCGCATTTTGTCCGCGCGAAAAATCCAACGCCGGCAGTGCGTGTGTTCCCAGTCTTCTTCCACGGCCCATCCCGCCTGTGCCGGCTGCAACAACCGGTGCGCCGCAACAATCGCGTCGGCAATCGCCCCAGGCAGCGCCGCCGCATAGTCCGGTTGCGCATCTGAGCCCAGACACGGAAACACCGACGGCGCCGAATGCGTATGCGTCGCCGAGATCGTCATCCGGTCGGCCCGGATCCCCGTCGCGGCGCTCGCCAGCTCCTTTGCCTTGTCGATCAGCTCACGCGGCATCATGCAACTGTCCACAACAACAATGGCCAGTTTTGTTTCGCCCTCTTCCAGAACCAGCGCACGCGCATACAACGGGAACGTCAACTTCGCCGCCGTACGTTCCAGCATCCCGCAATTCACAATCACTGGAAACGTCTTCGGCGAGACATCCACCTGCGCCGCCCCCGCCCGCAAGCCCTGTGCCTCCGCCGCCGCGGCCAGCAATCCCATCGTCAGCAGGAAAGACACTGTTCGACAGCCTCCACCGTCCGGTCGATCTGCTCCACCGTATGGGCATAAGAGATGGAGCACTGCTTCGTCGCCAGCGGGAAGAAATAAATCCCCCGCTCCAGCAACCGCCGCCGAAACGCCTCATCGAAGGCGAAATCGTGATGCCCCGCCAAGTCATGCCAATCCACCGGAGCGTGATCCATGAAGTAAATGCAAAATGCCGACCCCTGCCGCGCCACCCTCGCCGTCACTCCCTTGCTCGCGATAGCCTCCCGCAGCCCTTTCTCCATCCGCGCCCCCAGCGCTTCCGTCTGCCGGTAAACCTCGCCATCCTCGTCCATCAACTTCCGAATCGTGGCGATCGCCGCCGCTGTCGGCGCCGGATGCGCATTGTACGTGCCCGCCAGCAACACCCGCTTGGCTGCCTCCGGATGCACGAACCAATCCATGTACTGCTTCTTTCCCCCCAACGCAGCCATCGGATATCCATTGGCGATCGCCTTGCCGTACACCGCTAGATCCGGCTGCACTCCGCTGATCCCCGCGTAGCCCCCCAGTGCATGCCGGAACCCGGTCTTTACTTCATCGAATAGCAACAGGAAACCGAATTCGTCAGCCAGCGCCCGCAACCCCTCCAGATACCCCGCGACAGGCTTCACAATCCCGATGTTCTGCAGAATAGGCTCTGTCAACAGAGCCGCGATGGGGAAGCGTTCGCACACCCAACGCACCGAATCGAGATCGTTGAAATTGACACTGTGCACCAGTTGCCGGTGCGCTTCCGGAATGCCGGCGGAAATCGGATGAAACCCGTATTCCCCAGGCGACACGCGCGGCCCAAGCTGCGCCAGGGGAGTCATCAGATTCCCCGCCACGTCGTTGTGCCACCCGTTGTAGCCCCCCTGCATCGTGACGATATGGTCCCGCCCCGTGATCGCCCTTGCGGCACGAATGGCCGCCGCTGTCGCTTCACTCCCCGTATTGAGAAACTGCACACACTCGATCCACGGAATGTTCGTGCAGATGAGCTCCGCCAGTTCGCCTTCCAGCACCGTAGTTCCCGCCCCGTACAGGCTCGCCTGGTCTTGCAACACCTGCTCGACGGCGGCGTTGACGTCCCGGTCGTTGTGCCCCAGAAAATGCGGAGCGAACGCCGCGTGATAATCAATGTAAGTGTTTCCTTCGGCGTCCCACAGCAGCGCCCCCTCGGCGCGGGTGAAGACGATCTGTGGAGAGACACTGCGGTTCACGCTCACCACGCCGCCCGGAATGAACCGGCGGTTGTGTGCGAGAATCGCTTCGGATTTCGGAAAGCTGCGCATTCAGCACTAGGATACAGTAGGAGGCTCGTTTGGAAGGTAAAGTCGCATGGATCACCGGAGCATCGAAGGGAATCGGCCAGGCCTGCGCGGTAGAACTCGCGCGCGCCGGCTGTGATATCGCCTTCTGCGACCTCGGCGGAGAAGAGGAAACGATACAGCAGGTGCAGGCGCTGGGGCGCCGCGCTCTGTTCGTCGCAGCCGACGTCAGTGACCGCAACGCCATGGAATCCGCCGGCGCTCGGATTCAGCAAACCTATGGCCGCCTCGATATCTTGGTCAACAACGCCGCCTTCGGTGTTCGCAAGGCGTTCCTCGATCTCGAAATCGCCGAAGTAGAAAGGGTCTGGGCCGTCGCTCTCTGGGGCGTCTTCCACTGCTCGCAGATCGCCGCGCGGCAAATGGTGAAAGCCGGAACGCCGGGCGCCATCATCTCCATCAGTTCCGTCCATGCTGAGCGCGCGTTCCCCATGTCCACGGCTTATAATGCCGCCAAATCAGGCGTCAACGCGATGACACTCACCTGGGCCTCGGAACTGGCCCAATACGGCATCCGCGTCAACGCCATCGAACCCGGCTGGACCGACACTCCCGGGGAACGCCGCTATTTCAGCGAAGAGCTCATCCGTGAGGAAGGAAAGAAACTTCCTCTCGGGCGATTGGCCGATCCGTCGGAAATCGGCAAAGCGGCCCGCTTCCTCGCCTCCGATGACGCCGCTTACATCACCGGCACCATCCTCAAAGTGGATGGCGGCTTTCTCCTCCCCATGTCTACCGTCCGCGTCTAAACAACCGGAGTCTTGCTCTCGCGGATCGCCTCGGCCGCGATTTGCGCAATATCCATGAGCTTCGGCGGCTGCGCCGACACCGCTGCCAGCGCATCGCGGAACATCGTGTTGCAGAACGGACAGGCCGTCCCCACCACCGCCGGGTCGACTCCCATCAGTTCCTGCGCCCGGGCCACATTCACGCGCTCGCCTTTCTCCTCGCCGAGAAACGCCAACCCGCCCCCGGCCCCGCAGCAGAAACTGCGCTCGCGGTTGCGCGGTG
>JAEUQG010000476.1 GCA_016789755.1 Bryobacterales bacterium
CCCAGAATCTCCTGGTTCAGTGCAGTTCTCTGGCCGGGCTGAAGCAACGAGGGCAACTGTGCCAACCAGGTGGGAGCATGCTTCGCCAGCGTCTCCGCCAACCGTGTCCGCGTCCTTGCCAACTGACTCAGCGCTTCCAACACCGGGTAATAGGCTTCCAGGCTGCAAAACCCAGCGAAGCAATGCCCTATGAGCCAGTCGCCGTCCGGCGTGCGCCTGCGAAACTCCTCGAGCAGTGTCGTTTTGCCGATGCCCGCCTCGCCGGAAACAAAAACGAGTTGCCGCTGGCCGCCTTTCACCCGTTCCCATGATTCCGCCAGAAAACGAAGATCGCGTTCCCGTCCCACAATGCGTTTCGCACCGGGCGCCGGCGTGAGGCTCCAGTCCGTCACAGGGGCGACGAAGCGGTATCCCCGCTTCGCCACGGTTTCCACGATTCGTGGCGCATCGGCCGGGTCGCCCAGCGCTTTGCGAATCTCCAGAATGTAGCGCCGCAACACTTCCGGCTGCACGTAAGTGCCGGGCCACAGCGCTTCCAACAATTGACCCGGCGTAACCAGTTGCCCGGGGCGCTGCGCCAGATGACACAACACATCGAACGCCTTCGGCGCTAAAGGTACACGGACAGCAGCCCTCCACAGGCACCGGTTCCCCACGTCGAGACCGAAGCCAGCGAAATTGAGTACGACCCGCACGCTACCGGCTGTCTTCATGAGTCCTGCACGGATACTTCACAGCCCTTCCAGTGTCCGCCTACAAACTGGCTGCATGCAAGCCGGAGTGACCGCCCCTTGCGTTGGGAGGTGGCTAAATCTGCACAGAACCTGCACGGTTTCTTCACGGATTGTGCGCCCGCCGGCCGCTAAGCTGGTTCTCGCTGGAGGAAGCCCGGTGTTGCCCACGGCGCCGGTTGATGCGAGGCGGGGATCCGCGCGGACTGGAGCCACCGTACTCGAGAGCAACGCCGGATTTCTTTTCCGGCGTGCGACGTGTTGCCCGTAGAAAATGCCCTGATTGGTATGACGGCGTTTTTGCCGCCGTTGCAACAGGAAAGAAAAGCCGAACAGGCTAAAAACACCACCGCTCTTGCCATTGGACAACATGGAGCGCCGCAGGCATCTCTGTCCGGCAAGGCTGGCAAATCAATCAAGTCTGGAGCTACCAAATGAAATACTCGAAAATACTCTTCACTCTTCTGGCGCTAGGGACTATCCCTGCTTTCGCCAAACCCTATTCGGCCTCGGCCGTTCCCTTCGACTTCGTCGATATCTCCGCAACCGGAACACCCTATGCCGTCCTCAACAACACGGACAACGCCGCCGGTTTCGTCCCCATCGGCTTCGACTTTAAAATATACGGAGCCGCATTCGACATGCTGAGCGTGTCCAGCAACGGATTGATGATGTTCGGTTGGGTATGGAACACACCCGACAATTCCGATCTAACCGATTCGCCGAAGGAAGCACCTACCATTGCCGTATTCTGGGACGATCTGGTCACCACCGGCGGGGACTCCACGGGCGTGTTCACGCAGGTGAGGGGGATTCCGGGCGCACGGGAATTCATTGTCCAGTGGAACCAGGTCAAGTTCTTCATGGACAGCTCACAGGATGACTCCCTCACCTTTCAGGTCCGCCTGCGGGAAGCCGACGGCAGCATCCTGCTCAGCTATCTGGATCTCATCGTCGGTACGGATCCCCGCAACAATGGCGCTTCGGCAACCGTGGGTATCAAGGACGAAGGCGTGCAGGGTGCGGACCGCTTACTGCTCGCTTACAACAGCGGCCCCAACGCCTTTGTCGGTACCGGTAAGTCTACTCTCATTACGGACGATGGCGCGGGCGTTCCGGAACCCGGTTCCATTGCGCTACTGGGCACGGGATTGGCGCTGCTCGGCTGCCTTCGCCGCTCGCGCTCGCGCTAGCGCCCACTCTGCCCCGCCCGCAAATCGGAGGTGCGGGCTGTTCGCAATGCACGTCAAGAGGGTGCCCGGAGCACCCTCTTCGGGCAGGGTGCCAGACCACGGCGCACCCTCCCCAGAATCCGGCTTCCGTTTCCGTCGCGGTTTTTCATGACACTCGTCACGCCCGCTTTGCGAGTTACCACATGAAGAGCCACCATGAAACGCGCCGCCGTACTCGCCTTACTGCTCGCTGCCGGGCTTCCCGCAGCCACCATCCAATTCGTCAGCATCGAAGGTTTCCTCCACTACGGAGGCTCCACCGCTCCGCAGGCCGCCTTCAACTCCTCCTCGCCTGAGTTCACCTCATTCCTCGACGCGAACAACCTCGGCGTCTTCCAATTCGTCTGGACGAACACCACCGGCATTGCCATCGACAACCTCACCTTCACTCTCTTCCTCGACCCCGACATCGACCGCGACGACAACACCTACTTCAACGAGTACGGCGAGTTCCTCTCTAACCTTCTCCCTATCCTCGCTCCCTCCGGCGCGTTCACCTTCACCGATTGGGAAATCGACGAGCCCGAATATACCTTCGGCAATATCTACACTCATGCCAACGAAGCGGCCCTCGACAACACCTCGGGAGTTCCCGCCTCCGGCCCCGTCGACGACGTCTCCCAAGCGATGCTCTTCCGCGTCGGGCAGCTTCTGCCCGGCCAGACGCTCACCGTAGCCGGCACGCTCAGCCTCACCGATGCCGCCGGCCTCGGCCACTACGACCCGGATTCCGACGTCTCCCTCTACGTCAACGGATACGCCACGCTCAGCGATGCCCCCACTTCCGGCGTCCCCGAACCGGCAACCGCAGCGCTCGTGGCGGCCGCAACTCTCGCCGCTGTCCTCATCCGCCGCAAGTAACCGCAAGCAAAGGAGCCGCCACATCATGAAACTCCGCTATCTGGCCATTGCTGTCCTTCCAGCCTTCTGGCTCATCTCCCAGGCCACGCCCGACGTGCAACCGACGGCCATCACGGCTGCTGTCAACACCGATCCGCAAACGCTCGCCGCCACCGGATCGTTAGCCGTCACCGTGCGCAACAATGGCTCCGTGGGGACGGCCACCGGCTTCCAACTCGCGGCGTTCGAGGACCGCAACAACAACGCCCGCTACGACGCCGGCACGGACAATCTCCTGGGCACGGCGAATATTGCCACCGCGCTCGCCGCCAACGCCACCACCGGCATCAACATCCCCATCAACGGCACGCTCCTTTTCCGCGGCAGCATCCTTTATGTCTTTGCCGATTCGAACAACGTCATCCTGGAAAGCAACGAATCGAACAACACGCGCCACAGCGGACAATCAAGCGTCTTCACCGGACCCGCCGACACCGCCCTCAACCCCATCGTCAAATGGGCCACTACCAGTTTCACTGAGCTTCCGACGTCACTCTCTTCATTGAGCAGCCCCACCGTCGGCGACGTCAACGGCGACGGCATCCCCGACGTTGTCTTCTCCACTTACGTCAGTGCCGTCCGCGGCAACATTCGCGTGGCCTCGGGCGACACCGGCGCCATTCTCTTCACCGTCACCGATCCGGACCTGCAAGTCAGCCCCTCGGCCCCCATTACCCTCGCCGACATCGATGCCGATGGCCGCCCCGAACTCATCACCTTCGATACTTCCACCCGCCTCATCGCATTCGAGCATGATGGAACCCTCAAGTGGAGAAGCGCATCGGTCAGTCTCTACACCTGGACGGCGCCTCTTGCCGCCGATCTGGACCGCAACGGCACGCTGGAAATCGTCGCCGGCAACGCCGCCTTTTCCGCTGCCAACGGCGTGCGTCTATGGGTGGGTTCCGGCGCTTCCGGGCACGGCTACGCCGGTCAAATGGTTTCGGTGCTCGCCGATCTAGATCTTGACGGCACGCTGGAAATTGTCGCCGGACCCACTGCCTACCGCGCCAACGGCTCCATCTACTGGAACAAGCTCAATACCCCAACCACACTCGTCGATGGCCCCACCGCCGTCGCCAACTTCGATTCCGATCCCAACCCCGAAATCCTCATCCGCTGCTACAACAACGGTTATCTCTACATGCTGGAACATGACGGCACGGTGAAATGGGCTGTGAATCACGCCCTGCATCAGCCTTGGGGAGGTCCCCCCGTCATCGGCGATGTCGATGGCGACGGCCAGCCCGAATTCGCCATCGTTGACCGCATCAACCTCATCGTCTACGAAACCGACGGCTCCATCAAATGGAGCATCCCCATTGCCGAACACACCTCCGGCGTCACCACCGCCGTCATCTTCGACCTCAACAACGACGGCCGCGGCGAAATCATCTACGCCGATCAGACCAGGTTCTACATCCTGCGCGGAACCACCGGCGACATTCTCAACCAGTTCAACCACTATTCGTCCACTGCCGGCGAAGGTCCCGCCGTTGCCGACATCGACAAAGACGGGCACGCCGATATCGTCGTCGCTGCCGATATCTCCGGCTTCGTGGAAGGCCGCGGCGTCCGTGTCTATTCCGGCGCGAACAACAACTGGGCCAACACGCGCCCCCTCTGGAATCAGGATTACTTCACCGTCACCAACATCAACGACGATCTCACCGTCCCCGCCATTTTCCGCTCCAACTGGCTCGTCCCGGGTCTCAACAATTTCCGCTCCAACGGCTTTGTGCCCGAATCCCCCGTGCAATCCAACTCCGCCCCCGATGTCACCGTATCCCTACTCCGCCGCGTCGATACCAACTTCCCGGCGTCCACTCTCCTCATCGCCCGCATCGGCAGCGCCGGGGCGCTACCTGCCCCCATCAACCGCGTCGAATTCCGCAACGGCCCCGGCGGGACGCTTCTCGGCGCCGTCAACACCTCCCGCCCGCTCAACCCCGGCGAATACGAGGATGTCGATATCACCTGGCTCACACCTCCCACGGGCCAGATCAACCTCGTCGTCACCGCCGACGCGAACAACATCGTCAACGAAGGCGACGAAACCAACAATCAACACGCCACCCAGCTCATCATCGGTCAGGGCCCCTACACCACCGTCGACGATCTGCTGCCGCGCGGCAAAGACAGCGGCGCCGATCTCAAATGGACCCCGATCCCGGGAGCCGTCAGCTACAACATCTACCGCCGCACAGGAACCGCTGCTCCCACGCTCATTCGCGGAGCGCTTGTCACCACCACCGGCGCCTACTCCGATCAGCCGCTGACCAACAACACCCGCTACCTCTACGAAGTCCGCTGGCTCAACGCGCAATCGCAGGAATCGCGGCAGGGAACGGAATCCTCCGTGCAGCCCATTCCGCGCACGCAGCGCGGCGATACGCCACCGAGCATCCTCAGCCTTCCGCCGACGCGCGGCCGGACGCAAGTGGCCTACACCTACACGCCGAACGTGGCCGATCCCGACGCCGGCGACACGAAAAGCTTCGCCCTCACCGGAGCGCCGCCCGGCATGACGTTCAACACGTCCACGGGGCGCATCGACTGGCTCCCCTCGGCCGCCCAGGGCGGCTCGTACCGCCTCACCCTCACCGTCACCGATTCGCGCGGGCGCATCGCATCGCAAGCTTTCACGCTGTTCATCGAAACGCAACTTGTCAACACGCCGCCGATTATCCTCTCCACAGCCATCACCAGCGGCGCGCTCGGGCGCCTCTACTCCTACGCTCTCCGCGGCTCCGATGCCGATGCCGCCGACGTGCTCACCTACCTGCTGGATACAGCGCCCAACGGCATGACCATCCACTCCGCCACCGGGCTCATCCAGTGGACGCCCACCGCCACTGGAGCATTCCCGGTCATCGCCCGCGTGCGCGATCTCTCGAACGCTTCCATCACCCAATCCTTCACCATCGTGGTGCAGAATCTGAACCGCGGCCCGCAGATCACTTCGACGCCCGTCACCACCGCAGTGGCCGGCACATCCTACACCTACGCCGCCACCGCCACGGATCCCGATGCCGGAGATACGCTCTCCTGGATGCTGCTCACCGCGCCTCCCGGCATGAACGTCAATCCCGCCACCGGACTCGTATTCTGGAACCCCACCACCAGCAACACCGGCAGTCATCCCGTCACGCTCGAGGTACGCGACGTCATCGGAGCCACCGCCCAGCAATCGTACACTGTCACGGTCACGGCTGGAACCAGCAGCAACACGCCGCCCATCATTCACTCCGACCCTGTCGTCACCGGGCGTATCAACATCCCTTACCTCTACGACGTCAACGCCCTCGATCTGGAAGCGCAACCCATTACGTACTCCCTACTGGCCTTCCCCACAGGCGCAACCATTGACTCGAACACCGGCCTCATCTCCTGGACGCCTACTCCCTCACAAACCGGCCCGCACGGCTTCACCGTCCAGGCGCGCGATTCGCAGAACGCCACTGCCGTCCAGAGTTTCACCGTCAACGTCACCAGTGTTCCGCCGTTGACCTTCACTCTCCACTCGCCTGCCGCGGGCACGGATCTGCGCACGCCGGCGCCCATCGTCGCCACCATCGCCGACCCGAACCCCGGCGGGCCTGCCATCACCTGGACCGTCCGTCTCCGCCAACCCGGCGCGGCCGACCGCCAGATCGGCAGCGGCACGGGCCTGGTCACGAACGCCACCATCGCCACCATCGATCCCACCACACTCGCCAACGACAACTACATCGTCCGCGTGGAAGCTTTCAAAGGCACTGAAGGCATTTCCCAGGAAATCCCGTACACCATCTCCGGCGATGCGAAACTCGGCCAGTTCACCGCGCTCTACAACGATCTCACCATCCCCCTCGGCGGCATCCCGCTGAGCATCGCACGGGCCTATTCGAGCCTCGATACCCGCAAGAGCGACTTCGGCGCGGGCTGGCGGCTGGCCACCTTCGGCAGCGTCACCGATGCTCCCACCGAATCCCCGCTCCAGGGTCTGCGCCCCGGCCACAAGGTTTACGTCACACTGCCCGACGGGCGCCGTGTCAGCTTCCGCTTCGATCCCTTCGCCCCGGCTTTCCTCTTCCCGTATGTCGTCACACCCCGCTTCACACCCGATGCCGGCGTCTACGACAAACTGGAAGTCGCCGAACCCAGCGTCTTCCTCTTCGACGGCACGGCGTACATCGATTTCAACAACTACTACAATCCCAGCCGCTACATCCTCACCACCAAGGACGGCGTGCGTTACGAACTCGATGAAACCGCCGGAGTCCAACTGATCCGCGACCGCAACGGCAACACGCTCACGTTCACGCCCACAGCCATTGTCAGCTCCACCGGCGTGCAACTCACATTAACCCGTGACGGGCAGAACCGCATCACCGTCATCCGCGAGCCATCGGGCGCCGAGCTGCGCTACGGCTACGATGCCGCCGGCAATCTCTCCACCGTCACCGATCAACTCGGACTGATCACCCGCCACTTCTACGAGAACGCCGGATTCCCCAATTACCTCACCCGTATCGAGGACCCACTTGGCCGCTCCACCGCCCGCAACGTCTACGATGCCACAGGCCGTCTCATCGCCAACTGCCCGCCCGGCGGGAACGTCACCACGCTGGCCGGATGCACGCAGTTCACGCACAACGCTGCCGCCCTCACCCAAAGCATCTTCAACGCCCGCGGCTTCCGCCGTGACTACTTCTATGACGACCGCGGCAACCTGCTGACCGAGCGCTTCTACGCCGACGCCACCAATTTCCGCGACATTGTCCGAACCTACGACGCCAACAACAATCTGCTCACCCGGCGCGATGCCGCCGGCAACGTCACGTCCAGTTCCTACGACACCGCGGGCAACGTGCTCTCCAAGACGGATTCCGCCGGCCGGGCCACGGTTTACACGTATCTGGCTTCCTGCAACAAACCGGCCACTGTGACTGACCCCGCCGGTGGAGTCACCACCTACACCTACGACACGGCATGCCGGCTACGCTTCGTGCGCGACCGCGCCGGAAACACCAGCGAATACCGCTACGACGCGCTAGGCTACATGACCCACTTTATTGACCCGCGCGGCGCAACCACCCAGTTCACTTACACAGCGCAAGGCTACCCCGCCACGGTTCGCGATCCGCGCGGCAACGTGTCATCGTTCACCTGGTCCGCCATCGGAGACCTGCTTTCGTCCACGGATCGCGCCGGCCGCCGCATCGACTACCAGTACGACGCGCTGCATCGCATGGTCCGCGAAACCTGGTCCACGGGCAAAGTGATCACGTATGCCTTCGACGCCGCCGGGTCCCTGCAATCGGCAGCCGACGGTTCCGTTTCCAACACGTTCGTCTATGACGCGCTCGGCCGCCTCACGCGTGAAACGGCCAGCCCCGGCGCCTTCGCCACCGACTATCTCTACGACGCCAACAACAACCGCACTTCGGCCATCGATTCGCTTGGCGGCGTAACCACCTTCTCCTACGACGGCCTCGATCAACTCACCACGCTCAACCACTCCGGCACGGGCATCGGAACCAAGCAGGTGCGCTTCGAATACGATCTCGCCGGCCTGCCCAATCGTATCCTCCGCTTCGCCGGCGCGGGTGTTACGCCGGTCGCTAACACGGCCATCGATTACGATTGCGGCGGATGCGGGCATCGCATCAGCGGCCTGCGCCACACAAACCCGGCCGGCACGCTCGCTCTCCAATTGATGACCTTCACCCGCAACCCACTTGGCGATATCACGCAAGCCACCGATAGCGAGGGCTTGCATCTCTATCAATACGACGCGGCTGGCCGTCTCACCTCCGCCACTCACCCCAATCCGGCCGCGCAGCCCAACGAATTCTACTCCTACGATGCCGCCGGCAACCGGCTCACCAGCCACCTGAGCGCCGTCCACACCTACCTGCCCGCGGCCAATCTGCTCACCGCCGACGATGCCTACGACTACACATACGACGCCGAAGGCAGCCTCACGCAGCGCCGCCTCCGCTCCAACAACACATCCACCAACTATGAGTACGATCATCGCGGCCGCGTCACAGCCATCGTGACGCGCAATGCGGCGGCGGCGGAAACGGGGCGCGTCTCCTTCGCCTACGACGCCCTGGATCGGAGGATCTCCGCCGCCGACTCCACCGGGGAAACCCGCTTCCACTACGATCTGGTGAATCCCATTGCCGTCGTCGCCCCGGGCAACGCCATCACCCGCCGCCTCTACACCCCCGGCGTCGACCGCGTCCTCTCGGAAGATTCCGCCGCCGGAACCCGCTGGCTGCTCACCGATCTCACCGGAACTGTGCGCACCATTCTCGATTCTACCGGCGCCGTGCTCTCGCAACTGCTCACCGATTCCTACGGCCGTGCGCTCAGCAACAGCAACCCCGCCGTATCGAGTCAGCTCGCCTTCACCGGCCGCGAATCCATCGCCCTCAGCGGCGATCTCTTCTTCCGCCACCGCCTGTACGATCCCAAACTCGGGCGCTTCCTTCAGGAGGATCCCTTCCAGCCCTTCGGCTACGCCTACGCCGCCGGTTCTCCCCTGGTCAGAACCGACCCCTTCGGTTTGACCGAAGCCATCGAATACGACTTCTTCATCCGCAAGCGCGCTAGCGACATTATCGACCTCGCCTGCGAGCAACTGGGCGGCGATCTCGGCCGGACCTTGAATGCCAACCTGGTCCAAATCACCTACTACCTCGGCACCCCAACCAACGGCATCGCCGACGTCATATCCGCGGGCAACGTCTCCTGCACCGTTAAGAAGATCTACGATATCGGCAGCGACATCAAAGACTACGGCCAGCGCGAGGTAGGCGCCAAATAGTGCCTCGGCGCCCCGCCACACCATTGATAATGGAAAGAAGTGGCGCAAACAATTCACATTCTCGGCGGCGGTTTGGCGGGCGCGGAGGCAGCATTCCAAGCCGCTGCCGCCGGACAGCGCGCGGTGCTCTACGAGATGCGGCCCCAAGCCATGACGCCGGCCCACAAGACGGACCGCCTGGCCGAATTGGTGTGCAGCAACTCACTCAAGAGTGAGACTCGCAACACCGCCCCTTGGCTGCTCAAGGAAGAACTGCGCCGCATGGGTTCGCAATTGCTCGCCGCCGCGGAGAAGGCCCGCGTACCCGGCGGCCAGGCGCTCACCGTCGATCGCGATGTCTTCGCACAGGAAGTCTCCGCCGCTCTCGGCGCCATGGAAGGCATCGAGATCCGCCGCGAAGAAGTGAAGACCATTCCCGCCGATGGGATCGTGGTGGTGGCCACCGGACCCCTCACCTCCGATGCGCTGGCGGCGGAAATCGCCCGCCTCACCGGCGCCGAAGGCCTCTACTTCTACGACAGCATCAGTCCCATCGTCGACGCCGAAACCATCGATTACTCCATCGCCTTCCGCGCCTCGCGCTACGGCAAGTCCATCGATGCCACCGACGACTACCTCAATTGCCCGCTGAACAAAGAACAGTACGACGCGTTCGTCGATGCCCTGCTCGAGGCTCAGAAGCACACGCCGCACATCCCCGGCGATGTTCCCTACTTCGAGGCCTGCCTTCCGGTGGAGGAGATCGCCCGGCGCGGCCGCGACACGTTGCGTTTCGGACCCATGAAACCCGTCGGCCTCACCGACCCCCGCACCGGCCGCTGGCCCTACGCCGCCGTGCAACTTCGCCAGGAGACGCTGCGCGCCTCCAGCTACAACCTGGTCGGCTTCCAGAACTACCTCAAATACCCCGATCAGAAACGCGTCTTCCGCATGATCCCCGGCCTGGAGAACGCCGAGTTTCTGCGCTACGGCCAGATCCACCGCAACACTTACATCAACGCTCCCTCGCTGCTCGATCCGACGCTGCAATTGCGCTCCACGCCGCGCATCCTGTTTGCCGGCCAGATTTCCGGCGTCGAAGGATACGTCGAGTCCATCGCCACCGGACTCATCGCCGGACGCAACGCCGCGGCCATCGTTCGCGGCGAAACGTTGCGCGTGCTGCCCCGCGAGACCGCGCTCGGGTCGCTGTGCCACTACATCGCCCATGCCGATCCCAAGCACTACCAGCCTGCCAACATCACCTTCGACCTGCTCCCCAAACTGGACGAAGAGTCCCTCGCCCGTTTCAAGCGCGACAAGAAAGCGCGTCATGCCGAAGTGTGCCGCAGGGCTCTCGAACGGCTGGAGGAGTTTTCCGGTGTTGCTGTCTGAGGCGATCCGCGCATTCCTCGAAGATCTGCGGCTGGCTAACGCCTCGCCGCACACCATCAAGAACTATGCTTCCGATCTGGCCCAGATGCTGGAGTATTTCCAGCAGGCCGAGGACCCGGCCGTATCCGCCATCGACGCGCTCATGATTCGCGAGTATCTCGGCCACCTGTATCATCAACGGCTGGCGGCGGTCAGCATGCGCAGAAAGCTGGCAGCGGCGCGGTCCCTGTTCCGCTACCTGCACCGGCACGGGCTTGTACGGCTCAACCCGGCCCGCCTCATCCGCACCCCGAAGGCCCCCAAGACCCTGCCCAAAGTACCGGCCGAAGAACAGACCAACACTCTCATCGATCAGGTGGCCGCGGACAAACTGGAGCGCCCGCAAGTGAAGCGCGACCTGGCCATCTTCGAGCTCCTCTATGGCTGCGGTCTCCGCGTGAGCGAACTGGTGGGACTGAACATGGGCGATCTGGATCTCGCTGAGCGCTGGTTGCGCGTGCGCGGCAAAGGCCGCAAGGAGCGCCAGGTCCCCTTCGGAGGGAAAGCCGCGGAGGCACTGACCGCCTACCTCGCCGAACGCGAACCCGGTGAGGAATGCCTGTTCCGGGGTCCGCGCGGCAAGCGCCTCAACGACCGAACCGTGCGCCTGATCGTCAAACAGTACTCCATCGCCCTCACCGGCGATTCTTCCCTTCATCCCCACACTCTGCGCCACGCCTACGCCACCCACCTGCTCCGCGCCGGCGCCGATCTCCGCGCCATCCAGGAACTGCTGGGGCATGCCCAATTGTCCACCACCCAGAAGTACACCCAGTTGTCCTTACAGGATTTGATGGCCGTCTACGACAAGGCGCACCCTAAGGCGTGAAGGTACGTTCGTCCCATTCCGGAGCAGCTTCTTCCGCCTACCGTATCATCCGCGTGGCTAGAATATCCGTTTGCGCGGCGGCGCCGCCCAGCACCCGGGAGCGGATCAGGGCCTCGAAGTGAACATTGCGGATATCCGCCGTGGCCCCCAGTCTGAGCGCCGCTCGTAGTTTCGACCGTCCCTGCTCCGTAGTCAGCAATAGCCCCGCAGCCTCGGTTCCTTCCTGCTGCGTGCCTTGAAGAATCAGCACCTTGCCGCGTTGCGACTCCCCAGGCAGCAAAGCAATGGCCGCGTATTCAACCCCGTTCGATCCCGTGCGTGGGATGCCACGATACTTCGCATCCTCCCCAGGTTGCGGGTGGCGATTGACAAAATAGGCGGCCTCGCCCACAGGCTTATGCTCCACGAAATTAAGCCGCTCCTCAAATAGGGAGACCCACAGATTCGATGACGGGCTCCCCAGAAAAAGGAAGTTCCCCTCCGCCAGTTCCCGAGTCTTCAAGTCGCGCGCCGAGCGCACGGTGATCTGCCGCCGCGGCCCTTCCGGAACGGCGGCCTCCACAATGCGGTGCGTCATCCTTGCATCGGCGTACGATACGAAGCTCGTCCGTGCGAGGTGCGAGAAAAGAGCCTGCTCCCGCGGCGTCATGACCGATTCCTGGCCGGGCAGCAGATTCTGCGGATAGCTGGGGCTCGTGTACTCATCGATCTTCAGAGCCCGCCCGCCCAGAATCGAGAGCACGCCGTAGTTGACGTCCGACACGACAATCTGAGTCTGCGCCCCCGCCGCGAATACCTCCGAAAGCGGCCAGGTTCCCAAGGCCGTCTCCGCGGCCGCCGGCAGCGCCGGCCGTGGCCGCGACCCCAACAGATAGCCGCAGACCAGGCATAGGATGCCCGCCAAACCCATCGCGACCGCCCGCGGCAGCCACCGGCGAACACCCGGCGCCATCACCTCCGGCGCCGGAATGACCGCCGTCAGCAATTGGCTCGGCTCACTTTGAGCAGGTGGCGCCGCCGCCGGTTGGCTCGTGGCGGCGGCTTGGGCTTCGAACCCCGGTGCGTAGGAGCCCTTGGGCAAGGTAAGCACCAGCGTCTCCGCCCGGCCGTAGAGATCGTAGTATTCGTGCAGACGGAGCCTCAGCAAACGGGCACTGGCCCGGACCGAACTGTCCTCTGTCGGGCTGTAACCGGCGGGCTTGCCGAAAACCGCCTGACCGATGTGCTGCTCCGTCAATTGCGCGGCGTTGCCGCGCAAACTCTCCTCCACCAGGTAGGCGAGAAGCGATCGAAGACGCTCCGCTCTCTGGAAACAAGGGCTTGATAGAATCCGTTGCGTAAGCTGCCAGCGTGGATCCGGCGAAAAATCCGAATCCGCCCCGCGCCCAGTTAACTCATTGACTCTACTAACTTTCAAGATGTGATTCACATCATATCACATGTGAGAATCTTGTCCCCCAGCTACCATTCCGCGCAAGATGGCAAGAAACTCCACCAAAGGGGCAACCATGTCGAGGCTTCTCATTTCCATCGCGCTGGCGCTACTGGCGCTACCCGCTTTCGCCCAGATGAACCGCGGTACAATTACCGGCATTGTCTCGGACCCAAGCGGTTCCGCCGTGCCCAACACCAAGGTCACCGTAATCAACCGGGCCACCCAGTCACAATATGGAGTGACCACTACCGATAGCGGGCAATACACAGTCCCCAACCTCCCCGTCGGTGAGTACAACCTCATTTTCACCGTTCCCAGCTTCAAGGAACTTCGGCAGGAGGGCATCGTTCTCGGCGCCACCCAGGTCATCCGTCTCGATGTCACCCTCCAACTCGGACAGGTCACGGAGTCCGTTGCCGTCACCGCCGAGGTGCCGCGTATCCAATCGGAAACCCGCGAGGTGGCTACCAGTCTCGACGATAACCAACTCCGCGATCTGCCGCTAAGCTTCGCCGGCGCCCGCTCCCCCGAGGTCTTTGCCTACAAAATCGCCCCCGGCGTCACCGGGGACTTCTGGCAAAGCAACATCAACGGTTCGATGCGCTTCTCCAAAGAAGTCATGCTGGATGGAGCTTCCGCCACCACCCAGTTGGGCGGCGACTTCACCACCGGCTTCGTCTCCGTCGAGGCTGTCGGCGAATTCAAAGTCATCACCAGCGGCATGTCCGCCGAGTTTGGCCGCTCCCAGGGCGGTCTGTTCAATTACGTCATGAAGTCCGGGACAAACGATCTGCACGGCTCTCTCTTGGGCATGCTCCGCAATGAGGCCCTGAACTCCAACGGCTTCGCCAACAATGCCCGCGGGGCACGCCGCCCCCTCGACCGCCGCCAGATCTTCGGCGGCAGCTTCGGCGGCCCTGTGGTAATTCCCAAACTGTACGACGGCCGCAACAAGACCTTCTTTTACACTGCCTACGAGCGTTACCGCGAACGCAATCTGGGCTTTGCTTCCCCCAACCGGACCGTCCCGATTCCCGATTTTTACGACGGCGATTTCAGCCGCCTCCTGGGACCCACCACGGGCCAACGCGACGCCCTCGGACAGGATGTGCTGCGCGGCGCCATCTACGATCCGGGCACCTTCCGCCGCCTCGAGAACGGGCGTTGGATCGGAGATATGTTTCCCGGCAACCGCATTCCAGTCTCCCGTTTCAGCCAGGTCTCGCAGCGCGTTGCCGGCCTCATGAAGCAGCACTACATGCCTGTTGTCCGGCAGCCCGATGGCCAGTGGGCGCTCATTAACAACGCCTTGTTCCCCATCGCCAACGCGCCCGTCTTCGACAACCACCAGTTTTCTGTCAAAGGCGATCAGGTCCTGAACTCCAAGCACCGTCTGTCGGGCTCCTACAGCTACGCCGTCAAGAACCGCAGCACCCTCGCCGACGCCGGCGGCATCTGGAGCACGTCCAGCATCTCCGATGGAGGCCCGTTGTCGGCGGCGCGCAGCCAGCGCCTCGGCACCACCTATGCCCGGCTCGCTCACGATTGGGTCGTTTCTCCCACCGTAGTCAACAACATGACCGGCTCCTTCAACTGGCTGCACGCTCCCACTCTCTCCAAACACGCGAGTGTCGACGGCGCCCGCGAACTCGGTATCCGCAATCTCTCCACCTACGGCTACCCCACCATCAATTGGGGCGGCGGCCCCTTCGTCGGCCTGACCAATCTCGGCGACCCCACCAGTGCCGTCAACAACTTCATTCAATGGGGGTTCCTCAACACCACCAGTTGGACCAAGGGAAAGCATTTCCTCAAATTCGGCGTCGACGTGCGCACTAATCAACTCAACAACCGGCCGACACAGGGCGGCGGCTTCAACTTCGCCCCCCGCGGCACCGCTATCCCCGGCGAGTCCTTTGCCGGCAACCTTACCGGCTACGCCATGGCCAGCTTCCTCCTCGGTGTTGTCGATAGCGCCGGACTTAACGATCCCGTTACCCTCGGCGGGCGGCGCAAGTACCTTGGCTTGTTCGCTCAGGACGACTTCAAGGTGAACAGCCGCCTCACACTGCAGCTCGGCCTGCGCTGGGAATTCCAACCCCCTACCTACGAAGTCTATAATCAGCTATCCAGTTGGAGCCCCACGGTGCGCGACCCGCAATCCGGGCTTCCCGGCGCCTACGAATTCGCCGGCAATTGCAGCGGTTGCACCGGGCGGCGTTACTTCGGCACCCGCAGCTACCGCGATTGGGGCCCCCGTGTTGGTCTGGCCTATCGCATGAGCGACCGCACCACCCTGCGCGGCGGCTACGGCATCTTCTTTGCCGGCGACCTCTTCAACGGCTTCAACCCTACCCCCCTCGGCAAGCAAACCAATGTGCAGGCCGGCGGCACATACAACCTCGCCGCCGATCCCGTCCAACCCTGGTTCGGCATCTTCAATTGGGACGCCGGTTTCCCCACCAATCGCTACGTGCCGGCTACCAACGATGTCTCCTGGGCCGCGCGCAACGGCCCGGGCATGATCGACCCCGGCTATGGACGTACCCCCTACGTACAGGAGTGGAATCTCAACATCCAACGCGAAGTTGCGAAAAACCTCGTCGTCGATCTCGGCTACATCGGAAACAAATCCACCGGACTCTGGAACGGCGTGCTGGCCCGGCTCAACCAGCTTCGACCCTCCGCTCTAACCCAATACGGCCGCGCCCTCAGCAACCCCGTTCGCAATCAAGCCGAGGCCGCTGCCAACGGCATCGCCTATCCCTTCGCCGGATACGCGGGCAATGTCGCCGGCGCTTTGCGCGACTTCCCGCAGATCATCGGTGTCGGCACCGTGAACAACTTCGGCGCGCCGCTCGGTTTCGCCAACTACCATAGCCTTCAGATCACCGTAAACCGGCAGTTCGGCAAGAGCATGTCCATCTACGGCAACTACGTCTGGTCGAAGAACCTGAGCAACACCCGTTCGCTCATGATCGGCGATAACCCCGGGCCCCTCGATTACTACAACCTCTCGCTCGAAAAGGCGATCGTCGAGTTCGACCGCGCCCACGTCGGCAAAATCTTCGTCAACTATGAACTGCCGTTCGGCCGCAACCGCAAGTGGCTCGGCGGCTCCCGGGCGATGGACCTGATCGCCGGCGGCTGGTCGTTTGCCTCCATCTTGAACTACACGAGCGGTGCTCCTTTGGGATTCGGCGGATCTTCCCCCTTGGCGGGTGTCTGGAATGGCGCCACGAACCGCGCCAACATCGCGGCGGGCGACATGAAGGTTCCGTTCGACAAGAACCAGTTCAACTTGCTCGCCCCAACGGCTTCCGTGAACACTTTACTCAACAAGGGGCTCTTCTCCGATCCCGCCCCGCTGACGCTCGGTACCTCCGCGCCCCGCTATGGCCAAGTGCGGTCCTTCTTCACTCCGAACGAGGACTTGAGCCTCCAGAAGAACATGTACTTCTCAGAGAAGTACCGAGTCCAGTTCCGCGCCGACATGCTCAACGCCTTCAACCGTTCCGTCCTCGGCGGTATTCAAACCGGTGTCACCAGCCCGCAGTTCGGCCAGGTCACCGGTATCGGCGGATCCCGGCAGGTTCAATTGGGCCTGCGGTTGGATTTCTGACGCCGCACCCGGACGCATTTCAGTGGCGGAGCCGCATGCCCGGCTTCGCCCTGTTGCTCCCCAGCGGCGTTATGATGCCTGTGTCTTGACGATGTGGAAGCTCAGCCTCGCACTCCTGATTGCGGCCTTCCCCGCGCCAGCACGCGATGCCTTGGCCGCGGGCAAGGATGCCTTCCGCCGCGGCCATTGGGCCCTCGCCGAGACTGAGTTCCAAGCCGCCCTCCAGCGCAGCCCGAAAGACTCCGAGGCCCACAAGTGGCTGGGCATGACCTTTGCCGCCCAGGAGAAACTGGAGCGCGCCGAACCCTCTTTTCGCCAAGCTTGCCGGCTTGCCCCCCGCGATGCCGGCGCCTGCTACTACTGGGCTCGATCTCTTTTCGGTCTTGCCCGCCTCGCCGATGCCGAAAGCGCTTTCCGCCAGGTGCTGCGGACAGAGCCTAACAGCGGGCGCGCCCTGGGCGGTCTGGCTTTGGTTCTGGCCGCGTTGGATCGCCCCGGCGAGGCCGGCCAATTCTTCCAGCAGGCAATCGCCGCCGGAGACCCGAACGCCCGCGCCGACTATGAACGCTTTCGCCGCCAGCCCGCACTACGAAATGACGCCGTCCCGATTCAATTCCAATCCGCGCCGTTGCCTTTCACCGTCCGCAACAATGCCCGCGGAGAGCGCAGTCTGCCGGAGACGATGATCGCCGGCGCCGCCGCCTTCGATTACAACAACGACGGTTGGGCTGACCTCTTCTTTACTACTCTGGCCGGCCCCTGCGGCTTGCTCCGAAACCGTGGAGACGGGACCTTCGATGACGTCTCCGCCCTGGCCGGCTTCGCCTCCCTCGCCAACGCCGGATGGATGGGCGTCGCTCCCGGCGACTACGATAACGACGGCGACCTCGACCTCTTTCTCACCGGCCTCTATCGCCAGGCGCTTTTGCGAAACGACAATGGGATCTTTATCGACGCGACCGCTGCTTCCGGCCTCGATCTTGCCCGCTCCTGGACCGTCTCCGCCCTTTGGTTTGACTACAACGCCGATCGCTTGCCGGACCTCTTCGTGGTTCGCTATGTCTCCTGGGACCCCGCCCGCGAACCTCGCTGCGAGTTCCAGGGCATCCGCCAGTACTGCCATCCGCGTCACTTTCAACCTCTGTCCAACGCGCTCTATCGCAACCTTGGCGGCGGCCGATTCCGCGATGTCTCCCGCGAAACCGGACTCGCTGACCACTTGGGCAAGGGCATGGGCGCTGCCGCCGGCGACGCCGACGGCGACGGCAGGCTCGACTTGTTCGTCGCCAACGATACCGTCCCCAATTTCCTCTTTCTCGCCCGCGGCACACCCACCCAGCCCCGCTTCGAGGAAAGCGCCTTGCCTCTCGGCGTGGCTCTCAACGAAGCCGGAACACCCGTCAGCTCCATGGGCGTAGAGTTCCGCGACCTGGACAACGACGGCTGGGATGACATCGCCGTCACCGCCCTCAGCAACGAGACTTTCCCCCTCTTCCGCAACCGCGGTGGAAACGGCTTCGAAGACATCACGCTGAGCTCGGGCATGGCCCGTGCTTCTCTTGCCTGGACCGGCTGGTCCCTCGCCGCCGCCGACTTCGACAACGATGGCTGCAAAGACATCGTGACCGCCAACGGCCATGTCATGGACAACGCCGAAGCCGTCTCCGGCAGGCAGTCGCGTCAACCCCTGCTGGTTCTGCGCAATCTCCTTTGCGCGTCTTCCACCCAAAAAACAGCCGGCGGCCTGCGCTTTGCCTCCAAACAAATTGAGGCCCCCGCGTTTTATCGCGGGTTGGTGTACGCCGATTTCGACAACGATGGCCGGCTCGATATCGCCGTCACACGACTCAATGAACCTGCCTTGATTCTCTGGAACCGCACTGCTCCCGCTGGGGCCTGGATTCGCGTCGCGCTCCCGGAAACCGCCCTCGGCGCACGGGTCGAAGTGGATGCCGGGGAACGCAGGCAGTCCGCCCGGCTGCTGCGCTCCAATGGCTACGGCTCTGCCTCGGCCGAGCCGCTCCATTTCGGCCTCGGTACTGCCGCCGCAGTGGACCGCATCCAGGTGACTTGGTCCGATGGCCTCACCCGCCAGATCGGGAAGTCCTCCGTCAATCGCACCGTCACTGTCCCTGCGCCTTGAATCCTCTCCGGCAGATCTTACCAAGTCCTTACGGTTCCCTTACCGGCCAGCGCCCGCTTGTCCCCTACACTGATCCTCGGAGGGTTTTCCATGAACATTGCCGCCACACTCGCCGCCGGATTCTTTGCCGCCGCCAGTCTCTACGCACAGTCTGCCGTCATACGCTCGGTTGGGCTCTATGAGCCTTCGGGCACCGTGCTCTACAGCGTCTACGTCGCCAGCAAAGCCGAACCCCTCGGCGAAGTTACCATCAGCACCGCCCTGCCCCCCGGCACCCGCTTCCTCGAAAATGTCGATCTGCCCCGCGGAGCCCGTTACGACGGCGTCGCCGACAACGTAGTCTTCTGGACCATTCCCGCCATCGCCGAAGATACCATTGCCGGCCCATTCACCTACCGCCTCAAACTGGATGGATCGGTAAGCGATGTACCTGCCACCGCGGCCTCGGCCGTCGCCTACCAGCGCCCTCGCCCGGAACTCGTCGAAGTGGCCGCCAGCACGCAGGCCCTCCCCGTCCTCGCCGATTCCGGATCGGTGACCTTTGACCAGCGCGGAACGCTCACCGCCACGGGTGAAAACGGACCGGTCAACGTCGGCAACACCGGCATCCTGTTCTTCGCCCCCGAGGGCGCAGTCACCGGCCGCACTACCGTCAACTTCCGCCGCCTCAGCGTGGAAAACACCACTCTCCCCGCCAGCGCCGCCGATACCTGGTGGTGCGGACTCTATCAAACCACGGTGGAACCCGCCGGCGCCGCGTTCACTAAGGCCATCAACTTCATCCTCCCCTCCCGCAGACCGATGACTCCCGGCTTAAGAGTCAGCGGCGTCGTTACCGCCGACCTCAAGGAGTGGCAAGCCGGATCTGAGCGCGGCATCGGCTTTGGATTCGGTGGCGGTTTCGGTGGAGGCTTCGGGGGCGGTTGTTTTTCCAACTTCGGCGGATTCGGGTGCAGCTTCGGCAGCAACTTCGGCGGGGGCTTCGGCTTCGGCGGTTTCGGCGGCTTCGGCATCAGCAATTCCGACAAGACTGCCTCCACCATCAACTCCACTTCGCTCACCCAGAACCTCGGCCAGGCTGTCACCGCCGCAGGCATCACGGACGGCACCAGCAACACCATCATCGCCATCCTCATCGGCCGGCGGTAGAATACGAAGGGACTTCGTCTTTTTTCACCCGCGCCGCGTCTTTCCCATTGGAGCCGGTTAGAATTTGATCTTCCGGGAAGTTGAAGACCGGGACTTGATATTGAGGGCCCGCCGCAAGGATGTGGACGCCTACAATCTTCTTGTCTCCCGGTGGGAAAAGCGTATCTTCAACTATTTGTTAAGGTTAGTGGCCAACCGGGAAGACGCCATGGACTTGAGCCAGGACGTTTTCCTGAAAGCCTACCAAAGCCTTGCGAAGTTGGAGGACCCTTCCCGCTTTGCCCCGTGGCTGTTCCGAATCGCCCACAACGAGGCCTACTCGTTGCTGCGCAAACCGAAAACGGAACAGGACTCCGGGGATCGCGGCGAACGAGCCGTGTGGGGGCGCATGCTCCCGCTCGAAACCTCGCTCGCCGTCGAACGGGCGCTTTCCAAACTCACCGAAGAGCAAAGGGAAGCCGTGCTGTTGAAGGTATATCAGGGTTTCAAGTTCGAAGAAATCGCTGAGGTGCTGGATACGCCGGTTTCCACCATCAAATCGCGGGTCTACACAGCCCTCGAATTGTTGAAGGAAAGCCTGGCTCCCATTCGGAGCGGCGCATGACCAACGAAGAAATACAGGCATACATCCTCGGCGAACTGCCCGCCGGAAAACGCACGGAGATGGAGCAGTGGCTCCAGGCCAATCCCGGCCCGGCCCTCGAAGCCGAACGCTTGGGCCTCGTCGTCGGCGCTCTCCAGCGCCTGCCCGAAGAAGAGCCTCCCCGCCGTATTGCCTTCGTCTCCGACAAAGTCTTCGAGCCTAATTGGTATCAGCGCCTGTGGGCCAGCGGACCCCGCGCCGCCTTCGCCTCCGCCGCCATGCTCGCCATGGCGATTGTCGCCCACGGCGTCGTCACCGCCCCCAAGTCCGCCACCCCAGTCGTCACCGCTGCCGTGCCGCAGGACGTGATCGCCCGCGAAGTGAATGCGGCCGTCGCCAAAGCTGTCGCCCAGGTCCGCGCCCAATCCGACGCCCAAGCCCAGCAACTCGTGCACGCCGCTCTCGCCGAAGCCGAAAAGAAGTTCGCCTTCGAACGCCGCGCCGACCGCCTCGCCGTGGAAGCAACCATCGAAACCATGCACAAGCAGTTGAACCGCGCCATTTACGTGGCCAGCTACGAGCGTGGAGGCGCGCAATGAGACGTGGACTCGCAGCTTTGTTGTTGATTGCCGCCTCTGTCGCGGCCACCGGCGCCGGCCGTGTCCCGCGTGCCTCCGTCGTCGCGCTGGAAAAAATCTTCGACACGCGCCTGCTTTCCTCCGTCCTCGAAGGCGATACCTTCTCCCTCCTCGGCTGGACCCGCGGCATCTACATTGAAAATTTCGGCGTCGTCTACTCGGCCGAAGTGCAACTGGCCCAAATTCCCGGCATCAGCCCCTTCCACCGCGAACACACCCAGCAGGATTGGGCCCGCGTCAAACAGAAAAAGCTCCAGCGGCTGCCCGCCCTGCGCACCGCCATGAAGCAGATGCTGCTCGATTGCGCCGCCTCTCTCGACGGTGTCGCCCCCGAGGAAAAAGTGGTGCTCGGCGTTACGCTCACCACCCACCCCAATGAAGATTCCGCCGGCGTCCCCTCGCAGATCGTCATGCAAAGCGTCAAACGCGATCTGCTCGAAATTCACACCGGCAAGCGTGCCCGCACTCAACTCGATTCCTTCATCAAGGTGCAGGAATTCTAAAATGCGCATCGGAGAGCGCCTCATCGCGCGCAAACTGATTTCGCCCGAAGAACTCGAGCGCGGCCTGGAAATCCAGAAAGAGCGCGGCGAGAAGATCGGCAAGATCCTCCTCGATCTCGGCTTCCTCAGCGCCCGCGACCTGCTCGGCGTCCTCAGTGAGCAACTCGATGTCCCGCTCGTCTCCATTGAAGGCCCACCCCTCGCCACCCCCGAAACCGAAGCCCTCGCCCCGCGCTTCCTCCGCCACGTGAAAGCGCTCCCCATCGGGTTGAACGACTCCGCCCTCCGTCTGGCGATGGCCGACCCGCTCGACGTCGAGACCATCCGCGCCGTCGAATCCGTCACCGGACTCAAGGTCCAACCCGTGCTCGCCAACGAGCAGGAAATCGCCGACGCCATCGACAAATACATGGGCGAGCGCGCCCGCACCGAAGCCGAAGCCGAAGCGGTCGGCGCCTCCGAAGAAGATCTCGAACACCTCCGCGACATGGCCAGTGAGGCCCCCGTCATTCGCCTCGTCAACACGATGATCGGCCAGGCCGTCGAAAAGCGCGCCAGCGACATCCACGTCGAACCCTTCGAAAAAGAGTTCCGCATCCGCTTCCGCATCGACGGCGTCCTGCAGAACCAGGACCCGCCCCCCCGCGAAATGAAAGCCGCCATCATTTCCCGCATTAAGCTGATGGCCAAGCTCAACATCGCCGAGCGCCGCCTCCCGCAGGACGGCCGCATCAAGATCAAGACGCTCGGGCGCGAAGTCGACCTCCGCGTGTCCACCCTCCCCACCTTGTACGGCGAAAGCGTCGTCATGCGCCTGCTCGACCGCTCCGCCGGCGATTTCTACGACCTCCGCAATCTCGGCTTCGACGACTCCATGCTCTCCCGCATGGAACATTTCACCTCGCTCCCGCACGGCATCTTCCTCGTCACCGGGCCCACCGGAAGCGGTAAATCCACCACCCTCTATTCCGCCCTCAAGCGCGTCAACGGTACTGAGCGCAAGATCATCACCATCGAAGATCCCGTCGAATACCAGATGGACGGCATCAACCAGATCCACGTCAATCCCCAAATCGGCCTCACCTTTGCCGCCGGGCTGCGCCATATCGTGCGCCAGGACCCCGACGTCATCATGGTCGGCGAAATCCGCGACCGCGAAACCGCCGACATCGCCATCCGCTCCGCGCTCACCGGCCACTTCGTCTATTCCACCCTCCACACCAACGAC
>JAEUQG010000550.1 GCA_016789755.1 Bryobacterales bacterium
ACCGCACCGGCGGGCAAAGTCAGCTTCTCAGCGAAGACAGTGCTCTTGTCGTAGACTCCGTCGCCATCGGTGTCCGTGAGACGGGTGACGACATAGTTGGGGTCGGCGGTCATTTCCGGCGTCTTCATCGTTTTGCCGGAGGACTCGCACATGTAGATGGCGCCGTCGGATGCGATGGTGCCCAGCATCGGGTACTTGACCAAGCCCGGTTTGCTGGCAAGAGCGACCTCAAATCCATCCGGTACACGAATCGAGGCCAACCCGCGCTCCTGCTGCGGCGAGTGGACCGGTAGCAGGCCCGACTTCCATGCCGCCACGGCGGCGATGGCAATGCCGATAGGGATCCATTTCTTCATAGCCGTGGATCTAGTGTTACCAGCCGGGCGGGGCCTGCGCAACTACTTCAGGCAACGATAGGCGGGCTCTGTTTTCGCTGATCTGGTGATGGCGCTGCGTACAGGATCATTACTAGTGTCGGTCCTTTGAGGTGCTGCGATGCCAAGGCGTGCGCCCGGGGTGGGCCGCTGACAGCCGTGACCCGAACTTCTGCAAACCTCCTCCCAACAACTCGGATTCAGTGAAACGAAGGTGAAAGTCCGGCTGCCTTCACCCGCGCCAGCATCTCATCTGGCGTCCCCAAAGTTGGCGAGTTGGCAAGTGCAGATCCGGAATCGCACCGCCCCTCACAAGCAGTCACAGGCCGGACAGGCCCCGGCAAAATCCGCCAACGGAATGTGCAGCGCCTGTGTTGCTTCACCTGCGGCAACATCTGTAAGGAAACAGAATTGGCCGTAACACGTGTTGCTTCCCTTTCTTTCCCCATCTGGGCCGCAACTTGCCCACTAGACTGCCAACTGCCGGATCGCTGGGGTCATGGAAGCCTGAAATACGGCCACCATCAGAGTTCACCATGAACCATTCTCCGCGCGGGCAGTACTATACGAATCACTTGTAGAAATGATGTAAAGTGTTACACCTTTACAATTGTTATAATTGTGAACATCGTTCAGGTTTGCTTCATGGACTGAGGTCGCTTTTCACTAGGGGTGATCTCTTTCCAAGGTTCCAGAGTCCTGGACGAGTTCTTCGTTACCACGAAGAACAACTCGCATTTGGAGGGATAGATGAACAACTCAATAACGATGGGGCTCAGACAGGGCCTCAGGGCATACCTGCCCTACCTGTTCTGTCTCGTTATGCTGCTAGGTACTGCCGCATGGGGACAGGAGAGATTTGGAGAAATCAACGGCACTGCAACCGATCCGAGCGGCGCCGTCATTCCTAATGTCACGGTGACTGTAACGAACAAGGTTTCCGGACGCGTATTCCAAACGCAGACGGGGTCCGATGGCCGTTACGTCGCTCGCAACCTCGAACCCGGACGCTACTCCGTCAAGTTCGAAATGCAGGGCTTTGCCGCCCATGAAGCTGCCGAAGTCAACCTGTTGCTTGGCCGCACCTTTACTGTCAACGGCCCCATGACCGTTGCCAGGGCGGAACAAGCCGTGCAAGTCACAGAGGCCGCGCCGCTCATCGATACAACCAACACCACAATCGCGCAGAACATCACCGCGGAAGAGTTTGACCGACTTCCCAAAGCGCGAAGCTTCCAAAACCTCGCCGTGCTTTCGCCGTCTGTGAATTCGGGCGTCATCGAAGGCGGGATCCAGGTCAACGGAGCCAGCGGCGCCGAAAACAACTTCACCATCGACGGGATCTCAACTAACAGTCTGATCAACGGCCAGTCTCGTCAGGATGCTGTGTTCGAAATTCTGCAAGAAGTCCAAGTAAAGACCGGTGGCATCTCCGCGGAGTACGGCGGAGCGCTGGGGGGAGTGATCAGTGGCATCACCAAGTCCGGCGGCAATGCATTCCACGGCGACATACATTACTACCTGTCGGGGAACTCGCTGAGCGCGGCGCCCGTGAAGCGTCTTCTGCTCAGCCCCACCGACGATACCACTACCCGTTATTACCAGGACGAAAAGCAGAAAGACAACCGCCATGAGGTCGGTTTTACCCTCGGCGGCTATCTCGTGAAGAACCGGCTCTATTTCTTTACCGCCGCTTCTCCTCGGATCTATCGCCGTTCCTTCGACTATAAGTTCAGCAATGGCCGTGAAAGCGACACCATCGAGCAGAAGCGCACCGACCACTCGCTTTTTGAAAAGGTTTCTTTCGACCTTTCCAAGAACATTCGAGGCAGCATGCACTGGCTGTGGACCCCGACCCGCGTTGAAGGCACCCTCGTAGGTATCAACGGCGAATGCCCCAACTGCGTCACCTCTTCCCGCACCGCCAACCAGATCCGCAAAGGCCAGGGCTTCTACGCTCCGCAGGCCAACTATGGTGCGACCCTCGACTGGGTGGCCACCCCCACTACGCTGCTCTCCGTCAAAGGCGGCCGCTTCTGGGATAACTACCGCGACTTTGGCCTTCCCAACATCACGCCCGTTACATATAGCGTTCCCGGAACCGGTCTTCCTTTTGCGATCCCAACCGAACTTCAACAGGCTACGGGCTTCAACAACACCCCGCGTGTGTCCGTGTCGAATTATGACATCGCAACCCGCACTTACGTTCAGGGCGATGTCAGCAAGTTGATTCGCGCCGCCGGCAGCCATGACTTCAAGTTCGGCATCGGCACCCAGAAGATCGTCAACAAGGTGTTCACCGGCTATCCCACCGGTGGCTACATCAACATCTTCTGGAATCGCGCCTTCAACTCCCTCGTTGCTGGCGGCCCGCGCAATGCCCGCGGGACCTACGGTTACTACGAATACCACGAGATCGGCACGGAGGGCTCCACCGGCGCCCACCTGAGCAACCTCTACTTCCAGGACAACTGGCGCATCGCTTCGCGTCTCACTCTCAACCTGGGCTTCCGCTTTGAAAAAGAGACTGTTCCCTCCTTCGCCCGCAGCGTTCGGGACATCGCTTTCTCTTGGGGTTACGGCGACAAGTTCGCTCCGCGCCTCGGTGCTTCCTACGACGTTTTTGGCAACGGAAAGATGAAGATCTGGGGCAGCTTCGGCCGCTACTACGATTGGGTCAAGTACGAACTCGCCCGCGGCACCTTCGGTGGCGACTATTGGCGGGTGCGCTATCGCACGCTCGATACCCCCAATGTCTTCAGCCTGAACAGCACCAACCTCCCGGGCAACGACATCTGGAATCCGGCTGTGAGGGACTCCTTCCGCAACCGCCGCGTCCCCGGCTTCGACACCATCGACCCGCTCATCAAGCCCATGGCCAGCGACATCATCAACGCCGGTATTGAGCACGAAATCGCGCCTCAGATGGTCCTACGCGCCAGCTATGTGAACAACCGTCTCCTCCGTACCATCGAGGATCTCGGCGTTCTCGTCAATGGCGACGAAGTCTACTACTACGCCAACCCCGGTGAAGGTAACGCCGTCACCACACCGACTTCGGGCGCTACCAAGCCCTTCCCCACGCCCAAAGCGGAACGCCGCTACGACGCCATGGAATTGCAGTTGACCAAGCGGTACGGCAAGTGGTTCGGCTCGGCCAGCTACGTTTATAGCCGCCTGTACGGCAACTACGCCGGGCTCGCCAGTTCCGATGAAATCCGCTCCGGCGCCGATGGCGCCGGCGTCTTCGGCGTCGCCCAGCAGTCCGGCGGCCAGTTGTCCCGCCCCGGCGGCAACGCCAACCGCGCCTGGGACATCGACGAAATGCTCTGGGATGCCAAGGGCAATCTCAATCCCCGCGGCCGTCTGGCCACGGACCGTCCGCACGTGCTGAAGCTCTTCGGCTCGCGCTTCTTCGATTGGGGCAGCAACCAGCGCACCGATATCGGAGCCTTTTTCTACGGCGGTTCCGGTACCCCGCTCACCACACTCGTTAATACCGTCAACGGTACCCAGATCTTCGTCAACGGACGCGGAGACTACGGGCGCACCCCCTTTCTGAACTACACCAATCTGGTCATCGGCCATGAATACAAGTTCGGTGAAGTCAAGCGCCTTCGCTTCGAGTTCAATGCCGAGAATCTTTTCAACCAGAAGACCGCGCGCAGCATCTGGACGCAGTTGAATCGCGCCCGCGCCAGCGCCGAAATCGACCTGCACGACACCGACCTTGCCAAGGGCTACAACTTCGACGCCATGATCCGAGGTACCTCGGAAGGCGCCAAGGCCTTCAGCCCCTTGTTCGGCATGGAAGACATCTTCAACCCCGGCTTCACCGGCCG
Organism: Bryobacterales bacterium; assembly: GCA_016789755.1. Classification (GTDB taxonomy): domain Bacteria; phylum Acidobacteriota; class Terriglobia; order Bryobacterales; family Bryobacteraceae; genus CADEFT01. Next base: position 4,217 of record JAEUQG010000550.1, read on the forward strand.
TCTCCAGTTGAAGTTCATCTTCTGATATGGAGCGACCTGTCAATACCTTTACGCTCCGTTGACAGGAAATTTTTGAATCAGGCCGGTTTTCCTCCGCAGGAGGGAAGCCGGCCTTTCCTTTCCCTACGCACCAGCCGCGAAGTGTTCCTGCGTGGAGCCGCCCGTCGCGATTCTTCTGTACCGGAACGGCGCGCAGTAGGCAAGGGCGCGTAGCGGCGAAGCAAACCCTTGCCGGCGAGCACCGTTCTGGTATTCACGCTACCCGCAACGGGCGGCTCGCCAGGAACACGTTCCTGATGGTGAGCCTTGAGCCTTTGGTTCGAGCAGCAGGGCCGATTACAGCCCAGCAGCATGCGCGACGATTGATCAATCTGATATTCGCGGGTTTTCGCATGGTCATGATCCGTCGGGAGCTGCCTCTGACTAGACGCGTGGGTTAAAGCCGTAGCCCATTCCACATAGAAGGTGACGAGGATTCTCCTTTTCGTGGGCCCTGGGCTGTAACCGGCGCTGCTGTCCTGACATCTCATCTTCCTGCTACTTAATTTCTTCCTTACTGCGCACCCTGCTTCCCCTTTCCTCAGGCCGCCTTCTGCAACTTCTGCTGCTGCTCGCTCTGCCGCCCGATCGCCCAGATGAACCCCAGCAACTCCCGCCCCACCGCTGTCACGATTTGGTTCTTGTTCTTCCCCTTCCCCGCCATTACCTTGTAACGTTTATGCAACCGCTGTTGCGCCTTCCATGCGATCTGCTTCACCTCCTCGCTCAATTCCAGCGTCTTCTGCCTGCGTAGCAAGAAGCCGGTCACATTCGGCCGATGCTGGTATGCCCATGCCGCTTCCACTAGCACTCGCCTCAGATGCCCGTTCCCTGTCTTCGTGATCGGTCCTCGCACTACCTTGTTCCCACTGGAATGCTCACTCGGCACTAACCCGCTATATCCCATCAACTGTTTTGCCGTCTCAAATCTCGACAAGGTCCCCAACTCCGAGACGATTGTCGCTGCTGTCGTCTGCGCCACTCCTCGCAGTGCCTGCAGTGCCTCGATCACACAACGAGTCTCGGCCGGCGCAGTCCGCACTGCCTCATCAATAGCCTTCTCCAGCTTCACGATCCGCTCGGCCACATGTTCCACCTCATGCAGATAGTCTGCCAGCGTGGCCTCCAGCGCTGGCAGTTCAAAGTGCACATGGCTCTTGATCCATTCCAGATATTGCTTCGTCCAAGCCTTCATCCCCTCTGGACGCCGGCCGTGCCGCAATAGAAACTTCCCCAGCCGGTGACGCGCCTTCAGTTGATCCTTCTTGGCCGCCTCCCGCGCCCGCACCAGGTCCCGCAGCGCCTCGTGCGCCGCATCGGGTACCCATACTGGCGTCAGATCGCCGGCGCGGTAACAGCGAGCCAGTTTCTCGGCATCCCGCCGATCGGTCTTCACTCGTTCGCCCGCTTTCTTCGGCACCAGCGTCGGTGCGATGACTTCACAGGCAACACCCAGTTGTGTAAGCTGCCAATACAGCACGTACCCCGTCGGTCCGGCTTCATAGCAAGCTTTCAGTTCCTTGGCTGGACCCAGCTTCCCGATCAGTTTGCGAATCGACTCCAATCGGTTCGGAATGGTACCGAAGGTGCGCACCTCGCCCCCCGATTCTGCGACTGCCACCGCAATTGTATCCGCGTGGACATCCAGCCCAACAAATCGTATCTTGGACATTGCGACCAACTCCTTTCGTATGCGGCTCTGCGCCGCTGGGTTTCACCTATTCGCAGCGTAACCCGCGTTCACTACGAATTGGCGGTTGGTCGCTCCATTGTGACTAGCGGAGATGCGTCAAATGGAGATCCATGTGCAGATGTTGGCAGAGGTTCGCAACAATCGCGAGAAGACTACGCCAGTGCTGCCGCACGCGGGCAGCACATGCAGCTAGCTAGGTTTCCTCAATCACGCGCTCATGGTCTCACGCATGCATTTCGTGCTGGAGATGGCCGCGCGCAGATCAGATGGTCGAGTCCGGCTGGAGAACTGGTCTCAGGGCGGCCAACTCACGGGCAGCAAGGCGGAAGTGCAAGCGAGTGAAGTCCAGTCTGGATGCTGGCAGGATCTTTTGGAAAGAGTCGGAAGAAGCCGAGCGGCTCCCTGTGGAACCCGACGCGCTGTTCACGCTGCGTTTTTCCAATCGCGCGGCGTTGATCGCGGAACCATGACAACCGCAGACATGATGCGCAAGTTGCGCGCTTATTTTCACTTCATCAAGAAGCAGCAGGGCCGCAAAGCTGGTTTCGGCATTCACCCGATCCGCGCTGTGCTTTTCGAGACAACCAACGAAGCGCGCGGGCAGAGCCTCATGAACCTGGTGAATCATCCAGACATGACCAGGCATTCATTGACAGATCCGGAAACCGTGGCAGTGAGCCATAAGGAACCGCCCCGCCTTTTGACAGAGTATGGCTTTCCCGCTATGCTACCGATGGAGACGAGTTGGAATCTCCAACCGTCCAACCTAAATTCGTAAATGAAACCGCCTATGTCTATCGTCACTGTCAAAGACAAATTTCAAGTCGTCATCCCGCAAGGAGTGCGCAAGCAGCTTGGTATCAACCGCGGCGACTTGCTTGAGGCTAAGGTCGAACGTGGAAAGCTCACTTATACTCCAAAGCTCCTCATCGACCGTCTCCGCGAGCTTGCTCCGACCCCTCCGGCACTGAAGGCTATTCAGGAAGATGCCAAACGCAAAGGCACCGACAAGCTGACCATGCGCGAAATCAACGCCGAGATTGCGGCTGTCCGCCGGCAGGCGCGCAAGAAGAAGTAACTCCACCATTCGATGATCAAAGTAGTTCTGGACACGAACATCATTGTGTCCGCCAATCTCAAGGCCCAAGGCATCGAGGCGTTGGTCGTTCGTTTGGCCGCAAGCGGTAAGATTCAGATGTGCGTCTCACCTCCAATCCTGGCGGAATATGAAAGTGTGCTGAGACGGCCTAAGTTCAAATTCACCCTCGACCTGATCGAGGGAGTTTTGCAGTTGATCCGCGAGACGGCTGTATTGTTCACCGACTTGCCGACGATCAAGGCGCTGGCCGACGAGAAGGATAATTGCTTCCTTGAGTGCGCGGATGCAGCGAGCGCCCACTTTCTGGTTACCGGCAACACCCGGCATTTCCCCACCGCCTTGCAAGACCACGCGGCGAGTTACTGCCCGCCAGCTCTTGGAGATCGTCGGGCCTAACTTGCTCGAAGGCCGGTAGACGTCGCCCGCCGGGACGATATGTACGAACTGAGAGCCAGTCGGTGTGTCGTTGTTCTTTGTCTATCTGGTCGCTCCAGTAGGAAACTTCATCTTCGGGCATGGAGCCGGCAATCGCCGCCATCGATGGTGCATACTTTCGATAGGTGTTTCCGATTAGAGATTTCTCCGCCATCATGATCCCATCGCGAACGATCTTTCCCGCCAAACGGCATCCAATGATTCGTTGCGCTTGCCACTTCTCTTTTTGCTGAAGAGAAACAGAAACAAGGCTGTAGGGTGAGCCAACTTCGAAAGCTCTTTGTTGTACTTCAAGAATTCAGTCTCAAAACCTATCTCACGCGCGGCTTCCCTTACGGTCAAAAACTTCCGGCCAGAACTTGATGAACGAACGAACACCTCTGCACTTTCCAATTCTTCCATGACGGTCGGATCAAGGTTATCGAACTTCGTGCAGAGGTCTCGCAAGTCGCGGACCGCCTCACGCATGAACTCGATACAACGCTGCTCCGACATTGAGCACCAATCAATCCATCCCCGCAGATAACGGTTCAGTTCCTGTGCCATTCGCTCGATGCTTATCCCCCGTGTCCGGCGCGTCAGTTCCCGAACCCGCTCCTTGAATCGTTGTACCGCTTTCGGCGCAATCCGCCGCTTCGGCTCACGATTCGCCGTAAAGCTGAATCCGAGAAAATTTCGCTCCCATTGGCCGTGCCACCGTACTCTTCTCGCTGTTGACCTATCAAGCCACAGCCTTGGTGCACATGTCGAGCAGCGAAGGCTGCCGGGAGGCCTGAGGCGCTTCCAGGTAGCCGCGCAATTCCCGCGCAAACTGACGCCGCCATTGCCCCGGGGCCTGGCTCGCCACCCCTTCCACCAGCGTCTTCATTTGCAGCGCATTGACCACGCTCTTGCCCCCAGCGTGATTGGCAAACAGTACATAGGTTTCCGAGGCATGCTTCCGGATACGGTCCAGCCGTTGCTTCCATTCCGCCAGCTCGGACGTGGAATAAAGATAGTCGCGCGATTCCGGGCGCTGGAACCACTGGCCCGCCTCCCCACGGCCGTGCAACCGCACATAAGCCACCGGCGTCGTAAGAAATGCCGTGGGAGGCATCGCATTCACGTGGCACGGCTGATCCAGGTTGACGAAGCCGACGTGATAATCGACGAACACGCCCAGCGCTTCGTCGCGCATCCAGGAAGCGTGCCGCATCTCCGCCACCAGCGGATAGGCATGCAGTGCGCGGCGCAGTTGGATGAAGTACTCGCGGTTTTCCTCGGTGAAACGAAAGGCCCAGGGGAATTGCAGCAACACGCACCCAAGTCGGTTGGCGGCCGCCAGCGGACGCAGCGACTCCCGGAAAGCCTCCACCATCGAGGCGTCCAAACGCCGTTCGTGCGTGAACTCCACCGGAGCCTGCACCGTGAATCGAAACTTCGCATTGTGGGCCACCTTTCGGACCCACAGGGCACTCAGCTCCGGACGCAGCGGCTGATGCGACACAGGGATCTCCACGGTATCGAAGAAGGAGGCCAGAAACTCCAGTTCATGAAAGGACCCGTTCTTCACCGGGTACACTGAGCGCAGCCAGTCAGGGTGCCGCCAGCCGGATGGACCGGAGCGGAATGCGGGAGAGGTGATGGGGGAGGACATTAGGGTGAACCTCTTTCAGATGTTCGCTTTTTATTCGCCTTCAGAATACAGCATCATCCAAACCGCGTCAACAAAAAGTTTTTTAATGTCCGCTGTAACCTCCATCGGCGAGATACCGCCCTATAGTTAAATCCCCGTTACGACGGCGGGCGCACTCACCCCTTTCACCCAAATGTTGCGCCCGCTTTTCCTCCTCTTCTCTTCTCCCCCCCACCCAATCCTCCACTAGCAAGCCTTTTCGCATCTTTGGGTTAAATGACGCTTCCTCCCACCCCGCAAGTGGTGCTAAGATCAGGAAAACACCCCTGGATGTAGGATTCATAAGACAGCATTCAGGGACTCTAACAACCCTACCCCCAAGGAGACCCGCAATGGAGACGGGCAACCGACGGCTCATCCGTCCACCTATCAACGATCTGAAAGACAAGGCAGAAAAGGGCAGAGGACTACCGCCAGTCAAGAAGCAGGTACCGCCGGATCAGACCAACGCCGAGAATTTCTACTACGTGAAACAGATGCAGGCGAAGACTCCCATGGTCTTCGTCCTCAAGGGCGGCGAAACACTTCACGGCGTCATCGAGTGGTACGACAAAACATGCCTCAAGGTGAACCGCGAAGGCGCGCCGAACATTCTGCTCTACAAGGCCAACATCGCCTATATGTATAAGGACGAAGCCGAAGAGGAATAAACTTACTCTTTCCCTTTGGCCTGTTGACGCATTTCCAACCGGATCTTCCGCCGTTCCCCGGCCTTTTGGTAACGGCGGATTTCCTCATCTGTTTCCGGTAGGGCCTGCGGCAAAGCGATTTTCTTCCCTTCTTCATCGATTGCCACAAAGGTTAGGTACGCGGAGCTGGTGTGACGGACCGCCCCCGTGCGCAGATTCTCAACCAACACTTTCACCCCCACCTCCATTGACGTTGTAAATACCCTATTTACAGAAGCCTTCAACAACACCAATTCTCCGATGTGTATGGGGTACAGGAAGTTCATGTGGTCAATCGAAGCCGTCACCACCGAACACCGCGCATGACGCATCGCCGCCAGCGCCGCAGCGATATCCACAAGATGCATCACCCTTCCGCCCAGCAGGTTCCCGAGCGGATTGGCATGCGTGGGAAGCGCCATCTCGGAAATCTCGCTCGCCGAATCGCGCACCGGCCGTCCAGTAGTGGGGGAACTCATCGCCGAGTATATTAGCATGGAGACATATGCCAATTGATCGAGTACAAGCCCTGCAGTCTCTTCTGGAACAGGATCCGAACAACAGTTTTGCGCGCTACGGACTGGGGCAGGCGTACGCATCGGCGGGCAAGCTGCAAGAGGCGGTGGCCTGTTACCGCGAACTCATCGCAGCCAACCCCGACTACGTAGCCGCCTACTACCACGGCGGCCAAGCCCTGGAGCGCATGGGCCACACCGATGCCGCAAAAGAGATGTACGAAGCCGGCATCGAAGCCTGCAACCGCACCGGCGACGGGCACACGCGCAGCGAGATCCAGGCCGCGCTCGACATTCTGTAGCCCGCCTGCGGTTTTCCCTATTTCAATTACCCCGGTAACGTGATACGCTCTTCCAAATGCCCGCACAGGCAGGGGCGACCCGGCGCGTTGTGCGGGTGAGTTCCTTTTTGAAGCCGGAGGCACCGGTTTTGTTCACAATCGAGGGGCGTTTTCGATGAAAAACAGAGCAATTTGCCTCATAGTCCGCACGTTCGCCCTGGGATGGAGCGTGTGCGCGCTGTGGGCACAGGACAACATACCGCTGATCAACTGGTACGCACCGCCGTACTACCAACTGGACAGCACCGCCAAGGACGCCCGCGACGCAGCCATCACCGGCCCCCTGTCGTTTGTGGCCGCGGCCCCCTGCCGCCTGGTGGACACCCGGCCGGAGTATGCCTCATTAGGATTCACCGGCAATTTCGGCCAGCCCGCGTTCGGAGGCCCGTCTCAGCGCGACATTCCCGTTCCCGCCGGGAAATGCGGCATTCCCGCCGCACGCGCCTACTCGCTGAACATCACCGTGGTTCCGTCCCGGCCGCTCGCCTACTTAACGGCATTTCCCACCGGAACCCCGATTCCAAATGTGTCCACCTTGAACTCCTTCGACGGGCGCATTGTCGCCAACGCCGCAGTCGTTCCGGCAGGTACCAACGGTAGCATCACCATCTATGTGACCGATCCGACCCACGTGATCGTGGATATCAACGGGTATTACCAGGATGGCGGAGGCGGCGGAGCAGGCGGCGCCACAGGCCCCACTGGACCCACAGGGCCGACGGGAGCCACAGGCCCGTCGACTGGCACACCGGGCGCGACCGGACCCACCGGTCCCGCGGGAGCCACCGGAGTTGTAGGTCCGACAGGACCCGTGGGCGCTAACGGCGCCAACGGAACGAATGGAACCAACGGTGCCACGGGTGCCACGGGACCAGCAGGACCCACCGGCAACACCGGTGCTGCCGGACCGACAGGGTCGGCTGGTGCAACCGGCGCGGCGGGAGCCACGGGCCCAGCAGGACCCACCGGCAACACCGGCGCTGCCGGGCCGACGGGAATCGCGGGAGCGACCGGCGCGGTGGGACCGTCAGGCCCGATGGGGTTCACAGGCGCCGCAGGACCAGCGGGTGCCACAGGCCCGGTTGGACCGACCGGCCCCGCAGGCCCAACGGGAGCAGCCAGTACCATACCCGGACCAACAGGCTCGACGGGCGCCACCGGTCCGCTCGGGTCAACAGGCCCGACGGGAGCGGCTAGCACCGTACCCGGTCCGACTGGTCCGACTGGCTCGACTGGCTCGACAGGCCCGACCGGGTTTACCGGCGCAACGGGAGCAGCCAGCACCATACCCGGCCCGACTGGCCCGGTTGGGCCGACTGGCGCCACAGGTGCCGCGGGAGCAGCCGGCTCTGGAGCCGTCTTCGTGGCGGTGCACCCGCTGAACAACAGCTTGCCGCGCTTCTTCGCAGTAACCGGCGATACCAGCCGAACCGGCGACAACTTCTCAGAAATCCCCATGGGCTTTGCCTGCACCTTTAACAATCTGCGGGTCCACCCGGCGGCGAGCGGCAGTTACACCGTCACCCTGCAAGTCAACGCGTCGAACTCGGCACTCTCCTGCACGATTAACGGCGCGTCGGACTGCACCTCGACATCGCCCGTAGCCGTCGCGCCGGGCGACCGCATTCAGCTCAGCGTCACCGGGGTATCCCCGGCGGCGGCGTTCTCCACGTTTCTCAGTTGTCAATAAGTACCCGCAGTTGACGGGATGCCCTAGGCCCAGGTTTTTTATACACTGGCAGTCTATGGCATCCCGCACCTCGCGCCGCGCGTTCTTACAACAGGCCACCGCCGGCGCCGCGCTCGCCTCTTCCGGAACCCAGAAGATCGTCTCCGTCAAGGCGGCGCCGCTCCCACTTCTGCCCACCTCCCGCTTCGGCACCAAGAAATTCGAGTCCGATTTCGATCCCGCCCGCATGCGCTGGTTCGGCCCTTTCTCCCAACTCACCGGCTCAATCCTCGTGCAGATCAAAACCGACCAGGGATTGACAGGCTACGGCATGGGCGGCGGCGGCACCGCGGCCGTGCACATCATCGAAAATCACCTCAAGGATCTGCTGCTCGGCGCCAACGCCCTGAACATCGATCTGCTGTGGGAACAGATGTTCGCCTCGTCCTCCTTCTACGGCCGCAAAGGACTCGCCATCATGGCCATCAGCGGCATCGACCTCGCCTTATGGGATATTGCCGGCAAAAACGCCAATTTGCCCGTCTGGCGGCTGCTCGGCGGAGCCTCCAAGCCCAAGGCAATGGCCTACTACACCGGCACAAATTTCGAGCGCGCCGCCAAGCTCGGGTTTCAGGCCTTCAAAATGGGCTTGTTCGAAGCCGCCGGCGCTCCTGACAACGACAGCATGCTCGTCTTGCTCGACACCTTGCGCAAAGCGCGCGCCGTCATCCCCCCCGGCGCCAAACTCATGATCGATTGCCTCTGCCGATGGAACGTGGAATACACTCTCGAATTCGCGCGCCGCGCCGCCGGCCTTAACCTCTACTTCATCGAAGAGCCGCTATACCCCGACGACATCGAAGGTTACCGCCAGCTCACCGAACAGGTGGAAGGCACCCGGATCGCCTGCGGTGAACACGAATTCACGCGCTACGGCTTCCAGGAATTGATCCGTCACAAGGCCGCGCACATCTTTCAACCGGACCAGACATGGTGCGGAGGATTGAGCGATGGCCGCAAGGTGGCAACCCTCGCCCAGGCCCAAGGCATCCCAGTAATGCCCCACCGCGGAGGCAGCCTCTTTTCCATTCACCTCGTGCTCTCCCATTCCAACTGCCCGATGGCCGAAAGCTTCGGCACCGGCGAACCCGGCAATGAAATGATGGAGCGCCTCACGCCCCGCTTCGAGAACGGCTACTACCTGCCGCCGGAAGGGCCCGGCATGGGAGTCGATCTGCCGCAGGCCGTGTTGAAGAAGCATACCCCAGCCCTGGCAGACTGAGCGGCACATAGTTTACTTACAACTCCCTTACCGCTTCCTTCTTTCCTTTCCACGCCGCCGGCAGTACGCTCGATACATGAAGTTGCTGTTCGCCACCTACGAGGGAGAAACCAATGAATCTGGGATTCAGCCGGCGCGGATTTCTGAAGGGGGCCGCCACGGCAGCCTGTTCCGCGATACTGCCGTGCAGCGGGCAATCGGAAGCGCCGGTGTTCGTCTACTTCGGCAGCTATACCGATCCGAAGCCGGCCCGCAAAGGGGACGGGATCTACGGGTTTCGTATCGAGCCGGCTTCCGGAGCTTTGGAGTTCGCTGGCATTTTCGCCAGTGCCGTTAATCCCACCTATCTGGCCCTGCACCCCAACCGCAAGGCCCTCTATGCCGTGAACGAATCGGCCCCCGGAGCCGTGACCGCATTCGCCGCCGATACCGCATCCGGCGCGCTGACCCTCATGAATACGCGGCCGTCGATGGGCGATCGTCCCGTCCATCTATCGGTGGACCCCACCGGCCGCTTCG
>JAEUQG010000026.1 GCA_016789755.1 Bryobacterales bacterium
ACCACTCGGGCAGCGGGCTCCTCTTTCCTTCCCCGTCGAGACGCTCTCTTTCAGCTAGCTCGCCGCAGCGTCCGTCAGCAGGGAGTTTACCTTCGAAAAGATCGTCGAAATCTGCGTCGCCACGTTCGGCATCACTGCCCCCGCGGCTACCGCCACAAAACCAGCCATCAGCGCGTATTCAATCAAATCCTGTCCGTGGGTGTCTTTCCAAATGCGGAACCGTACGATCCGGTCCGCCGCCTTCAGCCGCAATTCATTCCAAGTTCTCTTCATGCTAATTTCCTCTCCTGGTGGACACGCCGCGGCGCGCCCGTTCATGTTCACCAGAGTAAAGCTCCGCCACCGCGTATTCTACCGGAGAAAGCCCTGAATCGGATTGATATTCGGGCCATATAACAAAAGGTATACACCCTATGCTTTTCTTCCTAAAATTCAGATTGCTGGAAAAAGTATTTTGTAATTAACTGCGAATGTATTTTCGAATCAGCCGGGAAGGCGCGCCGCCTTACAGTTTCCCCAGCCCCCGCTCCGTCCTCATCCGGTAGACCCCATGAGCCTCCCCCGCCTGCCCCGCCGCCTCAAACCGCGACGGATACCGCCGCCGCAACTCCTCCAGCATCCGGCTCAAATGCACCCCCTCGGAAAACGTCGAGTTCGGGCTCTCCACCCAATGCGTCGCCCCCAGCCGCTCCAATCCCTCCCAGAACTGGTCCGCGCTCCCCAGCGGATTCTCCCGCGCCTCCTGCCGCCCCGGCGCATAAAACAGCCGGTACGGCTCGCCCGCGAAGCCCCGCACGGCCTTCCGCCCCGTGTGCAAATAGTACAGCGGAGCCAGATTCCCCATCAATACCGCGTTTTCCGGCGTGCTGCGGCGGATCTCCTGAATCAGCCGCTCCATCCGCTCCCAACTGTCCGCCTCCGATACCGCAATCGGCGGCGTCGGATATCCCAATCTCACCGTGTCCGCCAGCCCCACCCCCAGTGTCGCCGCGCTCATCGCCGCCAGCACGCCCATCGCCCATCCCCGCAGCCGCGGCCTCGCCCGCAACTGCTCCACGCCCAGCCACAGCAGCAGCGGCAGAAACGGAATCGCAAACCGCGTCGGCTTCCATGCCCACGCGCACACCATCGCCCCATACACCGCCAGCAGCAGAACCTGCGGTGTGCGCCGCTGCTTCCACATCCCCGCCACGCACACTAGGCCCACGGCCAGCGCCCCCAGCGACAGAATGCTCACCGCCGGCACCCCCGCCAGCAGTCCCGGCGCAAAGAGTATGACCGTCAAATTGGAAACAACAATATCGATCTTTTCCCCCCAGGCGAAATTCGAGAGGACATTCCACCCTTGATAATTTTCATTGGAATAATAGGCTTCTACAGCGCTTGCAGGCGGAGGTTGCGAGAGTACCCACCACACCCACGGCGCCGCCACCAGCCCGGCCACGCCTCCGAACAGCGCCGCCTCGCGCCACTTCCTTCCCAATGCCAGGTACGCCGGCCCCGCCATCAGCATCGCCAACCCCAGCGTCCGCGTCTGAAACGCCAGCCCCGCGCATACCCCCGCCGCCGCCAGTTGCCCCCATCCCCCCGTCCGCTCCGCCCGCCGCAACAGCAGCAGCGCCGCCGCCGTCAAGGCCGAAAACGGAGCCTCCGACAACACCATCGTCCCCACGTGCACCACCCAGGTCGATGCCGCCGTCATGCAGCACACCCAGGCTGCAATCCAATCCTCCAACCCTTCCTCCCGCAGCAGCCGGTAGCTGAGCAGCAGCCACGCCACCGTCGACAACAGCGGAACCAGCTTCAGCCACGGCACATTTTCCGGAAACTGCGGAGCGAGCTTCCAAATCCCCGCCAGCAGCAACGGCAGCAGCGGCGGATACTTCGTCTGCGCGATCTCCGACGGCAGACTGATAATCCGGTACCCCTTGCCCTCGGCCAGCGCCTTCGCCGTCACCAGGTACACCGCATCGTCGTGGAACGATCCGGCCGCCGGCGCGCGCCACGCCACCCAATAGGCCGCCGCCAGCGCCGCCAGCGCCCCGGCCAGAAGCCATCTACCCAAGCCGCACACGTTCGATTTCCTCGATCAGCCGGTAGGGTTGGCGCACCGCCGCCACGCTCTCCCCCCGCTGCTCGATCCGGTCCTCGTCCACATGCCCGATCTCCCGCGCCAGCCGCAGATACTCCAGCTTCAACGGGTCAATCCCCATGATCCGGCAACAGGTGGCATCGAGCGCCGGAAGATTCGTCCCCATCGCCAGCACCCCGCTCCGCTTCGGACTCCCCTGAATCGGCCCGTTGCCCTCCATCCCCACAATTCCATCCACAATCCCGAACGAACGCGGGAACGTCTTGTTCAACGCCAGAATCGCCTGCGGAATCCCGATCCGGTGCAACTCGTTCTTCGGCCAGCCGTACACCGCTCCCGGCGTCACCCCGAAAAAGTTCTTCATCGACAGCGTCGCCCCGGCCCAATGATGCGTCTTCATCTTCGCCACCGAAACGATCAAATCGGCCCCCAGCGCCGTATTCGGAAGATACAGCCCGCCCCGGTGCGAGACATTCTCCCGGAACGTCACATCGTCGCGGTTCAGATCGACAAACGCCCTGTCGAAGCCTTCCAGCAGCTTGCGATACCCGGCTTCCTCGGCCAGATAAATCGTATCCCGCCGGTGCCCCGGACCTTCTCCCATCCGCACACTCGCCGCCCCCAGCGCCAGAAACGCCGCCCGCGCCGCAGCCAGCACCGCCACATTCGTATTCACGCAGGTCGCCGGGTCGAACTCCACCAGATTCGGCTTTAATAGGATGTTCTTCCCCTTCACCGCCAGTCCGCACGCCGTAATTCCCCGCCGTACAATGCTCTCCAGATCCGCTTCATAGGAGGCTGCCTTGGCCACGAACACCGCCGACTTGCCCGCCGGCCCCGCCGGAACTTCCGGCGCCTGGGCGCACCCCGCCGTCACCGCAGCGCCCGCCGCCGGCCAGAATGCCCGCCTCGAAATCCCCCGCCTTCCTATGCGGGTTTCAGCCATTGATGCCCTCCGTTCGGACACGCCAACGCCTCCAGCGCCGTAATCATCACGTCCTCGTCCGGTTCCGCCTCCGCACCTAAGGGAACGTCTTTGCCGTAATTGCGCAAGCTGATCGTCAGCCACGCCTTCGCCAGCCGCGATCGCGTCTCCCGCCAGTGCTTCTCCGCCGCCGCCACCGCCGCGTTCGGATCCTCCAGCAACAGGCTCCCCTGCAAACCCAGCAGCGCCACCGCCGTCGTCTCCGGATAGGACGGCAGGTCCGTCCGCATCACTCTTTTGTTCCCGTAATTCCAACCCCCGTCCGGCGATCGCCGGTCAAGCATCATCTTCTCCCCCTCCGTCACCCGCTCCCGCAACGCCGGATTCTCTACCTTCCCCGCCGCTTTCTTTAACGCCAGCACGCTGTGCGCCGTCGGCTCCACCCAACTCGCCGTGTCCGTATTCCAAGGCCACCCTTTGTGCCTCCGGTCATACTCCACCGGCATCCGCATCACCAGCCCCAATGCCCGCTCCACCCAGCTCCCCTCAATCCCCCTCGACCCCAACAACCACGCCACCGCCTTCTGAAACCGCCCGTCGTAGGTCCCATGCACACAATGTAAGGTCACCACCAGCGCCGTGGCCCAACTCGATACCTGGATCTCCGCCCCCGGCCGGTACCCCCCGTCCTCCTGCTGCCAGCTCCGGATCAGGCTCCAGCCCCGCATCCAGGCATCCCCCGACGGCCTGTCCCCATACAACGCCAGCAACGCATAACACGTTGGCTCTAAACGGGATTGCTTCCCCGGAAAATATCCCCAGCCGCCGTCGTGATTCTGCCTCGCGCGCAAACGCGACAGCCGGGCTTGATGAACGTCCATGAGCATCCATTCCTCTATCGGATAGAAGACAGAGAAAGAATAGTGCCTTACGTGCGATCGGGGATTTTCATTACCACCAACTACAGTTTTTCCCTACGCCCGCCGATCTGTTCCCTATGACCCACCATTCCGACGACCAACTCGCCGTTGTCCTCGGCCAGCGCCAACTCATCGCCGTCTGTTGCATGTTCCTGGTGACGATGGGTCTCGTGGCCACCCTCGCCTACGTCAGCGGCCGCTCCATTTCCGCCGCCCAGATCGCCGAAGGTCCCTGCCCCTCCGAAAAGGCACAGGCCATGGTGGTCGAGCCAGCTTCCAACCCCGTTCCCGCTCCCCTCCACGCACAGGCGGAGCCGCTTCCGCCACGTCAAACTCCGATCGCCCCTGCCGCCCTTCCCGTCGATGCCCCCCCTGCCTCCGGATCCGTATTCTGGCAAGTGGGCGTCGTCGACCGCGGCATCGCCACCGTCTTCATCGAACATCTCACCCGTCTCGGCCTGCGCGCCCGCGCCGCCGATGTCCAAACCCCCGGCTTCCTCCGCGTCCTGGTCGGCCCGCTTCCCACTCAGGCCGCCGTCGACGACGCCAAGCGCATCCTCGATAAATCCGGCTTCCAGGCATTCCTCAAAAAATACTGACGGCCCCACCGGCCGCCAGGGAATAAATCCCGCCCCCACCTCCATTCACCGGGCAAGGAGATCCCTATCTCCGAAATCCTTAGTGAAGAAGAACCCATTGCATCTCTACCGAACATCGATTCTCTGGGCGGCCCTCCTCGCCGCCCCCGTCCTTGCCGCGCCCCCGTCCGTAGGACAGCCGGCGCCCGATTTCACCCTCTCTTCCGTGCAAGGCGCCCCCGTCCGGCTGTCCGAACTTACCGCACAATCCCCGGTAGCCCTCATCGTCCTCCGCGGCTTCCCCGGCTACCAATGTCCGCTCTGCCAGCGCCAGGTCCAGGACTTCCTCAAACACGCCTCCGCCTTTACCGATGCCGGCGTCCAACTCGTCTTCATCTACCCCGGCCCGCGCGACACCATCGACGCCAAAGCCCGCCAGTTCCTCGAAGATAAGCCCCTTCCGCCCGGCGTCCACATGCTCCTCGACCCCGGCTACGAATTCACCGCCCTCTACGGCCTGCGCTGGGACGCCCCCCGCGAAACCGCCTTCCCCTCCACCTTCCTGATCGACAAGGGAGGCCGTGTCTACTTCCAGAAAGTAGCCATGCTCCACGGCGGCCGCACCACCGCCGCCGAGATCATCGCCCTCCTCCCCCGCCGCAAACCCTGACGCGCCCCCTACCACTCGAACTCGTACTCGGCCCCGCCCCCGCCCTCCGGGTGGAACTGTTTCGTCGCCCGCCCGTTCCAGTTCGCCCCCATGGGAGCCTTCTCTGACTCCAGGTGGTAGCAAATCACCTCCGGAATCAGCCCCCGCTTCGCCCGTGGCCACTGGATGGCAAACCGCACATCCCCGCGCGCCGCCGTCGTATGTTCCTCCGGATACGTCCGCACCCCGCTCGTCTCCGGGTGCCACATCTGGAAGAACCCGATCGGCACATAGCCCTGGAAACACTCCGGAATCACCCGCACCCCGATCTCGAAGTGCCGCGTGTGGCAGAACACTTTCGCTTCCTGTTGCAGCCCCGGAGTGGCTAGAAACTTCCGCCACTCCCCATACGACGGCACCATGTGCCGGTCCACGCCGTAAATAAAAGATGGGTCCAACTCCGCATCGCTCAGCAATTGCCGGCTCAGCGGCGGCAGCATGATGTCGGCGTCCATATGCACCGCCCACCCCTTCAGGCTCAGCCGCCTCAGCCCATCGTTAATGCCCGCGCCCTTGCAGAATTGTCCCTTGCGCGATTCGAGCCGGTCCGTGGGTACGCACTCCACGTTCCAGTATTCGCAAATCCGCTGCGTGGCTCTGTCCTCATGCGAGGTCACCACCACCATCTTGTCGAACAGCAGGCGGTTATGAGGTAAGGTTTCCGCGAGGAAATCGTGATATCGGTCGCACACGACGACGGCTTCCATAAACATGATGAATGGTTCCTTATTACAGCGATGACGGCCATCGATCCCAATCGCGTTTCACCCGCGTCTGCGCGCCGCCTCCAGCAGCGCCAGCGACGCCCGCAGCCGCATCCGCGGCGGCAGGCGCGGATCGCTCACCGCCTGCTCCAATACGCGGATGGCGGCCTCCTCCAGCGCTTTCATCCGCGCCCGCAGCCGTGCGCGGAACACAAGAACGGGATGAGGAGTGAGGCGAACTCGAGGAATGTGTTTCATGGCTGATTCGAGGATAATCGCCGGCGTATTCCAGCCCGCCGCCGCCCGCCTCGACTTGCGCTAAATCGCGGCCTGTTTTCATCCATTTGCGGAAAAAGAATATTTTTCCATTCGCTGTGAACCCCGCCCGCTTACCCCAATTCCTCCAGCCCCAGCAGCCCCCGCTTCAAAGCCTGCACCACCGCCTGCGCCCGGTTCCCCGCGTCCAGTTTCCCCAGCAGACTCCCCACATGCGACTTCACCGTCTCCTCGCTCAGCCCCAGCGCCACCGCAATCTCCTTGTTCGACAGCCCCATCGCCAGCCGCCGCAACACTTCCCCCTCCCGCGCCGTCAATTGCCCCTGCCCATGCCCCGCCGATTGCGCCAGCCAGTGCCCCACCGACGGATCGATGTACGTCCGCCCCATCGCCACCGCCCGCACCGCCGCCAGCAGCACCTCCGGCTCGGCATCCTTCCGCACGTACCCCGCCGCGCCCGCCTGCAGCGCCCCCATCATCCTGGCCTCGTCCGTCGATGCCGTCAGCGCGATCATGCGCACCTCCGGCATCCGCTCCATCGCCCGCCGGATCGTCTCGATCCCGTCCATCCCGCCCGGCAGCAGCAGATCCTGCAAGACCACCTGCGGCCTCCATTCCCCGATCTTCTGAAGCAATTCTTCGCCCGAACCGGCGATCCCCACCACCTGCATGTCCGCGAACGATTCCAGATACGACTTCAGACTCGCCGTCACCACCCGGTGATCGTCCACCAGCGCCAGCCGTAGTTTCATCGCAGCCAATCCTTGCCCAATCGCTTCACCCTTCTCCATGCCAGCACATTGCGAGCCAGCCCGGCCAGCGTCATCACCGAAAGCACGGTCAGCCCCGGCGACCACCACAAGGTGGCCCATGCCGCGGCCACGGCCGCTAACCCCGCCCCAAACCAACACGCCCGCCGCGCATATTCTGACGCCGGCTGCGCCTCCGCATACGGGATGGTAAACATCGCCGCTGTCCCGCCTTCCGCCCGTCTCGCGATCTCAAACGTGCCGTTCAACTCCTCAGCCCGCGACCGCATGTTGCCTAACCCTTGCCCGCCGCCCGCGGACGCCGCCTCATCGAACCCCGCCCCATCGTCCTCAATCCGCAACTCCACCCGCCCATCGGCCGCCTGCAACGATACCCGCACACTCTTCGCCCGCGCGTGCCGGGCCACGTTCGCCAGCGCCTCCTGCGCCGCCCGCAGCAATGCCTCGTGCGAGCCGGGCGTCAATTGCGCAGCCGCCGGCATCGCCCCGATCGCGCACTCCACCCGAGCCCCCGTGCGAAACCCCAGCGCCTCGCACTGCTGCCGTACCGCCGCAATCAGTCCCGCATTCTCCAGCGGCGCCGCCCGCAATTGATCGAGCATCGCCTGCATCTCCCCCGCCGCCTCCCGAGCCGCATCGCGCACCTGCGCCAGCGCTGCCCTCGCACCCGCCGCATCGCTCTCCATCCTCACCTCGGCCGTCGCCGCCGCCGTCTGGATGGCGAAAATCTGCTGCTTCACCGAATCGTGCAAATCCCGAGCCAGCCGGTTGCGCTCCTCCTGCCGCGCCGCCTCTCCCAATTGCCGCTCATAGCGCCACCGCAATTGCTCCGTCGTGGGGCGCCCTCCGAGGCTTTCAAACAGGGAAACGAACGGCGTCCAGGTCCGTTCCACACCATCCGCCGTATCCCACAGGTAGAACATCGCAAAAGCCACCCAGAACAGCACGAACCCCGCCGCCGTCACGCCGCTTTTCTCCGATACCGCCGATTGCACCATCACCACCACCGCCAGCAGCGCGTGTCCGATGCTGAACCACAGCAACGCACGCTTCCGTTCCCCCGGATTCTCCACCGCCGCAAACCCCCAGGCGCAACACGCCGCCACGACAATCTGCGCTCCAAACACCCGCAGCAACGCCGCCTGGCCCCAACGCAAGGCTTCCTGATGCGCCCCGAACCACAGCCCGCCCCACCCGATCAGCAACAGTCCCGCTACCCCAGCCACCGCCGCATAGATGCGAAACACCCATGCCGTGTCGATCGATTCCCACCGCTTCGTTCCGCTCGCCGCTGGTTCCATGCCCTCAGTCTACGGCGATCCTGCCGCCGTAAGCATCGCCGGAAAGAGCGAAACCCCATCCCCCGTTCGGGGGATTAATCCGCCTCCGGCAACGCCGTCGACCCCGGCCAGATCGCTTCCTTGATCTGTGGCCAGCGCGTGCTCATCACCGAAAGCCCTAGCATCAGCCCGATCACAATCGCCGACACCACCACCACCGCCGCCGTCGAAAGCCCTTGCTGCCAGGCCCCGAACCACCGCCCGTACACCAGCTCCGTATGCACCCAGTACACCAGCAGCGATGTCGTGCCCAATTGCCGCACCCAACTCCACCCCGTCACCATGTACGTGTTCCACAGGTAGGCGAACGCCAGCAGCATCAGCACAATCCCCAGCTTGATCAGCACCAGGCCCGGACTGTCGATCCAGAAATCCGACTTCGGATACAGCGAATACGGCAGGTTGCTGAAATACTGCGCCGCTATCACCAGCACCAGCCCCAGCCACGCGCCCCACTGCATCGCCTGCTTCAACTCTCCGCCCGGCGTCAGCCGCAGCACGCTCCCCGCGCTCAATCCAAACGCCAGAAACGCGCCCCACGGAAAGAAGCTGAAACTCTCCGCCCCAGGCACGAAATACGCCCGTAGAAACGGATGCACGCCGCTCATGTCCAACGACGCAATCAGCGGTGAAACTCCCGCAATCGCCAGCCCCAGAATCGCGCACAGCCGAACCCGTTCGAGCGTCGTAAACAGCGCCATCACCGATACCGCCGCTATCCCGAATCCCATGCAGTTCAATATGTCCACCCGGAACAGCGCCGAATAATCCGCCTGCGGCATCCCGAAAATCCAAAGCTGCACGCGGAAAGCGATCGCCAGCGCGAACAGGTATCCCGCCCGCCGCATCGAATTCCAAACCCGCTCCCGCCCTGCCATCCCCTTGCGCTCATTGCTCTCCATCAGGAACGCCAGCGTCACGCCCGTCAGAAACAGGAAAATCGCCGGCGGCATCCCGCCTACGAATTGCGACAGGATGAAGGCGTCCTGCGTCCGCAAATCGCCGCGCGCAAAGGCATGAAACACGTGCCCTTGCAGCATGATTACGGCCGCCAGGCCGCGCGTCCAGTCGAGAAACGCCAGTCTCGATACTCTCGGGGAACAAGCCGCCGTGCTACTACTCGCAGGGTTCAATTCCGGTTGGGATACTGTTGCCATGAATGGTCGAATTGCCTATTTTTGGGGGTACTCCCGCTTCACATTCGCCGGGAGTTGCAGCCGGACCGCCGTGTCCGGCAGGTTCGCGTCGATCTTCGTGTCCTGGTAGGTCACCAGCATATAATCGCCCGAACCGAGATAAAACTTCTGCTGGACCGGATTCCCCGCCGTCAGCGGAAACCAGATCTCCACCTTCTGCAGATGCCCCCGCGCCTCTTCGCTCTTCGGAACCAGCTCCAGCTTCGAGCATTTCTGCCCGCCTAAAGCCTCTTCCCCCAGCAGCTTCATCGCGTAGCTCTTCTGCAAATCCTTCACCGTCGATCCAAAGCCCAGCAGCAGAAATTGATCCAGCAGCTTGCCGTGCTTGCCCAAATCGTACTCCTGCACCGTGTTGATCTTCGGAATGAATAACTCTGCCTTCCGTCCCCGGAACGCCCAGCTCTTCACATCCGGCGACGTGAAATCCACCCGCACCTGCATTTCCTTGGGCTTCGTCGCCTTCATCGCGATCATGCCCGTCTCTTCGCTCGTATCTTTGATCACCGCCGTATACGAAATGCGCCGCAGCTTCGCCGTCATTCCCCGGAACGACGACGCCGATTGATCGATGCGCGCCTGCAACTCCGTCAAGGTCTCCCCTTCGGCCGCCGCGCCCATCGCGCACAAGATTGCTAGTTTGTAGAAAGCCTTCATCCTGAAAAGTGGGATGCCTTCCGCCCCTACTCGGTTGCGTAAGCCATATAGCCGCGGATTTCTTCCTCGGAATCGAAGATCGGCTCAACCCGGGTTACTTTGTGCAGTTTCCCCGTCCGGCTTCGCAGCAGTTGGTTCGCCCGCTCCAGCCGTTGCCCTTCGTTCAGGTTCGCCAGCAGGTCCGGCTCAATCCAGAACTGGGCCACGCCCCGCTCCGACGGCATCATCACCACGCTCGACGCCCGCGGCTGATCGCGAAACATCGCCCGCGGCGTCAGAAAGATGAACGCCAGAATCAGCGCCACCTTCACGTCGTACTGCCAGCTTGCTCTGGGAAACTCCCAAAAGATGAACTTGCGCAAAAGAATACCGCCGAGCCGCCGTTGCGGCTAACTTCCTCTTATTCTATCACGCCCCTTCGCGTTATTCTGGAGCGTATGGATATCACCGGATTGTTGCGCAAAGCCGGTTCTGGCGACTCCGAAGCCCACCAGCAGCTCATGCCCACCCTCTACACCGAGCTCAAAAAACTCGCCGCCGGCCACCTCAAAAACGACTGGTCCGTCACCCTCAGCGCCACCGGCCTCGTCCACGAAGCCTACCTCCGCCTCGCCTCCAGCGCCGGCCAGGACTTCGAAAACCGCTCCCACTTTTTCGGCATCGCCTCTCGCATCATGCGCAACGTCCTCGTCGACATGGTCCGCCACAACAAAGCCCAGAAGCGCGGCGGCGGACTCGTCGTCCAACTCGAAGACTTCGGCGACGTCGGCGCCAAACGCCCTGACCACCTCCTCGATCTCGACGAAGCCCTCCGCCGCCTCGCCTCCTCCCACCCCCGCGCCGCCGAACTCATCGAGATGCGTTTCTTCGGCGGCATGAGCGTCGAAGAGTGCGCCACCGCCCGCAACATCTCCGCCGTCACCGTCCGCCGCCAGCTCCGCTTCGCCCAGGCCTGGCTCCAGCGCGAACTCGAAAAGTCCGCTTCCCGCTGATCGCTTCTCTCCTCCCTTTCCGAACGTAAGGTCGAGGAGCTCGAAGCAATTTGAAAAAGAAAAAACTGAGCAAGGACGAACACCTGATCCTTGCCTCCAATCTCAAAAACTACGCCCACGACCTGATCGGCACCCACCTCAAAGCCGAATACGAAAGCCAGATCCGCAAATGGTCCGGCTACATGGACATCGTCGCCGATGCCTTCCAGCATGCCTACGACGCCCACATCGGACTCCTCAAAAACTCCGATGCCTCCCGCCAGTTGGCCCGTAAACACGCCTTCATCGCCCTTGCCGCGTCCGCCGGACAACCCTCCCATTGGCTGGCCGCGTCCCTCCAGCACATCCCCATCCCCAAGTACCTCGTTCGCACCGCCATTCGCCAGGCCATCAAAGAGAAAGCCACCGATCAGCCGGCCTACGTCCGCGCCATGCGGCGCGTCTTCGGCGAAATCGAAGACACCATCACCGCCTTCGGCGTTCTCTTCCCTCTCCCCGCTGCCTCTGCCTCGGGCGCCGTTTCTCTCGCCTCCGCCGGCCAGGGCGACATCCTCACTTTCAAAACCACCCTCCAGCAGGTCTTCTCCGCCGAAAGCGACCGCCTCACCAAACGCATCCTCCAACTCGCCATGCAGGTGCTTAATAACCAGTTGTTCGGCACTGGCGTCCTCCTCCAGCTCTACAACGAACGGGCCGGATCCGAATACTGGTCCTTCAACGAGCAGGAAGTCGCCGCCAAAGGTCTCGTCCGCAAGTGGATCGATACCCAACGCCTCCGCTGGTACAAACAGTGGTTCTACTACGGCAACGATCCCTATCCCCAGGACCTCCACTTCATGGCCCGCAAAATCCAGCGCGAAATCTGGGCCCTCTGGATTCTCTCCGAAGAATTCAAGCTCTACTACGCCGGCGTGCATGCCGGCATGGCCCCCGCCGGCGATTCCGGCTTCCTCCGCCAATCCATCGTCGACCGCTTCGTCGACCTCGACATCCTCCTCGGACAGAAGTGGAACCTCCGCACCGGCTTCGGCGGCTCCATCCCCATGCCCAGCCGCTCCATGGACGAACAGCAGAAGCGCCGCAAAGAAAACCCGCTCATCCTCGTCCCCGTCAAACGCGAAGGCGACATCGACACCCAGGAAGAACTCACCGCCCTCACCGATTGGGCCGCCACCCACACCCCGTACTCGCTCGACGGCCTCGGCGGCTTCGTCATCCGCGAATGGGTCACCATCGACAAAGTCCACACCCAGAAACAGAAATAGCCCCCAATCTTCCCCCTCAACCGAACCACAAGGAGAACCATGAGCCCCTACGGCCAACAACCGGCGCCCCCGCCGCTCAAGAAACTCCGGCTGCCCCACAAGCCGAAAAAGCAGCGCCTCTCCCAGCAGCAGCACTCCGCCCTCGCCGCCGAGCTCTGCCACTACGCCGCCGCCCTCCTCCGCGCCAACTTCACCGCCGATTACCGCCGCCAGATCGGCAAATGGAGGCTGCACGCCGGCCTCCTCGCCACCGCCCTCGACGCCGCCCACTCCCGTTACAGCCGGTTCATTGACCCGGTCCCAGCCGAAAACGCTGTCGCCATGCTGGCGCTCGCCGCTGTAGCCAAGCATGCGTTTCCCTGGCTTTCCACCGCCGTTGAAATCGCGTTCCCCCCCAAGTTCGCCCGGCTCTTCGCCACACCCGCACCCAGCCCGGCAGCCCTCTCCGCCACCTACGATACCCTCGCCGCCAAAACCTTCGGCGATACCCCAGCGGCCGCCGTCAAACTCGGCGCCGAACGCGTCTTCGCACTCCCCCAGCCGCCCCTGCCAGGCAGCCAGGCATCACTCGTCATCGGCATCCGCGGCCAGATCCCCGGCTTTCAAACCGCCCTCGAAAACGCCATCGGCGCCGAACTCGCCGCCCGCACTCAGGCCATCGCCCTCCTTGCCTCTCAAATCGAAGCCGAACCCGCCTTCGGCAGCGACGTCCTCCGCCGCGCCTACCGCCTCGTCCCCGGCGCCGAGTACGATTCCCCCGTCATCCAGGAAGTCACCGCTAAAAGCCTCATCCGTTCCGACATCGACTCCACCCGCGGAAAATGGGCCGAATCCTGGCTCTATTACGGCCACGACCCCGCTCCCGAATCCCTCGACGCCGTCACCGCCACCCTCGAAACTGCCATCTGGGCTTTCTGGATCCGCCGCTGCTTTGCCGCCGGCGCCGGCCTCGCCGATACCATCGGTCCGCGTCTCGCCGAACTCGGCATCGATGTCCCCTCCGGCAACCTGCTCCTCTGGGCCACCCAACACACTCCACAAACCCTGGGCGCCGGCCAGCCCTTCTGCAAACGAACCCTTATCCCCATCGAGAAAGTCCATGACGCCGCCTAAGCACCCTACCTCCCACCACCAGCGCTCCCTCGCCCGTATCCTCCAGGAATACGGCTATGAAATGATCGGCTTTCATCTCAAATCCGAGTACGAATACCAAATCGAACTCTGGAAATCGCATGCCGCCCTCATCGCCGCCGCTCAACTACAGGCCTACCAGGACGCATGCGCCCGCACTCTCGGCTCCGCCGCCGCCACCCACGCCGCCCGGCGCAGTTCCTTCCTTGCCCTCGGCCGCTGCGCCGGACCCGCCCTTGCCTGGATCGCAGCCGCCCCCACCGCGGGCTCAGTCCCAGTCCCTACCCAAGCCCTTCTCACCCGCCACTTCGGCGACATCGCCGACATCGTCACCGCCGTCAACACCGCCATCGACTTCAGCCCCAACCACTACCAGCACTCCGTCAATCTCGCCTTCCTCGCCCAAGGCGATCCTCTCGGCCTTCCCTTCAAACTCTGCCGCTTCATGGACGCAGAACGCGACATTCGCTCTAATACCTTCCTCGATGCCGCTCACAACATCCTTCACAACCACCAGTTCAGCCGTTTCTTCCTCAATAAGCTCCACAAGGCTCAGCCCCACTCCAGATCCTGGCCCTCTCGCCAGCAGGAATCCTCCGCCCGCCGCCTCATTCGCGATTGGATCGATTCCCTCCGCGCCTGGATGTACTCGCACTGGACCTACTTCGGCTCCGACCCGCGCCCGCAATCGCTCCAACTCCTGACAGACCAACTCCCCGGGCTCCACTCAATCCCCAGGCAATGGGTCACCATAGAAACCGTCCACAAACAAAAAGAAAGCTAACTACAAACCTCCGACTCCCGACTTCCGACTCCCGACTTCCGACTCCCGTCTCCCGTCTCCCGTTATATCCTGGTCCAGTATGGACATCACGGTGCTGCTCAAAAAAGCCGGCGAGGGAGACTCCGAAGCCCGTCGCGAATTGATGCCCCTGCTCTACGCCGAACTCAAGAAGCTCGCCTCCGGCCACCTCCGCCACGATTGGTCCCTCACCCTCTCCGCCACCGCCCTCGTCCACGAAGCCTACCTCCGCATGGCCTCCGCTGAAGGCGCCGCCTTCCAAAGCCGCTCCCACTTCTTCGCCATGGCCTCCCGCGTCATGCGCAACGTGCTCGTCGATATGGTCCGCTACGCCAAAGCCGAAAAACGAGCCCAAGCTCTCACCGTTCACCTCGAAGATTGCGGCGACATCGGCCAGCCCGGCAACGATATCCTCCTCGAACTCAACGACGCCCTCGACCGCCTCGCCGCCGAACATGAGCGCGCCGCCCAGGTCATCGAGATGCGCTACTTCGGTGGCATGACCGTCGACGAATCCGCCGCCGCCCTCTCCATCTCCCCCGCCACCGTCCATCGCGAACTCCGCTTCGCCCAGGCCTGGCTCCACCGCGAACTCGCCAGTTCCTGATCCCTGCTACCCTGCTTACCGGCTCGCCCGCAACTGATCGCCCACAAACCGGTTCGCCGGCAGCTTTCGCGCCCATTGCGCCCAAACCCCCCGATCCTTCTCCCGCCACTTCGCATCCCCATCCAGCCGCCCCAGCGCCCGGTACACCTCTGAAAAACGTACCGCCCACTGCAAATCCCCATCCGCCTTCCGCTCCGCTGCTTCAAACCCCGCCGCCATCTCCTCCCACACTTGCTTCGCCCCCGCCCGGTTCCCCCGCGCCTCTTCCCATTCCGCCTTCGCCCGCAACGCCGATCCAGCAACTCCACCAGCCGGCACCGCCCCCGGATACAACTTCCGCTCCCCTAGCACCCGCATCAACTCCTCCAGCCGCTGGCCCGCTTCCTCCATACGCCCCAATCGCACCAGCGCCCGCACCGCACCCGCCATCATGTGCATCTTGTCCGCATGCCCGGGCTGATGTCCCGGCAACTCCTCACGCCTCTTCCGTGCTTCGTCATACAGCCGCAACGCCGCCTCCGCGTCCGCATCCAGCCGCAAATCCGCCAACTCCCCGGCGGCATGCGCCAGATTATTCCGCGTCGCCGTATCTTCCGCATCCGCCGCCGCAATCTCCCGCGTCAACGTGAGCGACCGCTCCAGCAACTCCGCCGCCTCCTCCCATCGCCCCAAACTGATCCCATCCTTCGACCCCAACACCCGGGCTTCCTGATACAACGCCCACGAAAACGTGCGCTTCAACTGCAAGCTCGGCGACTTGCCGTAGCGCTCTTCAATCACCCGCCGCCCCTCGCCGGCATGCTCTAGCGCCTCACTCAATTCCCCCGCAAACCGCATCGTCGATGCCAGCCCCAGCAGCGCGCTCGCCAGATTTGTCGCCGAGGCCGGGCTCCCCCGCTGCCGGTACAGCTCTCTCCGGAAATCCACGCTCATCCGCCCGTACCGCAAACCCTCATCCGGCCGGTCCATATTGACCGATGCCGCCTGCGCCGAATACGCCAGCGAAGCCATCCGCTCCACCATCTCGCCCGGCGCCGGCTTCCCTCCCTCCTCCGCCACCCGCAACCCCTTCCGCGCCGCCGCCAGCGTTCCCTCCCAATCGCGGGCACTCCCCAAAATCCGCGCCCGCATGTCCAGCATGTCCAGCAACCCCAGCCGTGCCTTGCTCTCCCCTACCATCGGCGCCAGAATCCGCTCCGCCTTCCCCAGACTATCGAGCGCCGCCTTCGTCTGCCCCAGATTCGGAAACCCCGGAGCCCCCTGCACCTGCGCCACCTTCCGGTACGCCTCCGCCAGTTCCAGCCGGAATCCGGCATCGTCCGCGCTCTCCGCCTCCAGCCGCTCCAAATATTCGAGCGACGACGTCACCAGCGCCTGCCGCGCCTTCGTCGCCCCCGCCAGTTTCTGCATCTCCCGGTCCAGATCCAGCAGCCGCAACGCAATCTGCCGCACCTCCCGGTAGCGCTTGTCCGCGAGCCCCCGCTGCCGCTGCGCCTCCTCCCGCTCTTGCCGCGCCACCGCTTCCTGCTCCAGCGCCACCGCCCGTTCCCGCGTCGCCCGGTCCCGTTCCTGCTGCGCCTCCACCCGCCGCGATTCCGCCACCGCCCGCGCCGCTTCCGCCTCTCCCCGCTGCTTCTGCGCCACCAGCAACCCCGCCGCCAATCCCGCCATCGCCACCGCCGGACCCGTCACCGCCAGCCAGTGCCGCCGCAAAAAACGCCGCCCCAAATACAACACATTCCCCGACCGCGCCCGCACCGGCCGGAACTCCAGATGATTCTCCAGATCCTCCGCCAGCTTCTCCACCGACGCATACCGTTCCTCCGGCTCCTTCCGCAGAGCCTTCAGCAGGATGCTGTCCAAATCCCCCGCCAGCGCCTTATCGAACTCGCTCGGAGCCCGCGCCCCCCTATCGCAAATTGCCGCCGCCATCGCCGCCGGATGCAACTCCTCGAAGGCATGCGGCGATTGTCCCGTCAGCAGCTTGTACAGAATCCCCCCCAGCGAATACACATCCGTCGCCGTCCCTGTATTCAGCCCCTTCACCTGCTCCGGACTCGCATAATCCGGCGTCAGCACCCGTTCCACCGTCGTCGTCCGCTCCGCCGTGAAATTCATCAGCTTCGCGATCCCGAAATCGAGCAGCTTCGGTTCCCCCTCCGCCGTCACCAGAATATTCGACGGCTTCAGGTCCCGATGAATCACCAGGTTCCGATGCGCATACGCCACTGCCGCGCACACCTTCAGCACGATCCGCAACACGCTCCGCCGGTCCAGATGCTCGCAGAACCGGTCGATCGCGACCCCTTCCACATACTCCATCGCCAGAAACGGCTGCCCGCTGTCGGTCTGCCCCGCATCCAGCAGCCGAGCGATATTCGGATGCGACAAACTCGCCAGTATCCGCCGCTCTTGGATAAACCGCTCCTGCTGCCGCGCCGTCGGACTCCCCGCCCGCAGCACCTTCACCGCCACCTTCTGATCCACTTCCCGGTCGATCCGCTCCGCCAGCCACACCGACCCCATTCCCCCGCGCCCCAGCAGCTTCACCGGACGAAACGCCCCGCACCGCTCCGGCTTCTCCATCGCCTCCACGATGCCTTCCGCCGCCTGCGCCACTCCCCCCATCAAAAACGTGCTCGCATGCGAATCGTACTCGAGCAGCGATTCCACCTCCGCCCGAACCTCCCCCGCCACCCCATGCTCCGCGTAATACGCCTCGCGTTCCACCCGCCCCAAATCCGCTACCGCATGAAACACCCGCGCCGCGCGATTCATTCCAAGATTCTACCTCTTATCCGCGTTAATCCGCGTTCATCGGCGGCCATCCCCGCCCGCAATCCTCCTGCCGCATGAAACACCCGCCCGCCGCGCGATTCATCCCAAGATCCCATCCCCCTCTTATCCGTGTTAATCCGCGTTCATCGGTGGCCATCCCCGCCCGCAAGCCCCTCCCCATCCACTGATAAGCTGGAAGAAATGGCTTTCCGAGATTCCTTCTTCGCCCAAAAATTCGCCCTCACCGAACGTGACCTCGAGCGTTACCTCGCCGAAGCCCTCTCCGCCGGCGGCGATTACGCCGACCTCTTCTTCGAATACCTCTTCACCACCTCCGTCAGCCTCGAAGAATCCATCGTCAAGAACGCCACCCAAGGCGTCTCGCTCGGCGTCGGCATCCGAGTCCTCTCCGGCGAACGCACCGGCTACGCCTACAGCGACGACATCAGCCCCGAGAAAATCCTCCATACCGCCCGAGTCGCCGCCTGCATCGCCAGCGGCCCCGCCCAGCAAACTCAAACCGGCTTCCAGGAGGCCGCCCGCCGCGATCTCTACCGCCTCGAAATCGCCGGCGATGCCGCCCTCACCGGCCGCGTCTCCCTCGTCAAACGCGCCGACGAAGCCGCCCGTGCCTACGACCCCCGCATCATCCAGGTCCAAGCCGCCTTCGCCGATTCCACGAAGCATGTCCTCGTCGCCACCAGCGAAGGCGTCCTCAGCTACGATTCCCAACCCATGGCCCGCATCGGCGTCATGGCCCTCGCCATGGCCGATGGCGGCTCCCCCGAATCCGGCTACCACGGCGGAGGCGGACGCGTCCCCCTATCCTTCTTCCTCAACGAAAAATCCCCCGAATACTTCGCCCGCGAAGCCGCCCGCCAGGCCATCGTCCAACTCGGCGCCGTCGAAGCCCCCGCCGGCGAAATGACCGTCGTCCTCGGCCCCGGCTGGCCCGGCATCCTCCTCCACGAAGCCGTCGGCCACGGCCTCGAAGCCGACTTCAACCGCAAGGGTGTCTCCGCCTTCAGCAACCGCATCGGCCAGCAGGTCGCCAGCCCCCTCTGCACCGTCGTCGATGACGGCACCATCGCCAGCCGCCGCGGCTCCCTCAATGTCGACGATGAAGGCCAGCCCACCCAGCAGAACGTCTTGATCGAAAACGGCATCCTCCGCGGCTATCTCCAGGACCGCCTCTCCTGCCGCATCATGCACAATACGCCCACCGGCTCCGGACGCCGCGAAAGCTACAAACACATCCCCATGCCCCGCATGACCAACACCTTCATGCTTGCCGGCCAAAGCGACCCCGAAGAAATCATCCGTTCCGTCCCCAAAGGCATCTATTGCGCCACCTTCGGCGGAGGCCAGGTCGATATCACCAGCGGCAACTTCGTCTTCTCCGCCACCGAAAGCTATCTCATCGAGGACGGCAAACTCACCCGCCCCGTGCGCGGCGCAACCCTCGTCGGCAACGGCCCCGAAGCCCTCAAATACGTCTCCATGGTCGGCGCCGATCTCAAACTCGACGAAGGCGTCGGCATCTGCGGCAAGGAAGGCCAAAGCGTCCCCGTCGGCGTCGGTATCCCCACCGTCAAAATCGACAAGATGACCGTCGGCGGTACCGCCGGCTGATCCACCCGGACCGCATCGTCATCGCCGCCACCGCCGCCGCCATCAACCCCCACGTCCCCGGCTCCGGCGTGCTCAGCAGATCCATCAAATCCGAATCGATCACCGCCCCCGCAATCTCATCCCCATTGATATCCACTACCTTCATCCCCACCAACTGCACTCCATTTGTCAGATCCACGGTGACACTGCCCGGATTCAGCGTCCCATCGACGAGCGAGTTAACGCCGGCGCCCACGAAAAAGAAATGCGAGAACGGCGTCCCGAAGGTAAACATCGTGCTCGCGCTGATCCCGGCTGTGTAAAGCGCATCGATCGTTTGCACCCCGCCAGTCGATGTCGCCACTCCCGTAAGTGGGCAGGATGCGTTCCCCACGCACATGCTGACGAGGCCGGCCGCTGTCGAGTGATTGTCTATGAACGTTCCCTGGATCCGGAACGTCGGCAGCAGATACGCCGTGCCTACTCCCCCCGTCACGGTCACCCCCGCCGTAATCGCCGACTGCGCCCGCGAAACAAGAGATACAGGGGTCACCAAGTCAATATTAGACGTCAGACTCACCGTCTCCCCCGCGTTCACCTGGTTGTAGGCCCCCAGCCGGAACGGCGCGGCCTGATTCGTCGCCAGCCCCGTGAACACCGTAGGTGTCGCCCCGCCAGTCGAAAAGCTCACCGGCAACTGCTCCGCCGAGGATGCCGTAAACACTCCTGTTTGCTGCGTCTCCCGTCCGGGATTCGTCCCAAAAAAGCGTGCATCGCGCAGGTTGTACGTCACCGCAGAATAGCCCGCACCCGTCATTAGTATTCCGGTAAACAGTATCCGAAACATGGCTCAAATCCTCCGCCCTAAACGAGCGAGAATTCGCCCATGCTTCTTGCACGGCCCGCAACAAAAATTACTTCAATATCTCCCCATACAGCGCCGGCTTCCGGCTCCGGATAGCCGCCTTCCCCACCCGCTCATCCAGCACCACCCTCCCCATCGCCACCTGATCCCCCTTCACTCCATCGTCCTGCGCCACAATCTTCCCCCGCGGGTCGATCAGCAAAAACTGCTGCGGATGCACAAACGCCACCCACACCCCGTTCTCGAACGCCCGCGTCCGCATCATCGCCGTATTCATATCCCCAAATGATCCCCACGCCGGCACAATCACCAACTGCGCCCCCTTGATCGCCAGAATCCGCGACGTCTCCGGCAACTGCCGGTCATAGCAGATCAGCGTCCCCCATTTCCCCAACCCCGTGTCCACCACCGGAAACGCCGTCCCCGTCGTATTGAACGGTTCATCGTCCGCGTTATGCGACTTGTGATAGCTCATCGCCACCTCGCCTCGCGGCGTGAAGATCGCCAGCGAATTGAAGCTCTCCTCTCCCCGCCGTTCCGCGAAACACACCACCAGATGAATCCCCAACTCCTTCGCCAATCCCTTCAACTTCCCCAGCATCGGCCCATCCAGCCGCTCCCCCACCGCCGCCAGCTTCTCCCGCGTGATCTCCGGAATCCGTTTGTCGTTGGCGACGTATCCCTCCAGAAATCCCTCCGGAGTCACCACCACCTGCGCCCCCTTCTTCACCGCCTCCCGCGTGTACTTCTCAATCCGCCGCAGATTCGCTTCCTTGTCCCAAGCGTCCGGAATCACCCGGATCCCCGCCAGCGTGAACGACACCGGCTCGCCCGCCCACATCACCCAGGCGCTCAGCAGCAACAGCGCGGGCCGCATGCTAAAAATTCAACCCCCGTACATACTGGAAGCTTTCCTTCAAACTCGCCAGCGGATCCCCCGGCGTCTGATCCTGCTCCACAAAGAAATGTTTCACCCCCGCCGGACCCGCCGCCTTCAACACCGATCCAATATCAATCACGCCCTTGCCCGCCTCCGCAAACGCCGTGCGCGGAATCCGCTCGTCATACCGCTTGTCCACCCCCGGATGCAGATTCTTCACGTGCATCAGCGGCACCCGCCCCTTGTACTTCTTCAGCATCTCCACCGGATCCACACCCGCCACCTTCACCCACATGATGTCCAGCTCCAACTGCACCAGCTTCTTATCGCAAGCCCCCATCAATACATCCAGCAGCGTCCCCGCCGCGCCCGCCGGCTCAAACTCGAACGCGTGATTGTGATACGCCAGAGTTATCCCCGCCGCCTTCGCCTTCTGCCCCGCGCTGTTCAGCGTCTCTCCCAGCCTCTTCATCACCTCCGCTCCGCCCCGGTCCGCCGGAGCCACATACGGGCACACCACATACCGGAACCCCCGCTTCGCCGCATCCTCCAACGCCGCCGGCAACTTCGCCGCGTCTTTCATGAACAACGCCGTATCCAAATGCACGCTCACCGGCTTCAACGCCGTCTGCTGCAAGCTCGGCCAGATCTTGTCGATATCCCGAGCCACCACCTCGCACTCCCGATACCCCATCTGCTCCAGTGCCTTCAAAGTCTCCAACGGTTTCTCCGGCAGCACCGACCGTACCGTGTAGAGTTGCACCCCAATCGTGCTCAAGCTTTTCGCGGAAGCCGCCAGCGCGGCCGCGGACGTGGCGAGAAATGTGCGGCGAGTAGTCATTTGTGTTTATCATAACCCCCATGCGCCTGCGGAAACGAAGCCTCGGCCTGTTGGCGCTCGCGCTCCTCACCGCTGCCTTCCCCTTCGGCCCGCTCTTCCCCTGGTCCCCCTGGAAACCCGGCTACCACGCCATCCCACTCGCCCGCGCCGATGTCTTCATCCCCGCCGGCACAACCGCCCCACCCGCCTACCGCCAAATCGACGCCTACATCCAAGCCGCCGAACATACTCTCCAACTCTCCGCCCCCAAACGCATCGCCATCGTCCTCACCCCCACCTGGACCCACTTCCGCCGCCTCATGCCACACATGCGCTCCACCGGCATCGGAGCCGTCACCCTCGCCACCGGCGGCATCGTTTACGTCACCCCCAGAATCGCCGCCCGCAACTTCGATCACGGCGAATTCCTCCGCCACGAAATCTGCCACGCCGTCATCCATCAAAACCAATCCGTCCTCGCCGCCTTCCGCATCTCCCAAGTCGAATGGCTCAGCGAAGGGCTCGCCGTCATGTTCGGCAATCAGCAAGCCTACGTCACCAGGGACGAAATGCTCGCCCGAGCCCGCCGTGAAGACATCCTCCCCGCCATCGATCCCCAGCTCCGCGACCCCCGTACCTTCCAAATCCGTTACGCCTACCAGCTCTGGCGCTACTTCTGCGAATTCCTCATCGAACACTACGGCCGAGAAACGTTTCAGCGCTACCTCCGCGCCGTCATGGCAGACCCGTCCGCCTGGCGCACCCAATTCCAATCCGTCTTCCAAACCCCCTTCGTCGAAGCCGTCAAATCCTACCAGGAGAAACTCCGCTCATGATCGAACGCCGGTCCTTTCTTTCCACCCTTGCCGCCTCAGCCTTCGCCCAATCTGCTGAGCGCCCGCCCAACATCGTCTTCCTCTTATTCGATAAATGCCGCACCGACGCCATCGGCGCCTACGGCGAACGCAAGGTTCACACCCCCAACCTCGATGCCCTCGCCCGCGACGGCGTCCGCTTCCAGAACTGCTTCACCCCGCAAGCCCTCTGCGGCCCGGCCCGCGCCTCCATCCTCACCGGACTCCATCCCCACGCCCACGGACTCCGCCGCAACGTCTATCCCACCCACCCCGGCCACATGAACAGCAATTACCCTGAGGCCATCCCCGATCCCTTCCGCGACAGCCGCTTTAAGCTCTGGGACAACTTCGTCTTCTATCTCAGCAACGCCGGCTACGCCACCGCCCACATCGGCAAATGGCACCTCGGCCCCGCCAACCCCGGCTTCTTCGACTACTTCAAGTCCTTCAATTCCACCCTCCGCCACTGGATCGGCGAGCCCCACCAATCCCGTTACCGCCCCGACGTCCACACCGATCTCGGCATCCAGTTCATTGAGCAGCACGCCCACGAGCCTTTCTTCCTCTACCAGTCCTACTACGCCCCCCACGAGCCCTCCGATCCGCCCAAACAATGGCTCGAACACTACCAAAACCAGGAGCATGCCGGCTACTACGCCTCCGTCGCCAACCTCGATTGGAACGTCGGCCGCATCGTCGAAGCCCTCCGCAAAGCCAACCAGCTCGACAACACTCTCCTCATCATGACCACCGAGCATGGCCGCAGTTGGCAACACCGCCCCGGCACCGGCGAAGGCATGTGCACCGCCTACGAAGAGTCCTCGCGCATCCCGCTCATCCTCCGCTACCCCAAGCGACTCCCCCAAGGCAAGGTCTGGCAATCCGGAGTCACCCTCACCGATCTCGCCCCCACCATTCTCGACGCCGCCGGTGTTGCAGCGGTCAAAGGCGGCATCGTCGAACCCGTCCTTGGCCAGGTCTTCCCACGTCAAAGCCTGATCGGGCGCGTCACCAAAACGCCCGACCGCTGGACCGAACCCCTCATCATGCAGAACATCCCGCAGACCGCCATCGACGGGTCCTACTACGATGAGCGCGCCCTCCGCACCGAGCATCACAAACTGATCCTCCGCAGATTCGACGCCCGCCCCGAGCACCGTCCCGGCGAACTCTACGACCTCCGCACCGACAAACAGGAGGGCAACAACCTCTTCCAATCCCAGCCCGGCACGGTCCGCCGTCTCGCCCAATCTCTCCGGCAATGGGCCGAAACCAACAACGATCCCCTAGGCCTCGATCTATCCCGCTCGGT
>JAEUQG010000047.1 GCA_016789755.1 Bryobacterales bacterium
TGTACGACGGTAAGAACCTGAGTTTCTTCTTTGTGGCAGTGGAGCCTCGTTATTAGTACGACGTAGTGCAATTCACGTGGCTGATGCCGACCGAGGGGTTGTTGCGGGGGGACTTCAGCGGGTTTGTGCGGGTGAACGGGGGATACGTGCCGGCGGACGTGGCGGCGCGGTTCGGGGTGCAGAACCAGGTGCAGGATGCGACGCTCTACAACCAGTTCAACGTACTGGCAGGAGGGCGATTCGAGCGGCCGGCGCTGGCGGCGGGGGAGACGTATCTGCCGTTTCCGGGAAATCGAATTCCGTCTACGATGCTCGATAGTGTGAGCCAGAAGCTGCTGCCGTATATTCCGGCGGGCGGGGAGTATTTTCTGGCGGACGGGAACGTGCGGAACTATGTGGGATCGAATTTCATCCGCAATCTGGAGCGGAGGCTGACGACGAGGCTGGATCATCAGTTGAGCGGAGGGAACAGGTTGACAGGCCGCTACACGCAGGTGCCGATTCGCGGGGATCGCGGGCGGGGCGATTTTCAGGTGGGGCGGGACGAGGTGAACACGGGGGGGACGGATTACAGTTGGTCGCGGCAGGTGCTGATCACGGACACCCACACGTTTTCGGCGCGGATGTTCCATGAACTGCGGTTGAACTACACGTTCGGGCGGTTTACGCGGAATTTTCCGCCGGCGTTCGATGTGAACAGCGGGCGGAATCTGTCGCGGGAACTGGGGCTGCCGACGCTTACGAACGGGGGATTGCCGGAGTTTACGACGGGGCCCTATTCGATCGGGTTCAGCCAGTCGCAGCAAAATGAAAACGCCGAGCACAGCTACGGCATCGCCAATACTCTGTCGTGGGTGCAGGGGGCGATGACCTGGAAGTTCGGTTTCGATTTGCGGCACGCGCGGCTGAAGACGATTCCGATGTTCGGGGCCTCGGGCGGGCGGTACGAGTTCAACCGCAACCGCACGTTGTCGAATCAGAACGGGCAGGCAAACGGTACGGGAGGCATCGAGTTCGGGCAGTTTCTGCTGGGTGTGTATAACGCGGCGACGCTGCGCGAGGTGTTCATCCCTTACTACTATCACTGGAGTTCGGCGGACGGATTCGTGCAGAACGATTGGAAGGTACGGCCGAACTTCACGCTGAACCTGGGGATGCGGTATTCGCTGTCGCTGCCGAGGACGGAGAAGTACGACCGGCAGGGAGCGTTTCTGCCGGAGTTGGCGCGGGAGTTCGCCATTCCGCAGCCGTGCCCGCAATGCGCGCTGCCGGATGGACGGGTGATCACGACGGCGCTGGTGGCGCCGTTCGGATATTCGGGGCGGGGAGGACGGTCGCGGTACATTTTCCCGGTGCAGAAGACGAATTTTGAGCCGCGGTTGGGGTTTGCCTGGGTGCCGAAGGTGGGGGGATTCAACAAATCGGGGCGTTTTGTGTTTCGGGGGGGATATGGTTTGTCGCATGCTCCGCTGACGGGGATGGGGCGCAATCCATCGCCCGATTTTGCGGCCGGGACGACGACGTTCGGGACGTTCGATACGAGGATTGAGCAGCCGGGCACAAACATTGCAGCAAGGATTTGTTGTAACCGTCCGGCGCTGTCTGCGATCTCACCGGAAGCGTTTCTGGCGATTCCCGACGACGGGCTGGTGTACTTGAACGGGCTGAACATTGCGGGGCAGGCGATTTCGAGCAACGCCCGCGTGCCGTATGTGCAGAGTTGGAGCGCGACGCTGGCCTATCAGGCGCCTCATCAGACGCTGGTGGAAGTGGCATATTCGGGGGCGAAGGGGACGCACCTGTTTTTGCCTCCGGTGAATCTGAACCAGGTGCCGTTTGAGTTGACGGAATCGTACCTGGCGCTGGGGCTCAATCCGTTGACCGATGTGAACGACCCGCTGGGGCGGCGGACGGCGACGGGGGCGCTGCGGACGTTCTCGCAGGGCTATATCGGGACCAAGTATCTGGGGTTTGAGGGATTGAACGAGATGTTCAATTCTTCGGCGAACAGCATCCGGCATGCGCTGGTGGCGAGCGCGCGGCGGACACACAACCGGGGCCTGTCGTATGTGTTCAACTACACATTTGCGAAGAGCATCGATGAGGCGAGCGATGCGGGGGACGTGCGGTTTGTAAATCTGAATGTGCGGTCGCCGGGGCACGTGAATTTCGGGGCGCCGCGGTCGATGGACCGTTCGGTGTCGACGTTCGACATCAAGCATGCGATGAGTGCGTCGGCGTTGTGGGATTTGCCGGTGGGGCGAGGGAAGGCGTTTCTGAATGGGGCGCGGGGATGGAAGAACGCAGTGGCAGGGGGATGGGCGCTGAGCGGGATTGGGAGACTGCAGGGCGGGTTGCCGATGGTGGCGGTGCTGCGGGACGACAACCGGCTTGGGGTGGAAGGGAATGTGCGCGGGATCCGGCCGGATCTGGCTCCGGGAGTGCCGCTATTGAATCCGCGCTACAGCCGGTCGTGCCCGGTGAGTGCGACTTGCGAGCCGTACTTCAATCCGGCGGCGTTTCTGCGTCCGGCGAAGGGGACTTTGGGGAACGCGCCGCGGACGTTCGATGGGGCGCGCAGTCCGATGCAGCAATTTCTGGATCTGTCGGTGCAGAAGACGTTCGGGGTTGGTGGGGAAGGGAAGCGGCGATTGCAGTTCCGGGTAGATTTCATCAATGCGTTTAACCATCCGATTTTCCGTACGGGGAGATTGGAGGATGCCGGGGAGATCTACGCGCTGCCATCGGAGGCGCTGGTGAGCAATGCGGAGTACGATGCGTGGGCGACGAATGTGGCGGGGCGTCCGGCGCGTTCGACGGCGGCAGGAGCGGCGATGCTGGCGCAGATCAATGCGATGATCACGGCGAGCCGCGTGCCGGGAACGCAGACGCTGCCGGCGGCGTTTTTCCGTGTGCCCGTGCCGGAGGGATTCGCGTCGATGAACGCCAACGGGTTCGATATTACGACGGCGGAAGGGTTGAAGCTGTACCGCTTGCGGCAGGCGTACACGGGCGACCGTTGGGGTTTTCTGGATGTATCGGCGGGGCGATCGGGGTACACGCCGCGGTTCGTCCAGTTTGCAGTGAAGCTGTATTTTTAGGCGTTGGGTGTTATTCCACGCGGTTGAGGGCCTTGATGCGGAAGAAGGGCTTGTCCTTTTCCGCCGGGTCCTGGGTGAAGTCCTGATGGGTTTTGGCGGGGTCGTAATCGCGCCAGAGCCAAGTCATTTCTTCGGCCATTTCGACGTTGCCGCCGTTGCGGGAGTGGGTGCCGTTGCCCCAAACCATCTTGAAATCGTAGCCCTTGAGCTTGAGGCTGTTGACCAAAGCGAGATTGGTGGCGGGCCAGGAACCGTGGTCGTTCTCAAGATCGCCGAAACCATCCTGCATGTATACGCGGATGTTTTTCTTAGGCGATTTGCGGATGAGGTACGGGAAGATGTGGCCGCCGTCCTTTTCGGTGAGTCCATCGGAGGCGCGCTGCTTCCATTGAATGCTGGTGAAGCTGCCGATGCGGAGCAGGGTGCGGGAGAAATCCCCGGTGCGCCACCAGGCGGCGTTGAGGGCGCAGATGGCTCCTGAGGAATCGCCGGCGATGGCGCGGCTGTAGCCGTCTTGGCGAAGGTTGTAGGACTTGCCGACTTCGGCGAGGATTTCTTCGAGGGCGTAACGGGCGAAGCGGTCATCGACGGAATCGTACTGGATGCTACGCCAACGGCGGCCGTCTTTGAGGCCAGGGGAGACGAGGACCTGAATGACGACAGGGATTTTCTTCTCGTGAGTGAGGTTGTCCCACACGTTGAGCGCGCGGGAGCCGGCGTCGCGATTGATGTGGACTTCGCCGTCGGTCCAGAACATGACGGCGGCAGGTGTGCCGGGTTGGTATTGCGCGGGGACGTAGACCCAGTAATCGGCGACCATGCCATCGTAGATCTTCGAGGTGTGGGTGAGTTTGGCGGATAGCTTGCCTTGCGGCGTGCCGGGTTTGAGGTAGTGATACTCGCTGTAGGCCATCAGATCGGTACGGCCGCCAAAGGGCTTGCCGTCGATCAGGTAATGGAAGTTGTGAGTGCGGCTGGTGGGAAGCTTCGCTTGGGCCGACCACTGGTTGGGTGCGCCTTTCACCCTGGTCATGCGGGGGCCGGGGGCATCATTGAGGATCAACCTGGGTTCGGAGGCGGATTCGACCTGGAACAGGAAATCGGGGCCTTTGGCGGAGAAAGCCGTGCCTTTCTTGATGTCGTCGGGCTTCATGTCCGCAGGGCTTTGCGCGAAGGCGAGCGTGACAAGCAGGGTCAGCGAAATGATGGGCTTCATAGCGATTCTATACAGTATGATGGAAAACACCTATGAATCGCCGGGATGCGTTTCGCTCCTTGATGAGCTTTGTTTCAGCCTCGCCGTTGTTCGCGCAAAGCGCGGATCTGATGGGGCCGGTGAACGTGCATGAGTTTGAGGCGCTGGCCAAACAGAAGCTGCACAAGCTGGCCTATGACTTCATTGCGGGCGGGGTGGAGGATGAATTGACGCTGCGGGCCAATCGGGAGGCGTACAAGCATTGGTACCTGGTGCCTCGGGTGATGACCGATGTGAGCAAGGTGGACACATCCGTCGAGTTGTTTGGAGTGAAGGCGCCGGCTCCGATACTGGTTGCGCCGACGGGCGGGAAGAATCTGGTGTTGCCGAATGCGGAGGCGATCGTGGCGCGGGCTTGCGCCAAGACGTCGACGTTGTTTTGCACGGGAAGCGGCGCGGAGCGGGCGATTGAAGACGGCACGTCGATTCACTGGTGGAGCAATACGACGGGGCAGCCGACGAAGGAATCGGCGCAGAGCTATGCGCGGCGCATTGAAGAGCGCGGGGCGAAGGCGATTACGGTGACGGTGGATAATCAGTACCAATCGAATCGCGACCGCAATAACCGGAATCGTTTCGATTACGGGTACATGTCGACGGGAGTGCTGGCGGAGGATGAGAAGCGCGCGCCGCGCAATCCGGCGAAGGCGGCGATGTGGCAGCCGCACACTCCGAATCTGACCTGGGACTATATCGACTGGGTGCGCGGGGCGACAAATCTGCCGGTGATCATCAAGGGTGTTCTGTCGCCGGAGGATGGGGAACTCGCGGTGAAGCACGGGGCGCACGGGGTGATCGTATCGAACCATGGGGGACGGCAGCAGGACGGCGTGATTGCGACGATCGACGCGCTGCCGGAGGTGGTGCAGGCAGTGGGCGGGAAGATTCCGGTGTTGATGGATGGCGGCATCCGGCGCGGGAGCGACATTGTGAAGGCGATGGCGTTGGGGGCGAAGGCAGTGTTGGTGGGACGGGCTCCGCTGTGGGGTTTGGCGTGTTTCGGGCAAGCGGGAGTGGAGCGCGTGTTGGGGCTGCTGGGAGCGGAATT
Source organism: Bryobacterales bacterium (assembly GCA_016789755.1). Lineage (GTDB taxonomy): Bacteria > Acidobacteriota > Terriglobia > Bryobacterales > Bryobacteraceae > CADEFT01. Next base: position 5,405 of record JAEUQG010000047.1, read on the forward strand.
GAAGCTGGATCTGGCGTTGTGCGGGAAGGCGAATCTGGGGGAATTGAACGCGAAGATGGTGAGGCGGATTGGATGATGTGGCTGGTGCTGCTGTTGGGGCTTGCGCTGCAGGGGCAGGAGACGGCGAAGGTTTGCGCGGCATGTCACACCGATCCGTTCGAGGAGTTGCAGACGCACAAACATTTTGCCAAGTCTGTGTTTTGCGATACGTGTCATGGGGCGAGCGAGCAGCACCGGAATGCGGTGGGGGCCACGCCTCCGGACAAGGTGGCGGCGCCGGAGCATCAGCCGGGGTTGTGTGGGACGTGTCATCCGGGGCAGCGGAAGTCGTATGAAGCGAGCAAGCACGGGGTGCTGGTGATGGCGAAGAGCAAGACGCGGGCGGCAAGTTGCGGAACTTGCCACGGGGTGCATAGCGCGCGGACTGCGGCGGCGATGTTGCGGCAGTGTGAGCGGTGCCATGCTTCTCTTCCCGCGTCTTGTAAGAAAGAGACCGCGGAGGTAGGGAAGTTGGCGTGTGCCGGGTGCCATGAGCCGCATGGGCTGGCGCGGCGGCCGTGAGTCTATTCGTAGCGGAGAGCCAGAATCGGGTCGATGCGGCTGGCGCGATGGGCGGGGATGAGTCCCGCGGCGGCCGAGATGAGGGCGAGCAGAACCACGGTGGTTCCGGCTAGCATCGGGTCGCGCGGTTCAATGCCGAAGAGTTGGGAAGAGACGTACTGCGAAAGTGCGAAGGCTGCCGGTACGCCGATGATGAGTCCGATGGCGAGGAGGACGAGCACCTCCTTCATGACGAGCCAGAGGACTGCAGCGCGCGGTGCGCCGAGGGCCATGCGGAGGCCCATTTCCTTGGTGCGGCGGGTGACGACGAAGGCCATCACACCGTAGAGGCCAATGGCGGCGAGCATGGTGGCGAGGGCGCCGAAGCCAGCCGAAAGCATGGCGATGAGGCGTTCGGAGAGCAACGTCTGGTCGAGTTGATCGGAGAGGGTTTTCATCGAATAGACGGGCATTGAGGGATCGAGCTTGCGCACTTCGTTGCGGAGGGCGGTGTACATTTGCTGGGAGCTCAACGAGGAACGGACGTAGAAGGCAGCGGAGTTCGGGCCGTAGGCAGGCCAGAAGACCTGGCGGCGGACACCCTCGCGGGGGCCTTCGTAGAGCGAGTCTTCGACGACTCCGATGATTTCGGTTTCGAGTTTGGAGCCGGGGCGACCACCGCCGAGGTGACGGCCGACGGCGCTTTTGTCCTTGAAGAAATGCGCAGCGAATTTGCGGTTGACGATGGCGAGCTTGGCGTTGGGTTTGTAATCGCGCAGGTCGAAGTCGCGCCCGTCGATGACCTTGATGCCCATGGTTTGGAAATAGCCGTGGGAGACGGCGTTCATGAACGCCTGCATGTCTTCGCCGTCCTTGGCCTGATGGCCCTCGACCTGAGTGGTGCTGTCCCATTCATCGCCGCTCAAGAGCGCGACGGAGGCGTGTCCGGCGGATTTGACTCCGGGGACGGCACGGAGATTCTCGAGCAACTGGGTGTAGAGTTGGACGGTGCGCGGGCCGTCGTAGCCGTTGAGGGCGGGGGAGAGTTGGAAGGTGATGAGGTTGTCGATTGCGTCGAAGCCGGTGTCGGTGGATTTGAGATTTTGCAGGCTGCGTACGAACAGGCCGGCGCCGAATAGCAGCAGGAAGCTGAGCGCCACTTGGGCGGCGACGAGTCCCTTGCGCAGGAAGAGCGAGCCGCCTTGTCCGGCGATGGAGCCGACGGCATCTTTGAGGGTGGTCCAGGGATCGGGGCGGCTGGCGCGTAAGGCGGGGAGCAATCCGAAGATGAGTCCGGTGAGCAGGGTGAGCAGCAGAGTGAAGGCGAGGATGCGGAGATCGGGATGAGGATCGATGAGGAGGGGGCTGCCTTCGGAGGGGACGATGGCGAGGAGTCCGCGGGTCATGGCGACGGCGAGGGCGATGCCGGCGATGCCGCCGCCGATGGAGAGGACGAGGCTTTCGACCAGCAGTTGGCGGACGAGTTGCGCGCGCGAAGCGCCGATGGAGAGGCGGACGGCGATTTCCTTCTGGCGGGCGAAGGCGCGGGCGATGAGGAGATTGGCTACGTTGGCGCAAGCGATCAAGAGGACGAGGCCGACCATGCACATGAGCACGATCAAGGCGGTGGAGAAGCTGTTGCGGAGACGCGAGTATCCGGTCATGGCTTTGTCCACGTGGAGCGTGCCTTGGAGGAAGCGGTCGCGCTGGTAGTTGGACCAGTGGGAGGCGGCGGGCAGCGTCATTTCGTAACGGCGGATTTGGGTGAAGAGGCCCTGCATGGGAGCGGCCGCGGATTGGACGGTGTAGCCGGGTTTGAGGCGCGCGAAGACCTGGACCCAGCGCGTGCGGCGTTCGCCGGGATTGAGCCATGTCCATTCGGGGGCGAGGGCTTTCACCATGAGGACGGGGACTCGGATGTGTGGGGAACGTGCGGGATCGAGGCCGGCGAAGCCTTGGGCCGAGACGCCGACGATGGTCATGGGGTAATTGTTGACGAGGATTTTCTTGCCGATGGCTTTGGGGTCGCGGCCGAAGCGGGTGGTCCAGTAATCGTAGCTGAGGACGACGACGGGGTGGCCCATGAACGTGCGGTCATCTTCTTTGGAGGAGAAGACGCGGCCGGCGGCGGGTTTGACGCCGAGCATGGAGAAGTAGTTGCCGGAGACCATTTCGGCATCGACGCGTTCGGTGGTGTTGTCGACGCTGATGGAGGTGGAGCCGAGGCGGCGGCAGAGGACCTCGGAGAAGGGCTCGGCTTTTTGCTGGAAATCCTGGTAGATGGGGTAGGAATGCATGCGGTCGCCCATGTTGCTGCCGTTGTGCGCGCCGCGCTGGAAGAGCATGACGAGCTGATCGGGATTGCGCACGGGGAGTTGGCGGAGCATGAGCTGATCCATGATGGTGAAGATGGCGGTGTTGGCTCCGATGCCGAGGGCGAGGGAGAGGATGGCGACGGCTGCGAAGAGGGGGTTGCGACGGATGGCGCGGAGGGCGAAGCGCAGGTCCGGCAGGAGATTGCTCATACCGTGGTTATACGGGGATTGGGGCGGATGGTTCCTGTTAATTTTGACGGAAGAGGTGGGGGCTGTTCAGCAGACGTGGGGGATTGCGCTAGCAGGTGCGGAGGTATTCTTCCTCGCCAGGTATGTTGTTATGGTACGGCACGGTTAGCGGGCGAGTTTGATGGCGGCGAGTTTGCGGACGGTGGCGAGGTCGCGAGCGGTGCGGACTTCGATGCGGATGCCGGTGCCTTCGGGGTAGCGGGGGGAGGCTTCGATGAGGGTTTGTAGCTTTGGGGGGAGTCCCTTGGCTTTGGCGGCTTCGATGGCTTTGTCGCCGAGGATGATGCCGGCCTGGAACGAGGCTTCGTGCGGGGTTAGCCAGACGATGGTGCGTTTCCCTTGGAGCAGGCGGAGCGACCAGGGGACTTTGAGGGAATAGCGCTTCCATTCCTGGGTGGTGGAGAACTCGGAGACGATGGCGTCCCAGTGGGATTTGGCGGGGCCGAGGGCGGCGGTGAGTTCTTCGGGGGTGGGCGGGGCGCCGGGTTCCATTTAGTCGAAGAGGTCGGCGGGGGTGAGGTGGAGGTCGAGTTCGGGGATGGAGTAGCTGAGAACTTCGTGAAGGCCGTCTTTACGCAGATATAGGCGTTTCGAGTGAGGCTCGATGAGCCATATATGGGAGACTCCCCAATCTGCGTACTCTTCGAGTTTGTTGCGGACTTCGGACATGCGGTCGTCGGGAGATAGGATCTCGACGGCGATGAAGGGCGCAAGACCTACGGGGGCCACGTTGCCGATGAGATTGGGAACAAACACAGCTACGTCTGGAATGATGACACGGCCTTCTCTCGGTTTGAGCCGCAATCCGGAATAGGCGAAGGTGCGGTGGGTTTGTTCGCGACTGACGAAGAATGCTCCGAGTTTCATTTGAACACGGGCATGCAGCGGATCCGG
>JAEUQG010000056.1 GCA_016789755.1 Bryobacterales bacterium
ATAGGCCCCGGCGGTCGTGGGAAACTCGGACTCGCAGCACAGTGGCTGCACGGCAACGATCATGTCGTTACCTGCAAACCGCAGCGCGCCCGACGAGCCGGGCAGAGCGCTCGCGTGCAGCAGGTTGCCTGCGCTGTCCAGTTTTACCACCAACGCCTGCCCCGGACGCGCGAATAACGCATCCGTCGATAGCGTCGCCACGGACGTATCGAACCCCGACAGAAGTATGTTCCCCTGGCGGTCTACGTCCAGCGCCGTCGCGTTGGCGACAAACAGAATGTTCTTGTCCTGGTTCACAGCCCCCTGCGCGCTGAACCGCAGGAAACGCGTGTAGCTGGGACTAGAAAAACCGAAACTCGATGGCGGCGGCGTGAACGCATACGCTTGCCCCGATTCATCCGCCCCCAAACGCACGGTGTAGGAAAACGAAGTGCTCACGGGCAACCAGGTCGAATAGACAAGTGCGTTGCCGGCCGCATTCAGCTTCGCCAGGAACGGCGCTTGCTCCGTTGACGAGACCTGTGACGTCGTCTGATAGGCGCCCGGCGTCAGCAGAAATCCTTGCTGCGAGGCCCGTCCCCCAAGATACACCGCGCCCCCAGGATCCACCGCCATCGAATCCAGCGTGACATCCGCATAATTGCCGAAGTAGGTTCCGTAGCCCAGCGCCAGGCTCACCGGATCGAACTTGGCCACGAACGCCTGCGATGCGTTCGGACGCCGCTTCTGCCCTTGCAACACTGGCGAGGTTGTCGGCAGGTCGGCCGATTCCGTCACCCCGGCAATGTACGGCGCCCCTGCGTTATCCAGTGCCATGCCGCGCACCGTCTCCGTCAGTGTGCCCCCATAACAGCGCGACGCCAGCAGCGTGCCGGTTGGCCCCAGCTTACTCACGAACGCATCGCTGGTCAAACCCGAACACTGCGCCCCGTTCACCGGATAATTGGACGATGTCGAATAGCCCGAGGCAAACAGGTTGCCTTGCCCGTCGGCAGCGATCCCGGCAAGAGTATCCGTCCCGAAGCCCCCCAGTACCGTCTTATAAACCAGCTTGCCCGTGCTGTCCAGTTTCACCAGTTGGAAATCGGTTTCGTTGTTCAGCAGCGTGAAACCGGCGGAAAGAAACGTATTGCCCGCGCTGTCGGCTGCCAGGCCCGTCACGACAGCCTGGAGCCTCGCGGCAAACTTCAGCACCGGATCGATCGTCAGCCGGTACCGCCGGTCATACCCCGCCACCGCAAAACGCACCGTATCGCCCTGCTTGCGGAAATACGCCGGAATATACCGGCGCTTCCCCCCAATGTCCTGGTACGCCACCGGCCGCACGTGCACCGAGGTCTCTCCCCCTGCCGTCACCATCAGGTTGCCTTGCGCCGACAACTCCATCCGCTCCACTCCTGCAAAGCGCAGCGCGATGCTCCGCGGATCGGCCCCCGGCGCCACTTGAAAATCGTACTCCAACTCGCCCGTGTTGCCGTGATACACCAGATCCACCCCGGCATATAATCCGCGGTAGCGGATCGCCTCAAAAACCGGCACGCCTTCCTGGCGCATCGCCCCAAGGTAATAATTGACGCGCGCCGCATGCCGCAGTTCCCCCACCGGCCGCACCTTGCCCGCGCCGGCGAACTCCACCCGGTATCCGCCGCGTCCGATGCGATAGGTCACCGCATCGCCGAACAGCACGTTAGTGCCCCGGTGCGGGACCACAAACGCGGCATCCCCCGCCTGGCCGCGGTTTTCCTCAAACAGCAGCGGCACCCTCAGTATTCCACTCGTAGTTCCGGCAGGAAGAATCGCCGTTACGAAGAAAAGCAAGAAAAGCGTGGACATTTGCCCGACATTATAGCGGGCATGCGCCGCCATCGCGACGCCCTCCCGCGTTCCCATCCGAACCCGCGCCTTGAAACGCTATAATCTAACCTCAGCGCCACATCTTCATGCTGCTGTCCTCGTCTTCCTATTTTGTTTTCCTCGTCGCCATCTTCTTCCTCTATTGGCCGGTGGCGCGCATCCGTGCGCTCGCTCTTGCCGCCATCCTCTTCGCCAACTACTTCTTCTACGCCAAGTGGGATCTTTTCTATCTCTTCCTCATCCCCGCCGCCTCCACCGTCGACTTCCTCATCGGGCTCGGGCTCGCACGCTTCCAACACGCCGCCCTGCGCCGCTCGCTCGCCGGCCTCAGTGTCCTCTGGAACGCCGGTTTGCTCGCCACGCTGAAGTACACCCCCTTCGTGCTCGAGAACTGGTCCGCCGTCACCGGCGGCGCCAAACCCGAATGGCATTGGAGCTTCCCCATCGGCCTGTCCTTCTACTGCTTCCAGTCGCTCACCTACACGCTCGATCTGTACCGCAAAGACGCCAAGGCCACTCACAGCTACCTCGCCTACCTCGCCGCCGTCAGCTTCTTCCCCACCACCCTCGCCGGCCCCATCACCCGCGTCTCCTCGCTCCTTACCCAATTTGAGAAGAAAGACAAGTCGCTCTCCATCGAGGACGGAGGCCGCGCCGTCTTCCTCATCGCCCTGGGCCTGATGAAAAAGATGCTCATCGCCGATTACCTCGGCGCCAACCTGGTCAACCGCATCTTCGATTTCCCCAACCTCTACAGCGGCTTCGAGGTCTTGATCGGAGTCTACGGCTACGCCCTCCAGCTCTACTACGATTTCTCCGGTTACACCGACATCGCCCTCGGCTCCGCCCTCATGCTCGGCATCAAGCTGCCACCCAATTTCAAAATGCCCTACGCCGCCGAAAACATCGCCGATTTCTGGCGGCGGTGGCACATCAGCTTGTCCAACTGGCTGCGCGATTACCTCTATTTTTCACTCCCCGGCCTGCGCTCCAAATGGAAGATCTTCACCTACACCAACCTGGTTCTCACCATGGCCATCGGCGGATTGTGGCATGGACCCAGTTGGACGTTCGTCGTCTGGGGCCTGCTGCACGGCGCGGCCCTGGCCCTCACCCGAGCCTGGCAGAACTGGCGCGGCACACAAAGCAACCCGGCCTGGTGGGCTCGCCTGTGGCGCACCTTCGCCACCGTCCACTTCGTCGCCTTCGCCTGGATCTTCTTCCGCGCCGCCAGCCTCGATACGGCCTGGCAAATCGTCAACCGCATCGCTTCGTTCACATTCTCCGCCGGCAACATCTCCGCCCCCGTCGCCATCGTCATGGCGATCGCCGCCCTCGCCCACTACATACCCGACGCCTGGTTCCAAACCACTGACCGCCTCTTCGTCCGCGCTCCTTTTTATGTGCAGGCCGCCGCCATGGCGCTCCTGCTCCTCGCCATTCATTACGTCAATGCAACGGGGGCCGCGCCCTTCATCTATACGCGGTTCTGACATCTCGATGCTGCCCCGTTACCCCACCCTCACCATCCTGGCCTTCGGCGGCATCATGCTGCTCACCGATGTCGTGCCCGCGCTCCACGACTACAAAGTGATGGATTGGGCGAATCTGCCGCGCGTCTTGGATTTCGTCGACCGTAACCGCTCCGCCGCCCCCGAACTCGAAGAGCAGCAGCGCCTCCGCCCTGAAACAGATCCTTCGCGCCAGGCCCGCTACCCGCTCGACGACAACGAACACGACCTGGACCATTTTTATCAGGCGCTGCACAAGGCCGAAGGCAGAGGCCAGGGCGCCGAAGTGCGCATCCTCCACTACGGCGATTCCCCCACCACCGCCGATCTTATCACCAGCGATGCGCGAGCCCTGCTTCAGAAACAATTCGGCGACGCCGGGCACGGCTTCTGCCTCATCGCCAAGCCCTGGGCCTGGTACGCCCACCGCGGCGCCGATGTCGAGGGCTCCGGCTGGATCGTCGATCCCGTCAATCAGTCTTCCATAAAGGATGGCCTCTTCGGACTGGGCGGCGTCAGCTTCCGCGGCGGCCCCGGGGCCACGGCCCGGGTCAAGCTCGGCGGCCCCCACACGCGCATCGAAGTCGCCTTCCTCCAACAACCTGGCGGCGGACAGCTTCGCGTCTTCGCCGCCGATCGGGATCTCGGCGTGGTCAACACCGGCGGGCCCAAACTGCAATCCGGCTTCGCTTCCTTCCCGCTCCCGCCCGAAGCCCGCCAAGTCTCCGTGCAGGCCCTATCCGGCCCGGTCCGCCTGTTCGGGATGATGTTCTCCAAGGACTCCCCTGGCGTCGTGTATCACAGCCTGGGAGTCAACGGCGCCTACGTCTCCGTGCTGGCCAAATTCTTCAACGAAGCCCACTGGCGCGAGCAGTTGCAGCACTACAAACCCCACCTCGTCATCGTCAACTACGGCACCAATGAAAGCGTGTACCCCCAGTTCGTCGATTACGCGTCGGAAAAAGAGTTGCGCGAAATTGTCCGCCGCCTCCGTTCCGCCCTCCCCGGCGCCAGCATCCTGGTGATGAGCCCCATGGACCGCGGTCAGCGCATGGCCACCGGCGAAATCGGCACCGTGCCCGCCATCCCGCGACTGGTCGCCATTCAACGCCGCGTCGCCGCCGACACCGGCAGCGCCTTCTTCAATACCTTCGAGGCCATGGGAGGACTCGGAACCATGGGCCGCTGGTATGCCGCCGAACCCCGCCTGGTCGGCGCCGATTTCATCCATCCCATGCCCGGCGGCGCCAAAATCGTCGGCGGTCTCCTCTATCAGGCTTTGCTCCACGGCTACAACCAATACAAGCTCCGCCTTATTCAGCAGAAAAGCATGGTGGCCGGCAAATGACCGCCTCCGTCCGCTGGGCTGCTCTCGCCGTGCTCGCCGTCGCCTTGCCCTTCGCCGTCGGCGCCCAATCGAGTTCCCGCAAGAAGCCGGCAAAGAAAACACCGGCCAGGAAGACAACCCCGCGCAAGACTGCTCCACAGCGCGAATCGGCTCCGCCCGTCCGCTTCGACGCCGGCGAATGGCTCGACCGCATGCGCTCTGTTCCGGTGGAGAACGTAGCCGCGCTCGTCCCTTTTTTTGAGCAGCTCTACCGCCATGAGAAAGGCCAGGGCGAAGGCGGTCTCCATATTCTCCATTACGGCGACTCCCATACCGCCGCCGACGACTGGACGGGCTTCCTGCGCGCCCTCTTCCAGAACCGTTTCGGAGACGGAGGCAGCGGCTTCACCTACGCCGGACGCCCCTGGAACAGCTTCCGTAGACTCGATCTCCGCGCCGCCGGCAGCAAAGGGTGGTACTCCGACGGGCTTGCCGGACGCAGCGGCGATGGCCTCTACGGCCTCGGTGGCGTGAGCATCACCGCCAGCCGCCCCCGCGAATCTATCGCCCTTGAAGTCGCCTGCGAAACCCTCGAACTGTTCTACCTCCAGCAGCCCGGCGGCGGCGCCATCGAGTTTCGCGACAACGGCACATTGGTCGAACGCATCGAAACCAACGGCGACCTCTCCCCCGGCTTCTATCGCTACACCCCCACCCCAGGCGCCCACCGCTTCACCCTGGAAACCGTCCAGCACGCTCCCGTCCGTCTCTTCGGCTGGGTCGCCGAGCATGCCCGCGGCATCACCTACGAAACCCTAGGCATCAACGGGGCCCAGGCTTCCATCGTCTTCAACTGGGAAGCGAACCTGCTGGCGAGCCACCTCCGCCGCCGCGACCCGGCCCTCATCGTGCTGGCCTACGGCACCAACGAGGCCGGCAACAGCGACTGGACCCGCGAAAAATACCGCGAGATGTTCGCCTCTCTGATTCACCGCTTCCGCCAGATGGCGCCCACCGCCTCTATCCTCGTCATCGGCCCGCCGGACCGCTATTTGCGCCTCCGCAACCGCGGCTGGGTGGTCTACGACAACGTCGACCGCATCGTCGAGGCCCAACGCGACGCGGCCCTCGGCACCGGTTGCGCCTTCTGGGACATGCGCGGAAAAATGGGCGGCAAGGGTTCCATGCGACAATGGGTTGACGCGGGCTTGGCGCAACGCGACTTCGTGCATTTCACATCGCCTGGATACCGGCTGCTCGGCGGCGGGGTATTCCAGGATTTGATGGAGCATTACGCCACGTTTGCCAGGCTGCGCGAGCAACTCATCGGAAAACAACTGCATGGACAGACGCGCGACACTCATTGATATTATTCGCAAGGTCTCTAAGAAAAACGTGAGCCTTCAGGCGGACGAGTCGTTGTTCGATTCCGGACTCCTCGATTCCTTTGCCTTGCCCGACATGGTCAGCGGCATCGAGGAAGCCTTCGGCGTCAAGATCCCCGACGCGGACCTCCATCCGCGCAAGTTCGATTCGATCGAGCGCATCGAATCCTATTTGGAGAGTTTGAAGCAGGCGTGACACTCTTGCATAGCTTTGGCGCGGCCGTTCCCTCCCGCGCCGTAACCAATGAGGAGCTTTCCCCACTCGTCGGCCGGACGCCGGAATGGATCCTCAATGTCTCCGGCATTCAGGAACGCCGCTGGGCCGGCGAAGAAACTTCCGTCGTCGACCTCGCCGCCGAAGCCGCCCGCGATTGCCTCAACAGAGCCGGCTTGGCCGCCAGGGAACTGGGCATGATTCTCCTCTCCTGCTCCTCCGGCCACCGCCAGTTTCCCGGCCCCGCCGTTCAGTTGGCACAACGCCTGGAGTTGACCGCCACCCCCGCCATCGACATCCCGTTGGCTAGCGCCGGCGCTCTCTTCGGCATGTCGCTCGCCGCCGATCTGGCCCCTACGCGCGGTCCCATCCTCGTCGTCGCCGCCGAAATCATGTCCCGCATCGCCATGCGCGCCCCACAGGACTCCGCCGTCTCCGTCCTGTTCGGCGACGGCGCAGGCGCCTGCCTCATCCACCCCGACCAGGGTATCGCCCGTATCCGCGGTTCGCTCCTCGGCTCTGACGGCTCCTTCGCCGACGACCTCAAGCTCGAGTTCGGCTCAGGCATCAGCATGAACGGCCGTAGCGTCATCCTCCAGGCCACCCGCAAGCTCCCCCGTGTCATCAGCGACCTGCTCGCCAGGTTGAACCTCAAGGCGGGCGACGTCGGCACCTTCCTCATGCATCAGGCCAATCAAAATTTAATCGATAAAGTAGCCGACACCCTCGGAGTCGACCGCTCCCTCTTCTTCTCCAACATCCGCCGCTACGGCAACACCTCCTCCGCCTCCATGCTGATCGCCGCCTCGGAATGGGCCGCCGATGCCCGCCTCCGCAGCGGAGAACTCATCTGTTTTGCAGCTTTTGGAGCCGGTTTCAACTGGGGAGCCCTGCTCGCCGAAGCGCCCTGATCGCCGCTCCCCTCTCACCTCCACCGCACCCCGCCAGGGATCCGTGTCTCGACACGCATCGATTCTCAATACATCGATTTAGTACTGGGAAGATCTGGCGAAAGGTGGGCCTGGTAGTGGGGCTTTGGTACCAAGGTTTCCCTTGCGGAGTGGGAATTTCGTGCTATACTGACCTTGACGTTATTCTGCGGGGCGTTCTATGACTATAGACGCCAACACGCGGAAATCAGAACACGTACTCGGAGGAAAGTCGATGTTCAAAAGCTGGCAAACGGAAGCAAGGACTAAGATCCTGCTATCCGTTTTTCTGTTACAGCTTGCTGGGTCGGTCCAAGGTGCGACGGTAGGTCAACTGTCAGGTAACACAGGCGTCTGGGCAACTTCCGGCAACTTTAGTACTATCTACGCGGCAGCCACCGTCGGTGGCGTTCATACCGTCGAATCCCCACAGGCATTGACCGCCCAAAATATCGCCAACAACACCCACTTCATCATCGAAAGCAGCGCTCTGGCCATGGCCGCCCAACAGGTCTCCCTCGTCGTCGATTACGTTCGCGGCGGCGGCACCCTCCTGCTGTTCTCCAACCCGGACCAGGGGGGGCGCACTTCCGCGAATCAAATCCTCGGCGCGTTAGGCGTCGGCCTGAGCGGATCCGCCATGAGCGTGACCGGCAATGAATCCGGTCTCTCCGGCAGCACCCTGCCTTGGGGCACGTTGAGCTCTACCGATTCTTCCGTTGCCGGTCCCGTCGCAAACTTGAACGGTGCCTCTCTGAACTGGGCTCGCACCTACATCCTTTCCGGAGGGCAATTGCTTTCCCAGGACGGCTCCCCCTCCATCTCCGACGCTATCCGCATGGATCGCTTCAACCTCGGCCGCGTCTACGTCTTCGGCACGCGTCTCGATTCCAACCTCGCTACCGGGTTCCAGACTCTTGGAACCAACGCCGTCTTCTTCCAGAACATTCTCGGTACCGGAAGCTTGTCATCCGGCCTTCCTACCGGCTTCGTCGGCGGTGGCGTCGGTTCCGCCCCCGAACCTGCCAGCTTCGCCCTCACAGCCTTTGCCTTAGCCGGTGTCGCCGTCTACGCACGCCGCAAACGGTCCTGACCTCGAATCGATTTCTGTTCTTCGCCAACAGCCTGCCTCCAAAGGGCAGGCTGTTCGTCTTATGGAATCGATACCCACCAATTGACGGCAATCCCCAAACAGCATACAATCACCATCAATACCTGCGGCCTATGCCGCCAACCCCTTCAGGAGGTCCCACGATGCACCGTCTCGCCTCGCTCTGTTCCACCCTGCTGCTGAGCTTCGCAGCCTTCCTCCATGCCGATGTCACCGGCACCATCACCGGCTCCGTTCTCGACCCCACCGGCGCCCTCATCCCCGCCGCTGAAGTCGCCGCCACCAACACCGGCACCAACGCCGTCTTCCGCGGAGTCACCGACGCCAACGGCGTCTATATCTTCCGCGCCATCCCCGTCGGCGCCTACAACGTCTCCGTCCAGGCCCGCGGCTTCAAAAAGACCGAGCACCGCGACATCCGCCTCCAGGTCAACGAAATCGCCCGCATCGACGTCACCCTCGCCATCGGCGAGACCGCCGAAACCGTCACCGTCGAAGCCAACGTCGTCACCGTCGATACTACCACCGCCACCCTCAAAACCGTCGTCGACAAAAAACGCATCGAAGAACTCCCCCTCAACGGCCGCAATCCCACTCAGCTCATGCGCCTCGTCGCCGGCGTCCAGGCCGACTTCCGCGCCGACGTCACCTCCGGCACCACTTACCCCGGCATCACCCCCGTTTCCGTCAACGGAGGCCGCGCCAACCAAACCAACTACGTCCTCGACGGCGCCCAGAACAACGACCACTATTCCAACGCCCCCAACCCCATGCCCAACCCCGACGCCCTCCAGGAATTCAGCGTCCAAACCAACAACTTCAGCGCCGAATTCGGCCGCAACTCCGGAGGCGTCGTCAACGCCGTCACCCGCTCCGGCACCAACGAATTCCACGGCGCCGCCTTCGAATACATCCGCAACAAAGCCCTCAACGCCGCCAACTTCTTCAACCCCATCGTCAACGGAGTCCGCCGCGACGACGGCCTCAAGCGCAATCAGTACGGATTCACCCTCGGCGGCCCTGTACTCCTCCCCAAACTCTACAACGGGCGCGACAAGACCTTCTTCTTCTTCTCCTACCAGAAAACCACCCTCCGCCAGGCGCCCGCCGCCGCCAGCCGCATCGTCCCCACCGCCGCCCAGAAACGCGGCGATTTCTCCGCCCTTACCCGCGCCCTCCGCGATCCCTTCGCCAACGCCCCTTACGCCGGCAACCTCATCCCCCAATCCCAATTCAATCCCATCGCCCGTACCATCGCCGATAACTACCTGCCCCTCCCCGATTCCGGCAACACCGTCAGCTTTCAGGTCCCCACCAGCTTCGACGACGACCAGATCCTCGTCCGCGGCGATCAGCAGATCGGCTCCCGCCACCGCTTGAGCGGCCGCTATTGGAAATCCTGGGCTCTCCAGCCGAGCTTCCTCGATCCTCGTAACTACCTCGCCACCGTCGGCGGCCGCAAGTGGAACAACTGGAGCACCACCGTCACCGACACCTGGACCGTCTCCCCCACCCTGCTCAACACCGTCCTCTTCAGCAAAAACTACACCGACGGACCCGTCGTCCAGGTCGGACCCGAAAAATCCCTCTCCGCCCTCGGCGTCAAAATGTTCAACGACGACAAGCCGCAGTATCACATGACCATCAACGGCTACTTCCAGATCAACACCGGCGATACCAACAACTTCTTCCGCGACGAATACCAGATCAGCGATACCCTCCGCTGGACCAAGGGCCGCCACAACCTCAGCTTCGGTGGCGAATACGGCTACGGCAAGGGCGACATCGTCAACAACTTCCGGGCCAACGGCCAGTTCCAGTGGAACGGCTCCGCCCCCTTCACCTCCGACGCTCTCGCCGATTACTACGTCGGCAAGTTCTCCCAATTGGTGCAAGGAATCGGCGAATACAAAACCACCCGCTTCGATATCCTCGCCTTCTTCGTCCAGGATTCCTTCAAGGTCAACCGCCGCCTCACGCTCGACCTCGGCATGCGCTGGGACCCGTTCTTCCCCTACACCGATACCCTCGGCCGTCTCTCCTCCTGGCGTCCCGGAGCCCAATCCACCCGCTACGTCAACGCCCCCCGCGGCGTCCTCTATCCCGGCGATCCCGGTCTCCCCGACGGCGGCTATAACACCGCCTGGGGTAACTTCGGCCCCCGCCTCGGCTTTGCCTGGGACGTCAACGGCAACGGCCGTACCAGTGTCCGCGGCGGCTACGGCGTCTTCTACGACCGCTCTAACACCATCTCCACCAACAGCGCCGCCAATCAAGGACCCTTCGGCACCGTCCTCACCTTATTCGGCAACAACGCCAACAACTTCACCGATCCCTACGCCGGCGCCACCAACCCCTTCCCCGCCTCCCAGGATCCGCCCCGCGATGTCCGCTTCGTCCTCCCCCATACGGCCTTTGTCTATGAGGAGCACATGACCAATGCCCGCCTCCAATCCTGGAACCTCACCGTCGAACGCCAGGTCGCCGGAGGCTTCGTCACCCGCGCCGCCTACGCCGGTTCGCGCGGCTCCCGTCTCATCGCTCTCCGCGAAGCCAACGCCGCCACCTACGCCGTCGGAGCCACCACCGCCACCACCAACCAGCGCCGCCCCCTCGCTCCCGATTTCGCCAACGTCACCCTCCTCGAACCCGTCGGCAATTCCTTCTTCCACTCCCTCCAGCTAACCGCCGAAAAGCGTTTCAGCAAGGGCTTCTCCGTTCTCGCCAACTACATGTGGTCGAAGTCGCTTGACGACGGTTCCGCCAACAAGTCTACCGGCCAGACCCGCACCAACCCCTTCAACCAGCGCTTCGACCGCGGATTGTCGGACTTCGATCACGCCCAGGTATTCACCTTCTCCGGTCTCTGGCAATTGCCCATCAAATTTGAGAACAAAGCGGCCAACGTGCTGCTTGGTGGCTGGAATCTGACCAGCATCGTCAACCTCCAGAGCGGATTCCCCTTCACCGTCGCGAGTGGCGTCGACAATGCCCGCACCGGCACCGGCGGCCAGCGCGCCGACCTCATCGGCAACCCGCTGCTCTCCGGCAGCCGCACTCGCGGCGAGCGTATCTTCCAGTGGCTCAACCCCGCCGCCTTCGCGCTCAACACCGTTGGCACCTACGGCGCCCTTGGCCGCAACACCTTCCGTGGTCCCGGCCTCGCCACCACCGATTTCGGTCTCCACAAAGCGTTCCCCATCACCGAACGCGTTAAGACCGAATTCCGCTTCGAGGTCTTCAACGCCTTGAACCGCGTTAATCTCCAGGGCCCCGACACCAACCGTTCCTCCGGCAACTTCATGCGCACCACCGCCGCCTTCGACCCGCGAATCCTCCAGATGGCCCTGCGCGTCGCCTGGTAGCCCGCCATGCCTCCGGAAGTCCTGTTCAACGGCCAGACGCTCGCCGGACTCTGCCGCCGCTACGGCGTCAAGGAACTCGCGCTCTTCGGCTCCGCCGCCCGCGGCACGCGCATCGGCTTGGTCCGATGCGCAGGCCGCAAAGCCCGCACAGGCCGGGGCGGCCCCCAGCATGTTCAGGAACTCGTGTACCGCGGGTAGACCCGGCGCGTTGTGCGGGCGAGTTCCTAAAAAGCCCGCACAGGCCGGGGCGGCCCCCAGCATGTTCAGGAACTCGTATGCCGCGGCTAGACCCGGCGCGTTGTGCGGGCGAGTTCCTAAAAAGCCCGCACAGGCCGGGGCGGCCCCCAGCATGTTCAGGACCTCGTGTGCCGCGGGTAGACCCGGCGCGTTGTGCGGGGGAGTTCCTCAAAGGCCGATCTCGTTGCGAAGTCCGGCCTCCGGCCCTGGATTCGCCCACAAGTTCTCCGCGACGCCGGCGTCCTCTATCCGGCGAGAGAGGCTACAAAATGGATCCTGAGCTTATCCAATCGATACCTGGCGCAACCGCGCTCCTGACCGCAAACGGCGAATGGCCCAATTTCGCCGACTACGAGGTTGTGGAGGTCATGCTTATCCGGCGCGGTAAGTCTTGGCTCACAATTACCAACGACTGCATCGATGAGGAGTGCGATTGGAAGCCAATCCCCGAGAGTTCAATTCGATTCGAATTCTCAAGTGTTCTGGGTTTGGATCTCCTGGGTTACCACGAGCAGAATGTCATCGGTGGGCTGGAAATTACCGCGGTAGAAAACAGGTTCAAGATCAAGATCGATTACTGCACCGGAATTTGCGGAGAATTAGAAGTCGCTGATTTACGCGTAGTCGTCGTTGATGATTCTGACGCCGATGCGCGACACTAACCGGCGAACCTCTTTTCCCGTCCCCCTACCTCACCCGGTACTTCTCAATCTCCCCACGCGCCACCTCCGTGCTCATCCCTGGCGCTTCCGGAGCCAGCACCTCCCCGTCCACCATCTTCTGCGCTCCCCCCGTCTCCATGTAAATCGCGTTCGGCATCGCCAGCAGCATATTCATATTCGCCGACCCGCCTCCATGACTCGCCAACTCCAACCCATATCCATCCGCAATCGCCGCAATTTCCATCCATTCCGTCACTCCCCCAGCCCGCCGGTTATCCGGCTGCACCACATCCGCTCCTTTTCTCGCAATTAGATCCGCAAACTGATATTTCGTATATAAATTCTCCCCCGTGGCAATCCGCACATCCAGCTTCTCCGCCAGCTCCGCGTACCCGTCCATCTCATGCGGA
>JAEUQG010000060.1 GCA_016789755.1 Bryobacterales bacterium
GGGGAATCTGTGCACGCGGGGATGCGGGTTTTGTTCGGTACCGAAGGGATCCCCGGAGAAGCGCGAGTTTTCTTTGGATCCGGATGAGCCGCGGCATGTGGGCGAGCAGGCGGCGAAGATGAAGCTTCGCTACGTGGTGATTACCAGCGTCAATCGGGACGATTTGGCGGACGGGGGATCGGCGCATTTTGCCGAGACGGTTCGCGAGGTGCGCAAGGCGCTGCCCGAGGCGCGGGTGGAAGTGCTGACGCCCGATTTTTGCGGCGATTTGCAGGCCGTGCGGCGGGTGATCGGGGTGGGGCCGCATGTGTTCAATCACAATATGGAAACGGTTGCCAGACTGTACCGGCGGGTGCGTCCTCAGGCGAACTACCGGCAGTCGCTGGATGTGCTGGAGTATGCGCGCCGCGAGTTTCCGCAGGTGTTGACGAAGTCGGGGTTGATGGTGGGGTTAGGCGAGACGGTGGAAGAAGTGAAGGAACTACTGAGCGACCTGCGGGCGGCGGGGACGGATGTGGCGACAATCGGGCAGTATTTGCAGCCGACGCGGAGGAATCTGGCGGTGGCGGAGTATGTGCGGCCGGAGCAATTCGAGGAGTATCGCGAATACGGGCTTTCGATCGGCTTTAAAGCGGTGTTCGCAGGCCCGTTCGTGCGCAGTTCGTATATGGCGGATCTGGTGAACGATGAGGCCGTGAAGGCGTGAAAACACTGGGACTGGCGGTGCTCTCGGCGGTACTGTCGGTGTTGGTGTTTCCGCGGTTCGATATGCACTTTCTGGCGCCGCTGTGCCTGGCGCCGTTGTTTGTGGCGGCGGCGTGGGAGAGGAATGGAAAGCGGCGGCTGCTGATCGGCTGGGCGGCGGGGTTCTTGTACTGGTTTGGGGTTTGCCACTGGATTGCGGAAGTGCTGCGTCATTACGGTGGAATGAATCTGGGGCTGGTGGGGTTGGCATTTTTTCTGTTCTGCGTGTTGAAAGCGATGAATTGGGCGGCCTTCACGTGGGCTGCGGGGTATTTGGCGCATTCGCGGTGGGCGGTGCTGTTGCTGGCGGCGCTGTGGACGGGGCAGGAACGGATTTACGGGCCATTCGGATTTGCATGGTTCGCGCTGGGCAATGCCGGGGCCGATATGGGCGTGCCGATGCGGCTGGCGCCGCTGGTGGGGGTTTACGGGTTGTCGTTTGTGTTCGCGATGATGAATGCGGCGGTTGCGTTGCTGGTGCTGCGGCGGCCGCGGGTGGAACTGGCTCCCTTGCTGCTTTTGCCGCTGTTGTATTTGCTGCCGGCGCTGCCGGAGATTGAGCAGGGGAATGCGACTGCGGTGGTGGTGCAGCCGAATATCCGGGAGCGGCAGGATTGGACGGCGGATGAGACGGAGGCGGCGATTCGGGGGATGATGCTGCAGGCGTTGGATGTGGCCTCGCCGCGGCAGCCGAACGAGATGATTCTGTTTCCGGAGGTGCCGGCGCCGTTTTATGAAAACGATTCGAAACTGCGGGACCAGGCGGTGCAACTGGCGGGAGTGTTGCAGGCGCCGGTGCTGATGGGGGTGGTGTCGCATTCCCCGAAGGGGCCGCTCAATTCGGTGCTGCAGATTGCGCCGGATGGCACGTTCGGACCGCGCTACGACAAGATGAACCTGGTTCCTTTCGGAGAATACACTCCGGAATTATTCGATTGGGTGGGGAAGATATCGGAAGAAGCGGGGAGTTTTCAGCCTGGGGGGAAGACTGTGGTGTTTGCGGTGAAGGACGGGCGCGCGGGGGTGTACATCTGCTATGAATCGGTGCTGCCGCATTTCGTGCGGGGGATCGTGTCGGATGGGGCGACGGTGCTGGTGAATCTGTCGAACGACGGGTATTTCGGGCAGTCGGCGGCGCGGGAGCAGCATTTATTGCTTGCCCGGATGCGGGCGGCGGAGAACCGGCGGTGGCTGCTGCGGGCAACGAACGATGGGATCACGGTGACGGTGGATCCGGCGGGGCGCATTGACCGGAAGCTAGGGGTGTTACGGAAAGCATCGGCGCGGGTGCGGTTCTCGTATGTGCACGAACAGACGCCGTACACCCAGCACGGCGACTGGTTCGTGTGGGGATGTCTGGCCGCTGGGCTGGCGGGTTTGGCGCTGGTGATGCGGCGCGGGTGACGCTAGCGGACGACGTCCCAGGTTTTGCTTTCGATCAACTTCGCGGCGGCGCCCAAGCCGGCGATCTCGTTACAGTTGGCGGCGGTGGCGGAAGTAAGGATTGACGTGATCTTCGGATCGATTGGGCCGCCCTCGGCGATCTGGCTGCAATTGGCGGAATTGGCGAGCTTGCTGCTGTTGAGGGTAACGGTCCAGGACGGGTTGGAGTCGGTGAAACTGGACGGCTTGAAGGTGGCCTGCCAGTGCATGTTCCAAAGGAAATGTTTGAGGAACGTGTATTCCTTGTTGGGGCTCATCAGGGCGAGAACGGCGCAGAAGTGGAACTCCAGTTGGACTTCGCGGAGGAAGTTGAACTGCTGCGTCAAGGAATTCTTGTGATAGAGCGGATAGGTTTCGTGGGGGCCGTCCATGAACTGGACTTTGAGAGTCATGGGGAGGTTGCCGCTGGTGGAGAGCGTCAGATCTTTGCCGGCGACGTTTTGAAACCAGACTTCGCCCTTGCTTTTGGTGTCGCGGCAATGGGTGGCTCCGCGGACCTTGGTGCTGGCGCGGTTGACGTAGGCGCTGCCGTCGGCATTGGTGGCGCCGCGGTAATAGCCCCAATTCGTCTCCAGGAACTGCACCTGGATGAAGCCGAGAGTCCAGCCGGCGGGGTTGTCGCCTGCATTGCCGGTGAGTTGACATTCGCCGGTGGCTTCGATGGCGACGCTGTTGAACTCCATATCGTTGGAGAATTTTTCAGGTGACTTGACGCCCGGCTTGGTGGTGATTTTGATGGATGCGGAGCCGGGGAGATAGCTGATGGCCATTGGGGCATTATGTCATGGTGGCGGTGGGGCCGGGGAGCAAGGTGAGGCAGGCATCGGCGCGTGATGCGATGGTGGTGGTGAGCGAATCTCCGCTGGCGATGGCGATGCCGGATTCGCTGGGGATGTGAATCGGGAGGCAGAGGCCGACGATCATGGACTGGGTTTGCCGATCGGGGTCAATATCGACAAGGCGAGTGTGTGGGACGCGCGCAGTTCCTGTGGGAACGCTGAGAACGCCGGCGCCGGCGATGGAATCGGCCGCGGGGGGGATTTTTCCGGTTTTCAATGACGAAATTTGGAAAAGAAGGGATTGGTGTAAGAATTAACCCTGGCGAAGGACCGTCATGGCATCGACACGGAGAGC
>JAEUQG010000076.1 GCA_016789755.1 Bryobacterales bacterium
ATGCGCGGCGCATGAGTGGCGAAGCTCTATTCTATTCCCGGCGGCGGCGTTGGTGCGTAGACGGGATACCCATATCTTCGCGATACTTCGCCACGGTGCGGCGGGTGACCTGAATGCCTTCCGCCTGGAGCCGCTCCGTGATCTGTTCATCGGTGAGGGGGTGAGAGGCATCCTCCTCCTCGATCATCTTCTTCACACGCCGCTTGAGGATCAAGAGCGGCGTAGCGCTTCCGCTGGGGCCCTGAACAGCTTCGGAGAAGAAGAAGCGCAGTTCGAACACACCCTGAGGGGTGTGCGCGTATTTGTTGGCTACCGCGCGGCTGACGGTGGATGCATGGACGCCGATTTCCTCGGCGACATCCTTGATCATCATGGGGCGGAGCTGGTCGAGTCCGCGTTCGAGGAACTCGCCCTGGCGCCCGATGATTGCCTGGCAAACCTTGAAGATGGTTTGCTTACGCTGCTCGATGTTTTTGAGCAACTGGAGAGCCGACTGGTAACGTTCTTTCATGTAGTCGCGAACGTCTTTATTGGGCTCCTGATTGCGGTCGAGCATGCGGCGGTAATCGGAATTGAGACGGATCTGCGGGAGATCGTCGTCGTTGATCTGGATTACATAGTCTTCCCCATCTTTGAAGATGTAGACATCGGGCTGGACCTGACGGGCTCCGGGCCCGCTGTAGCGCAACCCCGGCCGGGGATCGAGGTGGGTGATGACGGCCACGGCGATCTGGATGTGTTCGAGCGGCCGGCCCATGGTCTTGGCGATTTCTTTGTACTGGCGGAGCTCGAGCAGTTTCATGTGATCTTTGATCAACTGCCAGGCGACGCCGCCTTTGCCGTTACGGCTTTCCAGTTGGAGGAGGAGGCACTCTTGCGGGTCGCGGGCGCCGACGCCGGCGGGCTCGCAGGACTGGACGGCTTTGAGGGCGGTTTCGAGATCCTCCATGCGGTGCTGGCCGGAAGCGGCGAGATCTTCGAGGAGTTCATTGAGGTAGCCGTTTTCGTCGAGGTTGCCGATGATGGTGTCAGCGGCGTCGCGGACGTCGTCGGTGAGGACCATGAGGGCCAACTGCTCATCGAGGTGGCTGGAGAGGGTAACAGGAGAAGAGAGAAATGTTTCAAAGCCCGGCTTTTCGACATTTTCCGAAGCGGGGGATTTGAAGCCGGGGTCGAGGTAATCGTCGAAGTAGGAACCGAAGTCGATCTCATCGAAGCTATCGGTGGAAGAGGAGGCGGGTTCTTCGGCGGCGGGGGATTGGGTGGTGGCTTCGACGCGGGCGGCTTCGCCGCGGTCGAGGTCGAAATCGGTGGCGGCTTCGAAGCCTTCGGGCTGAGCGGCGGCGTGGACGGTTTCGAGGATGGAACTATCGGCGGGTTCGGAGAGGCGCTCGTTCTCGATGAGGGTCTGGACTTCCTGGGGGGTGAGCTCTTCGCCGTCCATGCCTTCGTCGAGGAAGGGGTTTTGGGCCATTTCCTGCGAGATCATGTCCCGCAATTCCAAACGGTTCAATTGCAGGAGCGTGACCATCTGGACGAGGCCAGGGGTCAGAATCTGCTTCTGCGCGACTTTCATCTGGAGTTTGGGCGCTAGTGAATTCATCACTTTGGTGCTTTCATTTTATCAGCTATAGGCGGCGCGCAAGTACAATCAAAAACGATGGCCCTGGTGGTAATGCTACTGGCACTGGCGGCTCCGCTTACGGCGGGGTGGTGGAAGCTGCAATCGGGCGCGATCACGGTGTACACGGACGGGGCGCAGAGTGCGGGGCGGGAAGCGCTGGAGAAGCTGGATCTGGCGCGGCGGGTGTTCTCTTCGCTGAACGGGGTGAGTCTGCCGCTTCCGGTGGAGGTGTTTGCGTTGACGTCGGAGGCGCGGTTCCGGGCGTTGCGGCCGTCGCAGCCGGTGCAGGGGTTTTATCAAAGCGCGGCGGAGCGGGATTACATTGTGCTGAACATGAGCGCAGCCGAGCGCGGGCGCATTGTGTTCCACGAGTATGTGCACATGGTGCTGAATCACACGGCGGGGCCGCTGCCGGCGTGGCTCGAAGAAGGGCTGGCGGAGTTTCACTCGACGGTGGAGGTGGTGCCGGGGAAGGTGCGGCTGGGCAAGCCGATCGGGAATCATCTGCGGCTGCTGGCGGTGCGTCCGTGGATGGCGGCGGGGGAGATGGCCGGGGTGACGAAGGACTCGCCGCACTTCGATGAAGCGTCGCGGGCGGGGGTGTTCTATGCGCAGAGCTGGGCATTGGTGCACATGCTGCGGATGGATGAGGCGTATCGCGGCGGGTTTGGGGAGTTTCTTGCGGCGGTGGGGGGAGGGCAAGCGCAGGCGGCGGCGTCGCAGAAAGTTTATGGGAAGGCGTTGCCGGAACTGATTGTCGATTTGAAGCGCTATCTGGACCGGACGGCGCTGCCTGTGGCGGATTACAGCGCCGAGTTGGAGAGCGCGGCGCCGGTGGAGACAGTGGAGTTGCCGGCGCTCGATTCGGACCTTGCTTATGCGGGGCTGGCGAATCAATGCGGGCGGCGGGAAGAAGCGGAGAAGATCTACCGCAAGTACAGGAAGGCGAAACCGGACACGGCTCGGATGGCGACGGCGCTGGCGATGATCGAACTGGCGTCGAAGCGGTGGGAGGCGGCGCGCAGGTTGTTCGAGCAGGCGATCGCATTTCCGGAGGCGACGGCGGAGGCATACTTCGAGTACGCGATGCTGTTGCGCGATACGGCGGCGGCTCCGCGGGGGGAGATACGGAGCTTGTTGCAGCAGGCGATTGGGCGGAACCCGCGGCATGCGGAGGCGCAGTTTTTATTGGGCGCGGGATACGCGGCGGAGGGGCGGCATGGGGAGGCGATCGGGCATTTGGAGCAGGCGCTGGCGGTGTTTCCGCGGCAATCGTATTTCTGGCATGCGCTGGCGGTGAGCTATGAGGCGAGTGGGAGAAGGGAGGATGCGATGCGGG
>JAEUQG010000084.1 GCA_016789755.1 Bryobacterales bacterium
AACCCATTCGTTCCTGCCGGCCTTTCTCATGCCGGTAGATTCGGTAGGACCTGTTTGCCACCGTTTTTCCAGTCAATCCCTCGCCCCGGAGGTATCGTCGGCTGTCCCTGTTCCACACCAGGCCGGTCGTCCCACCTAAGAAAAGCCTTCCATCGTGTGTAGCAAGAAAAATGGTTACGCCTTGACAATTCAGCGACTCCTTGAGGAGTTGAGCAACCGTCGTCAACAATTCGGTCCGGTTTGAAACTCTATTTGCCAACTGCGTCGTTTGTGCTGGACCCTTCAAACATCGCTCGGCCACGAAGATATCCACCGCATCGCCGACACATCCTCTCAACCGTTTGCTTGTGGCAAGGTCTTTGTTGAAACACTGATCCGCATAGGCTCGATATATGATCACCTGCCGGATCAGATTCGGATTGAAGGGGTTCAACACGGGCACCGCGACGAGCTTCAGCTCGGCTTCAGGCTGCGAGGGGATTCGTTCTTCACAAATGTCTCGCTGATCGGCGACTTTCTTCGCAAACTCCTTCACCTCATCTCGCGTTAATTCGCTGACCCCTTTGGACTCCGCCCGCGCCCGAATCGTCGCCTCGCCGGATGAAGTGATGATCGAACAGATGAAGACCTGCGCCGCATTGGTTTCCCGCCGTAACAGGTCCGCGAGTTCGAAGTAAAACTCATGATCCGCTCGCGAAGCCAATGCAAGCAGCAACTCAAATGGGAATTGCACTTTTTCCGAACTGGCTGCCGCCCCAGGCCGGAATTCGCTGGGCTGCGGCACCCTTCCGAGGCAACCCCATTTGTGTAGCGTAAGCGCTGACTGGTACATGTCCCGCATGGGGTTCGTGAGTGCATAGTCCAGTTCTAGAACCTTCCACTGCACTCCGCAGCCCTTGAACTCCGGTGACTTGACGAGGCTTTCCAGCCCAACGTCCCCGTCGCCAGGCAGGCAGAACCCTCGCGCAAAGCGGTGCGAAAACCGGCCATATATCGGAGTCCAGTCCTTGAGATGGATCGCGATCGTCCGGTCCAGGAAGAAACGGTCGCACAGTGTTGCGAGTACCTTCTTCGTATCCTGGCTACCGATAAACAGGTGCGCGGTGTCCGGCAGCCACTTCAACGCCGGGTGAGCCTTAAGAAGTTTTCGGGCCTCCTCCAATTTGGTTAGCTTACTCAGGTGGTGATAATGAAGCGCAAGCTGAAACCCTTGCGCCAGAGCTCTATCGGCGACGTTCTCCTCTCCATCCAGCTCGCGCCAGTGCTCCACATAAAGGTAGGGCTCCTCCTCACCTTTCGCAACCACCCGCTTGCCTTCTGGCCGCAAATAACTCATTCGCGAAGCCAGGTTTCCACCGCTGAACCCAAGGATGGTAAGTTTTCGCTCATTCGCCAGAGATCTCAATTCCTCGAATTTTGGAAGTTGATTGGGCTCCTGAAATACCTCCACCCCGTCATAACCCGCGGCCCGCACCGCATCGAGGAATTGAGGCCAATCCTCTTTCCTTAGCCGGTCCCCAAGGCAAATCGTTTGGAATGCAATTGGCACGAATTCGAGACTATCCCAAATCGGATTCTCGATCAAGACGAACTTTGCACAGCTCCAGACATTTGCCCCAGAGCCATCAAAAACCGCCCCGCCGCCCCCTTCGCCCCATCCCCCGTCTCCCCCGCCGGACCGACACAACTCGGGCAGCCGGTTTCGCACGGGCAGCGGGCGATCAGTTCCAGGGCGCCGGCCACCAGTTTGTCGCGCATCTGATACAGCGGAGCGCTTTGGCCGATCCCGCCGGGATACGGATCGTATAAGAACAGATCGGGCTCGAACACCGGTTTGCCATCGGCGATATCCTCGGTCAGCGCCACCCCCAAATCCCGCGGATCGCACATCAGCAGCATCGCCCCAATCGCTCGCATGGCGTTGCCCATCCCAGCCAGCCCGTTCAGCTTCTCCGACGGCGAAAGGTCCGGGAAACGAGCCCAGAACTTCTCCGGGAAGTGCAGCCAGAAGGCCGTGGTGTGCATCTCCTGCTCCGGCATGGAGAGGTTCCCCGCCCCGACGTTCTCCAATGTGTAGAACTTCACCTTCTTGAAGCCGACTACCTGGCGGTTCACGCGGACCTCGCCGTGGGCGGCGGCCGCATCGCGCATGGGAGCTTCGGCAAAGCGCTCCAGTTCCTTGACCTGGGTGTAATCGATAGCATCGGTAAAGTAATCGCACTCGACTCGTCTGACGAATGCTTTGCGCTGCTCGTAGTCGAACTTCTCCACCTGATACTGGCGGGCCTCGTGCAGGTAGATCGCCTTCTCGTGCAACTCCACCAGCGCCGCCGGGAAGGACACTTCGGCGATCACCTTGGGTTCGCCAGTGATATCGATTACCACGAAGTTGTCGCTGGTGACGGCGCGGAGGCTGATGGCGTCAGCGGGATAGGTATCCGAAGTCCAGTGCCAGGCGGCGGCGGAGTGGTGGAGCAGGCCGAGTTCGCCCAGGAAGCGGCAGAGCTTTCCGGTCTCATGCGGCCCGAACTTTTCGCCGTCCTTCACCGGCAGCTCAAAAGCAGCGCACTTCAAGTGGTTTACTAAGATTTCCAGGTTATCCGGATGAATCGCGGCCCGTTCCGGCGCTTGCGAGAAGAAGTAATCGGGGTGTTCTACGATGTATTGGTCCAACGGCGCGGAGGAAGCCACCAGGACCGCGAGCGAAGTATTCTGCCGCCGTCCGGCCCGCCCGGAGCGTTGCCAGGTGGAGGCCACCGTGCCGGGGTAGCCGGCCATCACCACCGTGTCCAGGGTTCCAATATCGATTCCCAATTCCAGAGCATTCGTGGCCACCACGCCGCGGATTTCGCCATCACGGAGCTTGCGCTCGATTTCGCGCCGCTCGCGCGGCAGGTAACCGCCGCGATAGCCGCGAATGGTTCCGGGAGGCGCCAACCCCTTTTCACAGGCGTCCTTCAAGTAAGTAATCAGGATCTCGGTCGCAAGGCGATTATTACAAAAGACTAACGTCTGCTGACCTCTGTCGATCATCTCCACGGCGATGCGCCTGGTTTCGTGCAGATAGCTGCGGCGGATGCCCAATTGCGCGTTGACCACCGGGGGATTGTAGAAGACGACATACTTCTCGCCGGTAGGGGCGCCGCTGGAGGCGATCAGTTCAAAGGGTGCTTCGATCAACTGCTCGGCGAGCTCCTTGGGGTTGGCGATGGTGGCCGAGGAGCAGATGAATTGCGGCTTCGAGCCGTAGAAATCGCAGAGACGCTTCACGCGGCGGATGATGTTGGCGAGATGAGAACCGTATACGCCTCTATAATAATGGAGCTCATCGATGACGAAATACTTGAGGTTCTCGAAAAATTTGGCCCACTTGGTGTGGTGGGGCAAAATGCCGGCATGCAGCATATCGGGATTGGTGAACGCCACATTCGCCCGCTCGCGAATCGCTTTCCTCGCGTCCTGCGGCGTATCGCCATCGTAGGTGAACGCGCGAATCCCGGATCCCATGGCGTTCACTGCGAGATTAAACTCGACGAGTTGATCCTCTGCCAGAGCTTTTGTCGGGAAAAGATAGAATGCACGGGCGTTAGCATCGCCAATCAGATGGTTCACCACGGGCAGGTTGTAGCACAGCGTCTTCCCGCTGGCCGTCGGGGTCACAATCACCGTGTTGCGGCCGCCGGCGATACGGTCAAAGGCCTCGCGCTGATGGGAGTACAGGCGCGCAATGCCGCGCTGGCGCAACATGAGCTGCAGCGGTTCGGCTACCGTGGCGGGGATGTCGGCAAACTCGCCGGGCTTGGCGGGCAGATGACGCAAGGCGCGAATGGGGGAGTTAGGCTGAGCCATCCACTCCTGCATGCGGGCCAGGACGGCGTCGAGCGAGGGTTTGTGAACGAGAGAAGAAGGGTCGGGTTCATCGTCGGCAAACAGGTGCAGGTTCATGCTTTCGCCTTTTGTTTGCCAGTATAACCGAATTCCACGCAAGAGCGCAGCGCGAAACTGCGCAAAAGCCTAAGACGCCCGCGCCTTGGCCACGCGAACAAACTCGAACCGCTCAAGCGTCGCGGCCACCGACGACGATTCGGCGATCTCGGTGCGCACCACCTTGCCGACGCATTTGAGACGCACGGCCGTGCCCTTGTTCCCCGTGGGAAGCGTGATCATGAACTCGATCGGCTGCCCAATCTCCACCGGAGCATCCGATTGAAAAAGCACCCCGCCTGAGCTGAGATTCACCGTTTCACCAAGTTGGTCCACTGGTTGGGCTCCAGAGCGCAATAATTCGACCGGGAGCCGGAGTTCAAAGCGTTGGTTCTTCCGTTGGTCAGTCATGGGCTTTAGTCCACTCTAAGTTGTAGTACGCAGCGCCGTCAATAGTCTCAGTACATGTTTACTAAAGTTTGGTACTAGTACCAATAGTGCAGCCGATCTACCTCATTGTCAACCCCCTTGGCGAAGCCTGCTACAATGTTGCCAGGAACGCTCGCTTGCGACCGGAACTGGCTTCGTCCGGGTTGCGTCTTTTCCAACAAGTACAATGATTCGGAAAACGGGAAGAATCCTGTCGGGTTTCGGGCTGCTGCTGATCGGGGCGGTATTGGCTCTGCCGTTGGTGCCCGGTCCCGGTATTCCCATCATGATTCTCGGTCTGGTGATTCTGGCCGACCACTTTCCGTGGGCCCGCCGCATTATGGATTGGGGAAAAGCGAAGTTAGAGGGCGTAACAAAGAAACAACCGCAGCCGAGCCGGGTTGACAAGAATTGACACCGATATGGATTGCCCTGATGGGGCTCGCCGCAACTCTGCACGCCGAGACCGCCAGGGGAGTGGTGCGCTTTGCCAACCAGCCGGTTCCGGGCGCCGTGGTAGAGAGCAACGGGATACAGACGACATCGGATGAAAGCGGGGCCTGGACGCTGGAAATGGCGTCTCGGGCAGACACGATCCGCGTTTCAATGTTCGGATTCAAGACAGTAACTCTTTCTTATTCATATGGCTTGAACGCATTAATAGAAGTGTCTCTGGAGCTGATGCCGAAATCCGAAATTGCCGGCACTGCCTCAAAACCTGCCGTCGCCGAGATGGTCTTGCAAGACGCCACCGCCGAATTGCCGGTTGACCCGCCGCCCCCTGCCACCGATAGCGCCTCGGAGAGCTTCCTGCTGAGTGGCAGCCTGACGCATGCCCTGGCACCGTCTACGGCTGTGCCGGCGGAGTCGCAGATCGAGGCCGCCCAAGCCCCGCCGGCGCGATTACAAAACGAACCCAACGGGGTAACGAAGAAGGGGAAGATCCGCGCCAAGGGGGTAGGGGCCAAAGCCCCGAGGGCGATCCGCGCCGGAAACCGCAAGAAGAAGAAGGCGATGGATGCCTATCGGGGGTCGGCGACTTGGAGCTTCCGCGATTCCGCCATCGATGCCCGGCCGTTTTCGATTACCGGTCAAACTATCCCCAAGCCCAATTACGCCCAGCACCGTTTCGGGGCCTCCATCGGCGGGCCGATCACAGCGGGTTCATCGTTTTTCATCAGTTTCAACGGCGCCCGCAGTTCGTCGCCGTTCCACGCCGTGGCCACACTGGCGGACCCCGCCGAGCGGGCCGGCAACTTCTCGGCCTCCTCCACCCGTCTTCCGGTCAATATATATGACCCCACCAGCCGCCAGCCGTTCGCGGGCAACCGCATTCCCGCCTCCCGGCTGGAGCGTGCCGCACTCGGTCTGCTGCCCTACATCCCGCTGCCGAATCAACCGGGCAAGATCCAGAATTACCAATACGCCACGGCCGCCGATCAGGATCGCAACGAACTCAGCGTCCGGCTCAATCACAGCGTTGCGCCGAAATTGCGCCTCGCCGGAAACGTGCAGATCCAAGGCAGGGACGGAACGCAGGCGCTGCCGTTTGCCTTCGTCGATACGAACTCTTCGAGCGGGAGGAACGTGGAAATCAGCCTCACCCAGACGCTGAACCGCCGTACGGTGAACACCCTCCGCGCGCAGTACAACCGCAATCGCACCGATCAGGTCCCGTTCTTTGCCTATGGGGCGAACGTGGCGGGGGATCTGGGTATTCGCGGCACTTCGCCCGATCCGATCAACTACGGGCCTCCGAACCTGAACTTCACCAATTTCGGCAATCTGTCGGACGGCAGCCCCAGCCTGCGGCGCGATTTGACCACCGGGTTCAGCGAGGGGTTGACGCATGTACGGGGAAAGCACAACCTGTCGGTGGGTGGCGATTTCCGGCGGCTGCATCACAACGTCCTCACCGATCAGAATGCGCGGGGCACGTTCACCTTCAGCGGGTTGCGGACCAGCGGTTTCGACGCGCAGGGCAATCCGCTGTCCGGCACGGGGTTCGATTTCGCCGATTTCCTGCTCGGGCTGCCGCAATCGGGGTCGGTGCGCTACGGCTCCTCCGACAACGCTTTTCGAGCCCACTCCTATTCCGCTTACGGCCAGGATGACTGGCGGATGCTGGCGAACTTCAGCGTGAATCTCGGGTTCCGCTACGAGTACCTGAGCCCGTTCCGGGAGTTGCGGAATCAAATGGCGAACCTCGATGTGGCGCCCGGGTTCGCGGGAGTGGCGGTGGTGACGCCGGGGGCTGAGGGGCCGTACAGCGGCGCGTTTCCGGCGACCTTGATCGATCCGGACCGGAACAACTTCAGTCCGCGCATCGGGCTGGCCTGGAAGCCGTCGGCTCGCAGGCCGCTCACCGTGCGGGGGGCTTACGGGGTGTATTACAACAGCCGTGTGTACACGAATTTTGCCACGCGGCTGGCTTCGCAGCCTCCGTTTGCCCGCACGAGCACCGTGAATTCGAGCAACGCCCGGCCGCTGACGCTGGCCGATGGGTTCACCACGGCGCCCACGCAGACTATTCGCAACACCTTTGCCGTGGACCGCGGGTATCGCATCGGCTACGCCCAGAACTGGAACTTTTCCGTGCAGCGCGAACTGCCGCGCTCGTTCGTCATCGAGGCCGCGTACCTGGGGGTGAAGGGCACCAGGCTCGATGTGCAGCGGCAACCGAACCGGGCGGCGCCGGGCTCGCAACTGGATGCGGAGACACGGCGGCTGATCGGCAACGCGGTGGGGTTCACGTTCGACAGCGCGGAGGGCAACTCGATTTATCATGCCGGGCAGGCGAAGCTGACGCGGCGCTTCCGGCGCGGGACCTCGATGAGCGCGCTTTACACCTATGGCAAGTCGATCGACAATGTTTCGACGTTCGGCGGCGGGGGGACGGTGGTGGCGCAGGACGACCGCAACCTGAGCAACGAACGCGGGCTATCGACGTTTGACCGGCGGCACTCGATGGCGCTGAACTACTTTGTCATGCCGCCGCTGGCGCAGGGGCGGTGGTCGAAGGATTGGACGCTCAGCGGCACGATGCTGCTGCAGACGGGGAATCCGTTTACGGCTCGGGTGCTGGGCAACCGGTCGGACGCGAACGGCACGGGAGTGATCGGCAGCGGGCGGGCCGACGCGACGGGATTGGACGTGACGGAGGGGGCGGGATTCTTCAATCTGGCGGCCTATGCCGTGCCGCCGCCGGGCCGGTTCGGCAATGCCGGGCGCAACACTATTCCGGGTCCGGGCTCGCTGGTATTCGGCGTGGCGCTGGGGCGCACGTTTCGATTTACCGACCGGAAACGGATGGATTTCCGATTGGAAAGCCAAAATGTGACGAATCATGTGAATATCAGCGGGATCAATGCGGTGATTAATTCCTTGAATTACGGGCTGGCGACGGCGGCCTCGCCGATGCGTTCCGTTTCCGGGCAACTGAGGTTCCGGTTCTGATGCGGCGGGCGCTGGCTGGGCTGTTGCTGGCGAGCCTGCTGGGCGGGCAGCAGGAGGTTGTCTTCCGCGCCGAGAGCAATCTGATTGTGGTCAACGTGGCGGTGCGCGATGGCGCGGGGCGGCCGATGGAGGGGTTGACCAAGGACGACTTTCAGCTCTTCGAGGACGACAAGGCGCAGCAGATTTCCGTCTTCGAGTTGCAGAAGCTGGGCACCGATGCGATGCCCGCCATCCGTGTGCCGGTGGCCGATCCGGCCGCCGCGCCGCCGCCGAAGGAACCCGTGACGGAGGCCGCGCCGCCGGAGAAGCCGCAGACCAGGGATAAGCGCCTGATGGTGCTGTTCTTCGATTTTTCGGGCATGCCGGTGGCCGATCAGGTGCGGTCGCAGGATGCCGCCATTCGCTTCCTGGAGTCGCAGATGACGGCATCGGACCTGGTGTCGCTGATGACTTTTTCGAACGATCTGCGCCTGGTGCACGATTTCACCGCCGACCGCGCGGCGCTGGTGACGGCGATCCGGGGCTTTCGTACCGGCGAGGGTGCGGATCTCGTGGCGGGCGACGCCGCCGCGGAAGAGGAGGAGGACGAAGGCAACATCCTCTTCTCTGCCGACGACAGCGAGTTCAACCTTTTCAATACGGACCGTAAGCTGAGCGCGCTCGAAGCCGCCGCGCGGCAATTGGCGAACTATCCCGAGAAAAAGGCTCTCGTGTATTTTTCCAGCGGCGTGAGCAAGACCGGCACCGAGAACCATTCGCAACTGCGGGCGACGGTGAATGCGGCAGTGAAGGCCAACGTGGCCATCTATGCGCTGGATGCGCGCGGGTTGGTGCCGAGCGCTCCGGCGGGGGACGCCTCGAAGGCTTCCCCATCGGGCAAGGATCTGTTCAACGGGCTGTCGATGAAGAAGGAGCGCGATAAGTTCCACGATCAGCAGGAGACGCTCTACTCGCTGGCGGCCGATACTGGCGGTAAGGCGCTGCTCGACAACAACGATTTGACGGTGGGGATCCGGCAGGTGCAGCGCGATATCAACACCTATTATCTGCTTGGCTACTACAGTACGAATCAGACGCCGGACGGGCGCTTCCGCAAGATCCGTGTGCGGGTCAACCCGTCTTTGAAGGCGAAGCTCGATTACCGCCCCGGGTATTTCGCTCCGAAGGTTTGGACGAACTTCACGAAGGAGGACAAAGAGCGGCAATTGGAGGAAGCGATGCAACTCGGCAATCCGGCGACGGATTTGCCGGTGGCGTTGGAGGTGAACTACTTCCGCATGGACAAGGGCCGGTACTTTGTTCCGCTGGCGGTGAAGGTGCCGGGCTCGGAGATTGCGCTGGCCAGGAAGGGCGGCAGCGAGCAGGCGGAGTTGGATTTTCTGGCCCAGGTGCGCGATGGGAAGAACCGCGTGCAGGCCAGTGTGCGCGATACGATCCGGGTGAAGTTGAGCGCGGAGAACGCGGCGCATCTGGCCGAACGCCAGTTGCAGTACGACAGCGGCTTTTCGCTCGCGCCGGGGCAATACAAGCTGAAGTTTCTGGCGCGGGAGAACGCCACGGGCAAGATGGGCGCGTTCGAAACCGACTTCACGGTGCCCGATC
>JAEUQG010000130.1 GCA_016789755.1 Bryobacterales bacterium
ACTGCCCGCTTCTTCCGCCCGCTCGACAAGCTCGAGATCGTGGCGAACGGCCAGGTCATCGCCTCCGCCGGCCCCGGCGCAAGCCTTACCGCGCAGGCCGCCATCCCGGCCGCCGGACCTGTTTGGATCGCCGCCCGCGCCATCGCCAAGCCCGATACCGAAGGCGCACCCGGCATCCAGGCCCACACCAATCCGCGCTACCTCCGCTGGACCGGCGCACCGCCCAACCGCGAGGCCCGCAACCTGCTCGCCGCACGCTGGCAAGCCGAGGTCGACTACTTCCAGACCGCTCCCCTCGTCTTTCCCAACGATGCCGAACGCCGCACCTTCTTCGACCGCGCGCAGCAAGCCCTGTCTACGCTTAGAAGGTAGGTGCATTCCGGATGACGGATTCCGGCCCCCAATTCCGCCTGTATCAGTGAGAGGACTTATGCCCGGACCTGCTGCCAGGCTCACAGACGCAACCCTTTGCCCCAACCACGGGGCCGGCGTCATCACCACCATCGGCGCCCCTACCGTCATCATCGCCGGCATGCCCTCTGCCCGTGTCACCGACGTTTCCCTATGCCTCGGCGTCATCCCCGATGCCATCGTCATGGGTTCGCCCACGGTGATCATCCAAGGGCTCTTTGCCGCCCGCATCGGCGACCCCACTTCTCACGGCGGAGTCGTTACCACCGGCGCCCCGACCGTCATCATCGGCGAAACCGGCGCCGGCGCCGGAGGCCCATCCAGTTCCGCCGCCGCCGCCATCGTCACCGCCACATCCGCCGCCGCGCGCGAAGCACTCAAGGATCCGCCCTCCGATTCCCCACAATCGAGCGCCCTCAAGGAGGCTGCCTCCGAAGGAACCCCCTTCGTGGAGAAGTGTCCCTATGCCGACCACTGAGACCGTCGGCTGGCAGCAGGAAACTCCGTTCACCGCCGGCATTCGCAACGCCCTGCGCGCTGTCTGGACCGTGCGCGAAGAGAGCCTGCTGGTGATGCTCGATGCCGCGCACATCCCCAACCTGCACATCATGCTGCGCGAGCTCAACATCCAGAACCTGCCCCTCTTCCGCGAGAGCCCCGAAGAGAACATCCTCCACGTCACTCCCTTCCTGGCGCGCTTCTCCCCCAGCGAGATCTTCCTCCATTGGATGACGATGAACCCCACCGTCCTTGAAACCGCCCTCTTCTGCACCTCCACGGAACCGCTCGAACAGACCCACGCTCACCTGCGCCGCTTCCTTCTCGTCAAGGACGAAACCGGCCGCCAGATGTACTTCCGCTTCTGGGATCCCCGCGTCATTGAGCCGTTCCTTCAAAGCTCTACTCCTGAAGAACGCCGCTGGTTTTGCGGCCCCGTGCGTTCTCTCGCCTACTACGACAAGGCGAAGTTCCAGGCCGAATCGAAGATTCAACTCCTCAACTGGCGCATGAGCCCCGAACTTGCGGCCACTCCGCTCAAGCCTCTCCCCGATGTGCACCGCCCCTTCCAGTTCCGCGCCGGGCAGATGCGCCTCTTCGAGCAGCACATGCTCGAAGGCTATGACCAGCGCCTGATCGCTTATCTCAAGGATCGGTACCCGAAGAAGCTCGCCGAGGCCAAGCCCGAAACCATGCAGCGCCTGGTGACCACGGCCCGTCAGAACGGCCCGCAACTTGGTCTGCAATCCGGCCGCGAGATCACCTATCTCGCCGAACTGATGGTCGTCGGCCTCGATGACGCGCGCAAGCAGTCCATCCGTTCTCTGCCGCCCAAAGGCCGCGCCGATGCCCTTGCCGCCATGGTCGAAGAGTCAAGGCAAGAGTCAAGGCAAGACGCAAAGAAGGAGTCGCAATGAGTACCGCTCCCCCCGGAGGAGGCACACCGCCCGGCGGCGCTTGCGTGCCTTGCACCACAGGCAATCTGCACGTCCAGGTTTTCCTCCAGACAGTTTGCTGGGACACCGATCCTCTGCTCGGCGAGAACACCCCCGACCGCCCGTTCAACGGAGTCTTCGTCTACATCAGCGGACCTACCAACAAGCCGCGCCA
Organism: Bryobacterales bacterium; assembly: GCA_016789755.1. Lineage (GTDB taxonomy): Bacteria > Acidobacteriota > Terriglobia > Bryobacterales > Bryobacteraceae > CADEFT01. Next base: position 2,020 of record JAEUQG010000130.1, read on the forward strand.
ATCCTCCATCAATGGCGAAGCCTTCTTCAGCGGACTCGCCCCCGGCACCTACACCGTGCGCGTTGAAAAGGCCGGTTTCGACGATGTGTCGCAAGAGATCTTCGACAACCACCCGGTGGTCGCCTCCTACACCCGCGACATCCTGGTGAACAGCTACGAGGTCACCGCACACAACACCACGGAAGCTGTCCGTGTCATGCGCCGGGAATACGATTCCTCCCGCGCCCCAGTCGCATCGAAGCATCTCGAATGCAAGCGCAAGCACGCGGTGAAGATCCCTGGGGTGCCGGGCACCCGCGCCATCTGGATGCCCATCTTCTGGTTCGGCCAGGACGAACCCTGGATCATGTGGCTGCGCGACCTGCTGTGGGTCACCTGCGTTCTCACCGCTATCATCGGCTTTGCTACCAGCAATCCCCTGATGGGTACGTTTTTCTCGTCCTTCGGAGCGTATCTGCTCAACATCATCTTCGGCATGATTCCCGGTGTCATCGCCATCACTCTGGCCGGAGTCGCCTGGGTTGTCCTGATGGTGGTGTCATCCATTGAACTGGCCACGGGAGGGCACCCATCGCCGATATGGGTTTGCTTCCTCGCCGCAACATGGACAGGATTCCTGTACGCTCTGGCGGTGAACCGCACCAAGGAGTTCTTCAACAGCGAGAAGCTCCACATCATCCTCGGCGGCATCATCGGCGCTGTCGTGGGCATGGTGCTCTTCTTCGTGTTCGGCGCCTTCCCCTGGCCAAGCGACACCGGGGATCAAGCCGGTATCGTATTGCTGGTCATTCTCATTGCCGTGCTCGCCTTTGTCTTCGCCGCGGTGGCCGCCATGTTGTCGCACGTGTTCATGAACGACAACAAGCTGGAAGGGCATCTCCACTGGCTCGATGGCTTCCTGTTGCCCTACGCCGGCGAGCACTACTGCGTGCAAGGCCATCGCGGCTTCATCAGCCACTCCACGTTGAACGCCGATCAGGAGTTCTCCTACGATTGGGAGTTCCCCCTCGGCACGCCCATCCTTAATGCCAAGGAGGGGCACGTCATTCGCGACGTCAAGGAGCACCACGACGGCTTCCAAGGGGTCAACCTGCTAGGCTGGCAGATCGCCGGCACCGGCAACCAGAATGCCAACGAAATCAAGATCCGCCACTTCGACGGCAGCATCGCCAATTACCTGCACTTGAAGAAGGACGGCGTCACGGCCCTGGTTCCAAACCTGCGCGCCGCGGTGCACGGCGATGGACCGCATCCCGGCGATCCCGTGCATGCCCATGTTGGCACGCGCATTGCCCAGGCGGGCAACGTCGGCATCAGCATGTTCTCGCACCTGCATTTCATGGTGGAGCGCGGCGGCGACAACCCGCCCGACGGGCCGCAGGAAACCAGCACCCACCGCCCGGTGAAGTTCGTCGACGCCGACACCATCCGCCACGGCAACCGCTGCTACAGCATGCGCAAGTATCTGTCGGCCAACCTCGATGCCGGCCCGGTAAAGGTCACCGACAACTATCCCCCGTTCAAGCCGGGTGGTCCGCCAACCGATGGATCGCAGTTCCCCGCCGCGCCCATGCCACCGCCCGCGCCAGGCACCCCCGGATTGGGCGATTTCCCAGTGCCCCCGTCGCCCTCCGCGCCGCCGGGCGCGCCCCCCGGAGGCCCGACGCTGCCGCCCGACATGCCGGCCATGGCATAGCCACCCTGCGTTGCCTGTTGACAGCCTTTGCCTGCCAGTGATAATTAGGAAAATGAGAGCAGGCTGAGGGGCTTGCTCTCCACTGAAAACACCCTACAACTCGAAACCGTCTGGAGGCTGATCCATGATCCATCGATCACTCTTCGCCGCTTTTGCGCTGTTCGCGTTTTCATCGCAAGCGGACGACAAGCAAGCGGCACTCTTTCCCGATCCCAATCTCGAAGCCATAGTTCGCAGCCATGTCTTCGGCAAGAAGGACAACACCCAACCGCTCACCGCCGACGACGTGAAGTCGCTTTCCACCATCACCGGCCGCGGTAAGCCGGTGCGCGACCTCACCGGCCTCGAGAAGTGTACGGCGCTGGCTTCGCTCGAACTCACCGGCATGGAGTTCAGCGATCTGAAGCCGCTCGAGAACCTGAAGAACCTGCAATCGCTGACGCTCTCGCGCAACAAGATACGCGATATCGCGCCGCTGAGCGGCTTGACGAACCTGCAGTACCTGGAGTTGTCCGGCAACATGGTCGCGGACCTCTCGCCGCTCAAAGGATTGACGGCGATGAACGCTCTGTACCTGTCGGGCAACAAGGTGAGCAGCGTGGCTCCGTTGAGCGCGATGGACAAGCTGTCGTCGCTCTATCTGGACGGCAACCAAGTGACGGATCTGGCGCCGCTGAGCGGACTGCGCTGGCTCTCCTCACTCGATTTGCGGGGGAACCTGGTGAAGGATGTCGCGCCACTGGCGAAGCTTACGGAGTTGAAGTACCTCACGCTCGATCAGAACAAGATCGCCGACATCGCGCCGCTGGTGGCAATGGCGAAGAAGGACTCGGAAGGGGAGAAACGCTTCGCGCCCTATTGGACGGTGTCGCTCAAGGGCAATCCTCTCAATGCGCAATCGAAAGGCGCGGCGCTGGGCGAGTTGAAGAAGTACTCGCACACCGTGCAGGCGCAGTAATCACCGCTCCTGCGTCACTTTGATCGCGCCTGCATGGCGCAGGGCGTCGGCAACCTCAGGCTCCTCTTCGCCACGGCATTGCACGGTAAGCAAGACGCCGTCACGGCGGGGGTAGCGTTGTACCCGCTCGCGCGGCCACTGCAGAAACAGCACGACAGCCATCATCCCCAGGAAGGCGAGCGATAAGGCGGCGAAAACTCCCGCCGCGCGGCTGACCACCTGACCCGCGACAAAGCCGGCAACCACGGCCGCGCCGATGGTCATGGCAGCGCCCACCGTTGCCATCAGCCTCCTCGACCGCTCGCGCGGCTTGCGCGGCGCAGATTCGGCAACCGGTTGAATCTCGACTTTCGTGAATCCCTTCTCGCGCAACACCTGAGCGGCGTGCGCGCCATCGATGGGGTGTCGGAACAGGCCGGATACCGGCTTCCGTAAAACAGCCATAGCACCTCCATGAGGGGTTAGAGGCGCGGAGATGCAGGTTTGTTACGGGAAGCTAGCGGCCGCCGTAGTTGCCTGTCACGGGCTTGCCGGGCATGGCGCCTTTGACCGTGGCGCCGTCGCGCACGACGGGGACTCCGTTGACCAGCACGTGGTCGATGCCCGCGGAGAAGGCGAGCCCTTTCTCGAAGGTTGCCATGTCTTTGACACGGGCGGAATCGAACACCGTGATATCCGCATCGGCGCCTATCTTAATTCGTCCCTTGTTCTTCATGGCCGGGGCAATGGGTTCCAGGCGGCGCGCGGGCATGATGGTCATCTTGCCGATCGCGTCCATGAGACCCAGTGCTTTGCGTTCGCGCACGTAGTGGCTGAGGACGCGGCTGAACGTGCCGGCGCTGCGCGGATGCGCTCCGGGTGCGAAGGGCATGCCGTCGGAAGCCACCATCACGAACGGCGACGCCATGGCGCGGTCAATCCATTCCGGCTTCATAAAGTGCATGATCACCTGGCCCTTTTCTTTGCGGTACTTCTCGAAGGTCTCCCTGGTCAGGCGCTCGCCGGTCTTCACCCATTGCAACTCGCCGTAGGAGATGCCGAGGCGCTGCTGCCAGCCGTCGTCGAACATGGTGGACTCAAGCAGTGTGGAAGCGGCGGTGTAAGGGTAGGCTTCGGTGGTGACGTCGAGTCCGCGCTTGTGGGCCGAATCGATGAGTTCCAGCACCAGCGGAAGCGCCGACAGGCTCATGCTGTTGACGTGGACGATGTGCAGCGAGGCGCCGGTGGCGGCGGCGTTTGCAATGACTTCCTGCATGGCGTCGACGCTCATGGAGCGCACGTGGGCGAAGATGGGCATCTTCCATCGCCCCGCCATTTGAAACACCTTGAAGATCTCTTCACGCGATGCGGCGGGGTAGTATTGATGGGCCATGCCGATGCCGAGTCCACCCTCGCGCAAGCCGCGCTCCAGTTCGGCGGCGAGCCGGGTGATGTCCTCGGGGTCGCGCAGTTCCTTGTAGCGCCCTTCCATCATGGGCTCCACCCAGCGCTCGGAGTTGGTGCGCCAATCGGGGACACGCGCGGCGAACTCGCGCAAGGCGATGGAGCGCATCGCGCCGTGCGAGGACGTCGCGCCGAAGTTGAGGATGGACTTGCCCGCGCGGTTCTTCAGGTAGGTGGCCACGTTGGGGACACCGACTTCGAGTTCGAGCGCGGTGGTGACTCCGTCGTGCGCCTGGTATTCGTTGGCCTCGTTGGTCTGGCCGTGGGCATGGAGATCGATGAAGCCGGGGGCGACGATGCGGCCTTGCGCGTTAAGGGTGACTTTGCCGGCGATTGGCGTGGCAGAAACGGCGGCGATGCGCCCGTCGCGGATGCCGAGGTGGCGCACGGCGTTGAGTCCGCTTTCCGGGTCCATCACCTGCCCACCGGTGATCACGATGTCGTATTGCGCGAACAAAGGCAGCGCGGCAAGCAAGAGGAGTAGCTTCATAAGATTCGGGGAAGCACTCAGCATACCGCAACTTTTTTCCCGCCCGGATGACCGGAAGCGCCCTCCGCTTGCACATGTGCAGTCAGGAGGAAATGAAAAGCAATGAGCGGTATCTCGGAAGTCGATTACGTCTGCTGGGTTCAGCGGTCGCTGAACAGGCTGATCAATGCGCAACTGCCCGTCAACGGAGAGAAGTCCACAGGCTATGTGGAGAAGGTAAAGACACTGCAGGCGATTTCCCCCGCGCTGAGCCATTACTGCGACCCATACGGGGTCAAAAACAAGATGTGGGGGAAAGTGGACGAGCGCACGCAGAATGTCATCGTCGAGTGGAACAACACGATGTTCGGCTACATGGGATGGGTGCAAACCTCACTGAAGACGATCGGGATGCACGCGAACATGCCCACGGGAGTGCTGGATTCGGACACATTGCAATCGATCCGGTTCTTTCAGAAGCAGAAGCAACTGAAAATCGACGGTTGGGTGGGAGCGAAGACGGAGACGGCGCTGATCAAGGCGGCGCGTTCCGAGCCGCCGCAGTGGGAGTTCAAAGAACCCAAGCCCTGGCATCAGAATCAAGACAAGAAGGTCTGGATGAATCGTTTCATCGCGGACATTCTGCGCGAATTCGATGCGCCGACGCGCGCTCCGTTCCTGTCGATCGACCCGACTTTCCGCCAAGCCTATCGCTGCATGCTCTACAAGATCACGTACACTCCGGGGACCTTTCACGGCTATCTCACACCCTACTGGGTGCAGTGGTGGATCAATGCGGGCAAGGATCAAAATGACCTGAAGATCATCCTCTCGCGGGCGCTGCCGGAGATCGAGAACGATTTCGACCGGGTGTGGCGCGACTACGCCTACGCCACCGAAGATGTGGCGCGATCGCGGTTCGAGCAGCTTGTCGTAGAGATGATGAAGAAGATCGATGCAGGGCGTGACCGCATCAACTATGCCAACAGCGTGCTGGGGGATCTGGGGCATGTGCGCAGTCTCTACCGTTGGTGGCAGGAAGCGGAGGGCAGTGACCGCACGCTTTACGGCTGCTTCCAGGGGCACCTGAAGCGCGAGTATACGGGGCCCTGGTCGCCGTCGGTGCCGGAGTTTCTCGATGTGCTGGCGCAGTGCCGCAGTTGGGCCAATTCCCGGAAGTAATGGGGATGGGCTGTCAACGCCACCCGCCATCGACGGAAAGCACCTGTCCGGTGATGTGCTTTGCTTCTTCACCGAGCAAGAACAGCGCCGCTTCGGCAATATCATCGGCCTCCAGCATGCCTTCGCTGAGCGGCTGTTTGGCGGCGATGAAGGCGAGTATCCCGGGGTCCTGTTGGGCGCGTTGCGACATGGGCGTGCGCACCAGACCGGGAGCGATGGCATTGACGCGGATGCCGTGCGGCGCGTAGTAGGCGGCCATGGATTGCGTCATGGCGATGAGCGCTCCTTTGCTGGCGGCGTAGGCGTGAGTAGCGAAATGGGCCGGTTCCGGGGAGAAGGCGAGAACGCTGGCCATGTTCAGAATCGCTCCGCGGTATTCGGCGCCGAGCCAGTGTTGCAGGACGAACTTCGAGAGCAGGAAGGCGGTGGTGAGATTGGTTTCGAGGACGGTATTCCAGCCCTCGAGCGTGGCTTCATGCACCGGCCCGTCGCCGAAGCGGCGCCCGCTGATGCCGGCGACGTTGAACAGGGCATCGATGCGGCCGTGCCGCTGCAGGCACTGGTCGACGGCGGACTGCGCCGCGGCAGGATCACGCAGATCGGCGATAGCATCGGCGGGCGGCTCCAAGCCTGCGAGGAACGGAAGATCGCCGCGGCGGCGGGCGAGCGAAGCGGTGGCTTCGGCGATGCCGCTGGCGCCGGAGATGAGCAGGACGCGGTCCATCAGTACTTCACGCGAACCCACTTCTTGCCGTGCATCGATTGATATCCGGCGTCGAGAATGCAGTTGACGATGTAGCCGTCTTCGTAGGTTTCGCGAGGCATTTCGCCCTTGGCGACGCATTCGACGAAGTGGCGCATTTCGGCCTGATAGCCGTAGGCGAAGGCTTCTTCCGGGAGCGGACGGGTCCACCCGAAATCGAGGTCGGCTTTCTCGATGACATAGCCGGAGGGTTGCGAGGTGAAGCTGGCGATCGGTGTGCCGCGGGTGACGTCGGTGAAGATGGACCCTTCCGAACCGTGGATCTCATTGCGCAGATCGAGTCCGCCCTTGCAGGTCCAGGAGAGTTCGCAGTGGCCGATTCCGCCGGAGGCGAATTTGAGGACGAGCAGCGCGTTGTCCTCGCCCTTGGTTTTCTTGTGATGTACGAGGCGGTCGCCCCAGGCCATCACTTCGACGATGGGATCTTCCTTGCCGAAGAAGTAGCGGGCGGCTTCCACGCAGTGGCAGGCGAGATCGTTCATGGCGCCGCCGCCGGTCTTTTCGACATCCCAGAAATGCGGGCTGTGGGGGCCGGAATGCGACTCGCGGCTGCGCACCCAAAGGACGCGGCCGATGCCTCCGCGTTCAATCGTCTCGCGGGCTTTGACGACGGCTGGGGCAAAGACTTCGGTTTCGGCATAGCCGTGGATGGAGCCGGAGCGGCGGGCGGCTTCGAAGATCTTCTTCGCCTCGCTGCGATTGCGGGCGAGCGGTTTGGTGCAGACCTGATGGCGGCGCGCTTTCGACAGCGCAAGCGAGACGGGCAGGTGTTCTTCGTTGGGCAGGGCGATGATGAACAGATCGATGTCGGTGCGGCTGATGACGTCGTCGAGCCTGGTGGTGGATTCGGGGATGCCCCAGCGGGCAGCGAGTTCCTTGGCCCGCCTGGCGGTGCGCGAGTAGTTCACGACGACACGATGGTTGTTGACGTTGGCCAGGCCTTGCATGTAGAACTCGGCAACAAAGCCGGACCCGAGCATGGCGATGCGGACGTTATTCATAAAGGTGTCTCAAGCTCTTTCGGTATGCTTCGTAGAAACGTTCCAGTTGCTCTTCGGCGCTGGTGTTGCCGACGAACTGATGGCTGGGCAGCAGAACGGGCTTGACGCCACGGGCGAGCAGCTTTTCAGCGGTGGCGCAGCGCAGCATGTTGACGATCATGGCGCCGGTGAGCGTGGAGGACGGGCCGGTGCGCCATTCGAGGCCCTCGAGTTCGATGAGGCAATCGCCGGGCGGGCACTGGTTATCGATGACGATGCCGGCGTGATCGATGAGCTTCATGCCTGAGGAGTGCGCGGCGGGCGAGTTCTCGCAATGGCGGCGCGAGGTGATGGCGATGACGGGCAGGCCGCGGCGTTTGGCGCCGGCCGCCATCTCGACGATGACGGGACGGATGCCGCTGGTGGAGATGACGATGAAAGCATCGTGCGGTGAGAAGCGGAAGCCTTTGAGGATCTCCTCGGAGTAGCCCTCGTATTTTTCCAGGTGGAGCGGAGCGCGGAGTCCGTTGGCGCCGACGATGTTGGCATGGTTCGAGAGCGCGAGTTCGACCAGAGCGACCCAGCCGGCGTAGCAGCCCTGGCGCGGGGTCATCTCTTCACACATCATGCGGCTGTGTCCGTTCCCGAATAAGAAGACGAGGCCGGAGTTGGCGATGGAGTTCGCGCAGATCTCCGCGGCGCGGTCAATGTTGTCGGATTCGTTGTCCTTCAACTGCTGGAGCAAGGCGAGGGACTTTTCGTAGTAGGCGAAGGCGGCGTTCATGAAAGAAGAATTTCCAGGTATAGCATGGATTCGCCGGGCGCCGGCGGTCAGCAGATAGCCGAGGGCCGATGCGCTGAAAGCTGAAGGCTAGAAAAGCAGGCGGGCCGAGCCGAGCATCTGGCGCGAGCCGCCGGCACTGTTGATGACGCCGAAGGTTGCCGTATTGGACAGGTTGGTTCCGGGCGCTCCGAAGATGGGCGAGTTGGTAGCACCGATGGCATCCATGCGGATTTGAAATTTGACGCGCTCGCGGATGGGGAACTGTTTTAGCACGGTGAGATTGAGGCTGCGCGCGGATGGGGCGCGCAACTCGGCCAGGAAAGCAGGTTCCGGGGTGATGGTGAACTGGTTTGGCAACGCCTGGAACGCGGCGATATCGAAGTAGGGATTGACCACGCGATTGCCTTCGCGGCGGTCGCCGAGGCGATCGGAGACGGAGCCTTCCAGGCGTGGACTGCGGATGCGGACAGGCCGGCCGTTGGCGTGGGTTACGCTCAGCGGCGTGCCGGATTCGTGCGTCCAGAAGCCGGTGATCTCCCATCCCGAGACAATGCCGCGGGCGATGGCGTTCGCTGGACGGAAGGGCAGCGCGTAGCTGGCGGCAAGACGCATGGCATGGGTTTGATCGAACTCGGAAACAGAACGGAAGCGGCGTGTGTTGACGATGCTGGTGGTGTAGTTGTCCATCAGCTTGGAGAAGGTGTGCGACCACAGGAACGACAACCCTCGCGTGGTTCGTTTTTCAACCTTCCATTGCAGGGCGTGATAGACCGCGCGGCCGGTGTTTTCGCCTTGCACGACGAGATTGGTGAATTGGGGATAGGTGGCCCACAAGCGGCTCTGCACGATAGTTGCGCCCTGGCCCAAGGTGGAGGATACAGGGGCGAGCCCGAGGAAGGGATTCGGCACCCTGGTGTTTTCCGCAGTACCGAGCGAGAGAAAGCGGTCCGGCTTCTCGTTGAGATTGAAGGACTCGAATTGTTTGAGGCTCAACATGCCGAGATAGGCTATGTCGACGAGGGTCTGGCTGGGTAATTCGCGTTGGATACTGAACTGCCACTGCTGATTGTAGGGATTGACACGGGCCGGATTGTAGAAGGTGAGCGCGTTGCCGAATTGGGCTGCGAGCGCGGGACTGGAGCCGAGCGGTTGCGCCACGCCGTTGGGAAAAGGGTTGCGGAAGGTGGTGGCCGGCGTCGCGCCTCCATCGATGGTGCCGACATAAGGCGTGATAGCGCTGAAGGTGTCCACTTCGCCGAGGAAGGAGGAATTGAACGACTGCGTGCTGTAGAAGAGGCCGTAGCCGGCGCGCACGACGGTGCGTTTGCTCACCTGCCACGCGGCGCCGAAACGCGGGCCGAAGTTATTGGCGTCGAGGGGACCGCCGCGGCGCGACTGGCCGCCGACGCCGGCATAGAGCAGACCGCCGCGAAGGTTGACGCCGGGCACGTTGACCGGGAAGCGCGCGTCGTAGTCGAAGCCATAGCTGATGCGATCGTAACGCTCCGTCCAGGGTGTTTCCATTTCCCAGCGCAGGCCGAAGTTGAGAGTCAAGCGGCTGTGGATCTTCCAATCTTCCTGAACGAACATGCCGGCGTAGTGATTCTGCATGGAGACGGGGCTGGCGTAGCCGATGGAGCCGCTGGCCGGCACGCCGAGCAGCAGCGAAGCCATCGCCGTGCCGCTGCGGTCGGCGCTGGCGTTGGCGAACGGATCCTGCTGCGTGAAGACGGAATTGAAAGTGAAATCGCCGGGGCCGGCGTTGCCCGGCACGAGACGGTTCCAGCGCGCCAAGCGGTAGTCGACGCCGAACTTGGTGGAGTGGCGGCCGGTCTGTTTGTAGAAGGTGGCGAGGAGCGCCTGCTGATCGGTGGCTTCGAGGCTGAAGAAGCCGCCGATGGTGGCCATATTCTCGCCAAGGCGGAAGAGCGGATAGCCCTGGAAGCGCTGATTGCGGAGGATGGCGTCGGGGACTCCGATGGCCGCGGCATCAACGCCGTAGGCGCCGCGCTGCGTCTGCTGCGTGCGGCGGGAGAGCCCGTAGCGGATGGAGCCGGTGAAGGATGGGCTGAGCACGAAGGTGTCGTCGAGGGCGAAGGAGTGAAAGACGCGCGAGATGCCGGCGATGGAGTCAGTGCCGTCGATGGGGAAATCGTTGGGGCCGGGGAAAAGGATGACCGCGCTTTGATCGCGGAAGAGGCGGCTGAACCTGCCGAACAAGCGGTTGCGCTCGCCGAGGGCGTGATCGATGCGGATGTTGGTGTTGTAGTTGGAGGTGTCGGATGTGCCGGAGCCGCCCCAGTTGAAGCGCCCGACCTGCACGGGGACGCTCTGGTTGGGGAGCGGGTAGAGCTTGAGCACTCCTACGCCTGCCGGATCGAAACGGCCGGCGGGGATGCGGTTCGCGGCGAATGGTTGACGTTCGGCACGGTTGCCGGTGACCACGGTGGTGGCAGGATCCCAAAGGGTGAGTGCGCCGCCGGTGCGGTTGAGCGTTTGGGAGAAATCGCCGCCGCGCTCGGCGCCGGTGGGGACACGGCTTTGGCGGTTGACCTGATTGGCGAGTTTGTCCTGCTCGCGCGAGAGGAAGAAGAAGGTACGGTTGCGTCCGTTGTAGAGGCGGGGGATGAGGATGGGGCCGCCGAGCGTCGCTCCCCACTGGCGGTAGCTGATGGGAGGCCGCGCCAGGCCGAGGCGGTTATTGATCCAGTTGTTGGCGTCGAGCGCGGCCCAGCGTTTGTAGAGGTAAGCGGCGCCGTGGTATTCGTTGGCGCCGCCGCGCGTGGTGAGGCTGACGGCGCCGCCATTGGAGTGCCCGAGCGATGCATCGAACATCGTGGTGTGGACTTTGATCTCTTCGACGGTGTCGAGTGAAGGCACGTAAACGATGTTGCCTCCGCCTTGGGGCACGGTGTTGGGGATGCCGTCGAGAGTGAACTCATTGCGGGCCTGTGTGCCGCCTCCGCCGGAGATGCTGATTTCGGTTTGATCGTTGCTCGAAAAGGTTCCGATTTTTCCGGTGATGCCGGGGGCAAGGCGGGCGGCGGCGATGGCGTTGCGGGTGAGCGCGACGGCCACGGTTTGTACATATCGCTGGTCCACGACTTGGCCGAGGTCTGCGCCGGAGGTATTGAGCAGAGGGGCTTCGGCAGTGACCGTAACGCGTTCCTGCACGGCGCCGAGTTCGAGAGAGATGTTGAGCGTGACGCCGGCGCCGGTGGCAACGCGGATGGCAGGCCACTCGGAGGTTTTGAAACCTGAGGCTTCGGCCACGACGCGATAGGAACCGGGAAGCAGGAAGGGGATCTGGTACAGGCCGGATTCGTTGCTCACGGATTCGCTGAGAGCGCCTGTGCCGGTGTTGACGGCGGCGATCCTAACGTTGGAGACAGGCGAGCCCGAGGGGTCAGTGACAGAGCCCGCTATCTTGCCGCGGTATTCCTGAGCGAGAAGAGTGGACACGAAGAGGGCGATTGCGAGGGGCCTCATGACAGCGGCCAGTATACCTCCCGCAGTGTTGCAACGATAGGGTGGTTCGGTGAATATTCGGTGAACCGGGCTGCTGCTATTCTTTCTTCTTGCGCCCGCCGAGCATGTCGAGCAGCGCTCCGCCGACGCCTTTGCCGCCTCCGGTTTTGCCGGCTTCGATGACGCCTTGGATGCCGCCGGCGATGCCGGACGGGCCGGTGATGGTCTGTACTTTCAGGCGGGCGAATTCGGCGGAATCGGGGACGAAGAGAGGCTTAGCGGTGGTGCCGCTGACAAGGCAGGGAATGATGAGTTCGCCTTTGGTGTTGGTGAGCGCGGTGTTGAGGTAGCCGCCGATTTTACTGCCTCCGAACTGGTCGCCCACCTGCTTGGCGAGGGTGGAGATGAGCTTCATTTTGAGGGTGCTGTCGGCAAGGCCGATGTCGCCTTGGGCGGCGAGCGAGCCTCCGTCGTAGGCGAGGGTGAGATTGTCGGTGGAGGCCATGCCGTTGGCGATCCTGACGGCGCCGGCGAGTGTGAGGATATTCGTCACGAGTTCGGATTTGGGCGAATAGCCGAGGAATTTGCCGATTTTCGCCATTTCGTTAAGGATGCTGACTCCGGTGAGTTTGCCGTCGTTGAGCTTGAACTGCAGAGTGCCGTTGAGGGAGCGGGCGAAATCCGTGCCGGGCTTCGGGGCGACGTTGAGATTGGCTTCGGCGGCCATCATGCCGTAGAGATAGTTCTTGAGATTGGTGGTGGCGCTGAGGAGTTCGTTGGCCTGCACCTTTTCCAGCCGCGTTTGGATGCCGTAGGTGGCGTTTTCACCTTGCAAGTTGACGGTGATGGCGCCTTTTTGCTGGCCTCCGAACAGGTCAGCGGTAATGGGGTCGAGACGCAGGACACCCTTTTCGAGCAATGCCTGCGAGCGTACGTTACTCAAGGCGAGAGCGTTGTAGAGAATCTTGCCGACGGAGAGGCTGCCGGCTGCTTTGAGCTTTTGCAGCGGACTGGGGCCCGACGATTTCGATGTGCTTTGCGCCGGGGCGGCGGCGAGTTGCTGCAGTTCGGTGAGATTGAGTTGATTGACCTGGGCGGTGAAGTCGATGTCGGGGGCGGTGAAGTTGCGGAGCTTGAGCGAGCCGTCGAGAGTTGTGTTGCCGAGCGAAGCATGGAGGTTGTCGAGCACCGCGCGGTCGCCGTCGAACTTGAGATTGGTGGAGCCGATCTGGAGCGGCTTGGTGAGCGAGGGAAGCTTGAGGGTGGTGTTTTCGAGCGTGCCACTGCCGGCGTAGTTGAGTTTGGCGGGTGTGCCGGCGAGCTTCACATCGAGCGTGATGACGCCTTCGGCTTCGACATCGGAGACGGCGGAGATTCCGTAGGCTTCGGCGACGCGCAGCAATTCGGCGAGGTTGGCCTGACGCGTGCCGATGGCGGCGTTGATCTGCGGCTTGCCTGCGTAGTCCTCGACGGCGAGCGAAGCGCTGAGACGCGTGCTGCCGGATTCGACGGCGAAGGTGTTGGAGCGGAGCGTGGCGGGCGTGAATTGGACCTTGGCGCCGGAAATGCGCACGGGCTGTTTCCAGCCGCTGCGGTTCACTTCGACACGGGCGAGACCGATGTCTCCGCTGATGCGCGGCGCGTTGGAAGGGCCGGCGAAGCGGAGATTGGCGCTGAGGTTGCCGGCGACCTTCATGTCTTTGGAGAATGCCTGGCCGAAGGCAGCGGCCACTTGCGCCAGTTCGGTGATGGGGGCATTGGCGGTGGAGAGTTGGAAATCGAGGGCGGGCGGATCCGGCTTGGTGAGCAGATAGCCTTTGCCGGTGAGGTTGAGGCCGCCCAGTTTGGCGGTGAGCTCAGAGATATCGAGCTTGCCAGCCTGGCGATTGTAGACGGCGTTGAGGGCGGCGGTGGCATCGAGCTTTTCCGGCAGGTGAACGGTGAGGTTCAAAGTGAAGGGTTTGGCGGGTGCGAAGTTGCGCAGAGCGATGTCGATGTTGTCGTATTGAGCGCGGGGCTTGCGGTCCTGACGATTGGCGAGTCCGATGCGCCCGTTGTTGAGATCGAGTCTGGCCAGCGAAAACGGCTGAGAACTGCTGGATGCGGTGGAGGATTGACCGAGTGTGGCGAAATTCCACTTGCCGGCGGGGCTCTTGATGAGTTCGACGGTGGGCTCTTCAATGGAGACAGCGTCCACCTTGATTTCCTTCTTGAGCAGAGGCATGAGGTCCACTTGCACGGCGATCTGTTTGGCGGTGAGGAAGGGGCTGGAAGAGAAGGCTGGGTCGTCGGAGATGCTAACCTGAGCGGCGCGGATGGCGAGCGGAGAGAAGGAAAGGCCCATGCCGCCGAGGGTGACTTTGCGGTTGAGCGCGGCTTCCATTTGAGACTGGATGATGGGGCGGAACTGGTTGACGTCGATGAGGAAGAACGCTGCGGCCGCGGCGAGAATGAGGACGAGTAAAAATGCGGCTCCGATCTTGAGCGCCTTTGGCATGGGCACCTCCAGGGTTTCATGATAGCGCCTACGGTTGGGTGTTCTCCGCGGCGGCGAGTTTGCGGTAGACGGCGATGGCGCTTTCGAAAAGATGGAGCATGGCCTTGCGGTGGGCGGCGGACCGGAAGCGGGTTTCGGTGCGGTAGAGAGCAGCTTCGCGCTCCAGCCATTGGATGAAGTAGCGCGCGCCGGCGGGCTGAACGACGGACTGGCCGGGGCGGGTGAGATAGATGGGGCTGGTTTGGGCGAAGCGGGGGGACGGGGCGCCGTTCTCGAAGGCACGCGCGGCGAGCCAACCGGGAGCGCCTGGGGCGATGTCGATGGCGAAGGACTTCGAGGCCGTGTGGATGATGCGGCCATTGTGGATGAGTTCGATGCGGTGAAGCGAGCCGGTGGTTTCGGCGGTTACTTCGATGTGTAGTGTTTGACCGGTGAGGACAACGGTGTCGCCGGGTTCGGCGCGGTTGTCCGCTGTGAGGAAGAGCATTGGTCCATTGGTGGCGAAGGAGCGGCCTTGCTTCATGGTGTCGAGGAAAGCGGCGGGGTTGAAAGGCTGCTGCAAATGCGCGTAGACGCGGTTGTAGCCGATGGGGGAGGCCATGACTCCGGAAGCGCTGCCGGCGGAGACGGGAAGATGGAAGCCACAGTTGAGCAGGCGGTAATAGATATCGAGGGTCCAGAGGGCCATGCCTTCACCGGTGCGGTATTCGGGCTTGTCTTTGGGCGCCATGCCCCAGCGGTCTGTTTCGAGCAGGACGTTGTGGCGGTTGAAGTGATTGTGCACGACGCCGGCGAAATCGATGTGACCGAGCGCGGCGAGGGCGGGAATGTCGCGCCACATGATTTTTTCGGCGTCGATGTAGGCGCGCTGGGTGCGCGCCTGTTGGGCGAAATGGCTGTTGGGCGGGAAAAGCCAATCGCCGGAGTGGGCGCCGAATCCGAAGAAGACGGGCTCAAAGAGCCCGATGAGGTTGATGGCGCCGGGTCCGTGCTCGAGGCGCTCAATCTCCATGTTGACGGTGCTGAAGTAGTGTTTGCCGTCGATGCGCTGCAGCGGGTTGAGGTTTGTGGGGGAGCGCTCCCGCTGGGCGCCTTGCCAGACCCAGGCGGTGATGGCGGGTGTGTAATTCAGATCTTCGGTCATGGCGAGGAGCGGGATTTCGGGCACCGGCCGGTGCACGTGCATGTCGGCGGAATACCATCCCCGGCTGTTCATGGGGAAGCGATGCGGAAGCACGGGTTGCACGGTGTGCTTCTGGTTTTCGGCGAGAGTGAACTGTGCCGTGAAGGGCTGGTATTCGGGGCCTTTTTCGGCATGGAGGGTGTAGGCGCCGGCGGGGAGTGCGATGGTGAAGGTTTGGGCGATAGAGAAATGCTCTTCCTTGCCTTTCCTGTAGGCAACGGCGTTGGCGGGGACTTGCAGTTCGCCTTTGGCGTTGGTGAGGTAGATGCGGGTGGGGGAGGAAAGACGGACCTCAAGAGTGGCCGCGGGTAGAAGGGCGAAGATGCAGGTGATTGTGAGCAGCATGCTTCGAGAAAGATTGTACACTGGCAGCTATGCCAGTTACGGATATCAACGAGTTTCATGCCGCGTTTGTGGCGGCGTTTCAGGCGCGCGATGTGGAAGCGCTGCTCGCGATGTATGAAGATGGCGCGGTGTTCGTGGCGCGGCCGGGCACGGTGGTGAGCGATGCGGGCGGGTTGCGGCAGGCGATTGAGGGATTCGTGGGGTCGGGGTTCGATTTGAATCTGACGACGAAGGATGTGCTGGTGAAGGATGATGTAGCGCTGCTGCGGGGGCAGTGGCAATTGAAGAGCGGCGACCTGGTAATGATGTCGGGGGACACGGTGGAAGTGGCGCGGAGGCAGGCGGACGGAAGCTGGCGGTACGCGATCGACAACCCGTTTGCGGCATGATGACGGCGGTACTGGGGATGGCTGCGCTGGCTGCGATGGGGCAGAACGCGCGAGACATTTTGACGTTGCCCGCGCCGGCTTACGATGAACGGATCGCCTACGGGCCGGATGCCAATCAATTTGCGGATCTGCGGCTGCCGCAGGGGGCGGGGCTGCATCCGGTGGTGGTAGTGATTCACGGCGGATACTGGCGGGCGGCTTATGGATTGGAGTACGCGGGGCACATGAGCGCGGCGCTCACCCGGCGCGGGTTTGCTACGTGGAACATCGAATACCGGCGCATCGGACAGCCTGGGGGCGGATATCCGGGCACGTTAGAAGATGCCGGGCGGGCGGTGGATCAATTACGGCAGATTGCGGCGGCGAAAAAGCTGGATCTGGGGCGTGTGACCTTGTTGGGCCATTCCGCGGGCGGGCATCTGGCGTTATGGGTGGCGGGGCGGGAACGTCCGGCGGTGCGCGTGGGCGCAGTGGTTTCGCTGGCCGGGGTGAGCGATCTCGGAATGCTCTATGAGCGCAAGCTGGGCAATGGCGTGGCACTGGAACTGATGGGGTGCGCCCCGGCGGATTGCGCCGGGAAGTATCGGGACGCCTCGCCGGTGGAACGGCTGCCGCTAAGTGTGCGGGTGACGATGGTGCATGGGGACAAGGATGACATTGTGCCTTTTGCCATGTCGGAGGCGTTTGTGCGGAAGGCAGGGTCTGGGGCGAGGCTGTTGCGGCTGGAGGGAGCGGGCCATTTCGAGATGGTGGATCCGCGGCGGGCGGAGTGGAAGACGGTGGAGGAACTGATTACGAAATCAGCGCATTGATGCGGCGGACGAGTTCGACGACTTCGTCTTCGGTGTTGTAGAAGTGGGGTCCGACGCGGATGCCGGCGCCGGGGCGGTAATCGACGAGAACGTTGTGCCGCGCCAATTGTCCGGTGATGTCGAGGACGCCGAGCACTACGACGCCTCCGCGTTTTTCCGGGTTGTTCGGGCTACGTACAGGAATGCTGTACTCGCCGGCGAGTTCGATGAGCAGGTTGGTGAGGGCGATGGATTTGGCGCGGATGTTTTCCACTCCCGCCTGGGCGATTAGCTCGTAGCCCGACCGGGCGGCGTACAGGGCGGGGATGGAAGGAGTGCCGTGGAGGAAGCGGTAAATGGAATCGGCGTACTCGATGGGACCTTCTTCAAAGGCAAAAGGGGAGCGGTGGGCCATCCAGCCGGTGAGTTGGGGGCGCAAGGTTCCGATGAGGTCCGGGCGGACGTACAGGAACCCAGCCCCTGGCCCTCCGCAGAGCCATTTCACTGAGCCGCCGGCGGCAAAATCTAGATTCAGCGCGGTGACGTCGATAGGCACGCAGCCGGCCGATTGGTAGACATCGGCGAGCACCATGGCGCCGTTGGCGTGGGCCTTTTCGACGATGGGGGCAAGATCGATCTTGTAGGAGTCGCGGAAGTGGACGTGGGATACGCAAACGAGCTGTGTTTCCTCGTCAATGGCATCGAGCAGTTGTTCTTCGGCGGGGGCTTCGACAAGGCGCGCGCCGAGGCGCTCCAATTCGTGGAAGGTGTAAAGGTTGGTGGGGAAATTGGCGGATTCGGTGAGCAGCTTGTTGCGGCGGCCGCGCCAATCGAAGGCGGAGAGCACAATCCACTGGGCGACGGTGACGTTGGGCTGCATGACGATGCTGCCGGGCGCGGCGCCGAGAATGGGGGCCAGCAGGTTGGCAGTGTCGAGAGGCATCTGCCACCAGCCTTCTTCCCAGGCGCGGATGCTGCGCTGCTGCCAGGTGGCGGCGTAAGCGGCAAGGGAACCGGCGGCGGCAGCGGGCATGGCTCCCAGCGAATGCGAGATGAAGAACAGTGAGTCGCGCAGCGTCGGGAAGCAGGATCGGAAGGAAAGAAGGGGGTCCACCTTCGGCGATGGTAGCACTTGAGGGGAACTCCTTTCGATGGGCGCATAGACAGTACGAACGGGGGACCGAGGATGGATGTGCGATGGGCGGTTTGTTGCTAGGATAGGGCGGATGCCAGAGCCACTCCACATTGTCGCGATCGCGGGTCCTTCCTGCGCGGGAAAGGGCACGCTGGCGGCGTGGCTGGCGGAGCGGCTTCCGGCCTCTATTCTGCCGGTGGACGCTTATTACCGGCCTTTGGATCATCTGACGGTGGAAGAGCGCTCGCATGTCAATTTCGATGAGCCGGCGTCGATCGACCATGAGTTGCTTTTCGAGCACTTGCGGTATCTGCTCGACGGCCGGCCGGTGGATCACCCGATTTACGATTTTTCGCGGCATACGCGGAAGGAAGAATCGGTACGATTGGAGCCGCACGGATTCCTGATTGTGGAGGGGCTGTTCTCGCTATTTTGGGCGCCGATTCGCAGCCTGCTGCACGGGGGGATCTACATTGAGGCTCCGAACACGATTTGCCTGGACCGGCGGGTGTATCGGGATCAACGGGAACGGGGGCGGACGGAAACGTCGGTACGGTGCCAGTACGAAGAGACGGTGCAGCCGATGCGGGCACTGTTTGTGGAGCCAACACGGGATTTTGCGGGGCTGGTGCTGGACGGGACGAGAGACATCGAATGGAACGGGCAGCGGTCGCTGGAGTATGTGCGAGGCGAGGCGGAAAAGA
Source organism: Bryobacterales bacterium (assembly GCA_016789755.1). Taxonomy (GTDB): domain Bacteria; phylum Acidobacteriota; class Terriglobia; order Bryobacterales; family Bryobacteraceae; genus CADEFT01. The sequence goes on from JAEUQG010000130.1 coordinate 20,807, forward strand.
TAAGAATCTCGTCTGAATATTTAATTGCTAAATAAGACGATCTTATGTTAGTGTGCCTCTGTGGACTTCTTTCACCAGAGGTTGTTCCGAGACATCGCAGAGACCGGCAGCATGAGCCGGGGCGCGGCATTGAATGAGATCAGCCAGAGCGCGGCGAGCCAGCATGTGCAGGAGTTGGAGCGCGTGGTGGGGATGCCGCTGATTGACCGTTCGCACCGGCCGATACAACTGACGGAGGCGGGGGAGCTGTATCTGGGGCTATGCCGCGACCTGTTGCGGCGGAGCGAAGAGTTTCAGAGCGCGATCAGCGAATTGAAGACGGCGGTGGTGGGGACAGTGCGGGTAGCCTCGATTTTCTCAGTGGGTTTGGTGGAGATGTCGCGGCTGGAGAGCGTGTTCTCGGAGCGGTATCCGCACGCGAGCCTGGAAGTGGAATACGTGCGTCCGGAGAAGGTGTACGAG
>JAEUQG010000143.1 GCA_016789755.1 Bryobacterales bacterium
CTTGCTGGAACGGATGCTGCAGAAGGAAGACGGCACCTTCCTGGTCTTTGCGCGGACCAAGCATGGCGCCGACCGGTTGGCCCACAAGCTTTCGCGCGTCGGATTCCAATCGACGGCGATTCATGGCGACCGCACGCAACGCCAACGCAATGAAGCGCTGCAAGGTTTTCAACAGGGGCGCTTTCGCATCCTGGTGGCGACCGATGTGGCTGCCCGCGGCATTCATGTCGACGGCATTGCGCATGTGGTGAATTACGACCTGCCTCAAGTGCCCGAGGATTTCATCCATCGCGTCGGGCGCACGGGGCGTGCCGGGGCGCGCGGTGTCGCATCCACGTTTGGCACCCGCTCCGAACGCAGCGATATCCGGAAGATCGAACGGGCGCTGAACATCCGTCTGCAGCGGCAGGACACGGGGGAAGACATCCCTCGGGAAGAGCCGAAGGCAACTACGAGCTTCACTCCGAAGATCGGGCCGAAGCCCGCGGGCAAAGTCCCGTTCTGGAAGAAGCGCAAGCGATTCTAAGCTGTCGCGCGGCTGGTGGCCATCGTCACCGCCAGCCGCATCGCCGCCTTCATGTTGTCGGCGCCGGCGATGCCTTTGCCGGCGATATCGAACGCCGTACCGTGATCGACGCTGGTGCGGATAATCGGAATCCCGATCGACACATTCACCGTGCGCTCGAAATCGAGCAGCTTGATGGGGATGTGTCCCTGGTCGTGATACATCGCGATCACCAGATCATATGCTCCACGGACGGCCTGTAGGAACAGGGTATCCGCCGCATGTGGGCCGCTGGCTCGAATGCCCAGCGCCTGCGCCCGCGCGATCGCTGGCGCGATAAATTCCTCATCCTCGGTGCCGAACAGCCCGTGCTCACCGGCATGCGGATTGAGGCCGCATACGGCGACCCGCGGCTCGGCGAACCCCATCAGCTTCACCGAATCCGTGGCGATCTGAATGGTGCGCACAATGCGGTCCGGGTTCACGTCGCAGGCTCGCCGCAAAGAGACGTGCGTGGTCACATGTGCGACACGCAGCCGCTCGCTCACCAGTAACATACGCGACTCTGAAGATCCGCTCAACTCGGCGATGTATTCCGTGTGACCGGAGAACGGGATGCCGGCCATGGTGACTGCTTCCTTATTCAATGGTGCGGTAACCATTGCGTCGGCTTCCCGATGGACGCACATCAACGTGGCGATTTTGACGTACTCCAGTCCCGCGCGCCCGCACACGCCGCTTAGCTTGCCCATGGCGAAATCGGAATCGAGCATTTGCGGGTCGCGCCAGGTGATGCCGGTGGTTTGCAACTCGGCATAGGCTGCCGCGTCTGCCGTTTCCAAGGCGCGCCGATCGCCGACAGCAATCCAATCGGCGGCTGCGCGGAGGCCTTCGTCGCTGAGGGCTTTCAATGTGATCTCGGGACCGATGCCGGCAGGATCTCCGATAGTGATGGCGATCTTCGGTTTCAAACTCAGTTAATCTCCTTGGCAGGCGACCAGGCGCACCGCCTCCACAATTGTCTCAATTCCGCCGAATCCCCCGGACTTGGTGGCCAGGCGCTCATTGTCGAGCCGTCCGCCGATCCACCAGCCCCATGGCAGTCCAGGAATTCTTTCGCCCCGCAGACGAATTCCCGCGGCGCCTATGTGATCGGCCACGGCGCCGGCCGTATCTCCACCGCAGATGACCAGCGCGCCTTGCAGGGACCGGCACGCGGCAACGAAGGCAGGCGCGTCAAGCGCCTCATGTCGCACATCGAGGATAGGCCCCTGCCAGCCTGTCTCCAGCAGGCGGCTACGCTGGCGATGCGTCACCGGCTGATCGGAACCGACAATAACCGTGACGGGGCGCGGCGCGTCCTTTGGCGTTGCCGCGGATTTTACCGGCAGAGTCTCCGCGATATGCTGCGCGAGCCCGCCTGAACCGGCATAAGCTTTGCCGTCGAGTGGCACCGATTTCAGTTCTTCATAGATGTGCAACCACGATTCGTCCCGCAGTCCTTGTTCCGCCAGCAGTGTGCGCAGGTGCAACGACATGGCCTCACCATGAATCACGAGACGGCCTTCGCACATTGTTCGGCCCATGCGCGGATGTGCCGGCGCCAGGATGACTTCGGCGCCCGTAGCATCGTGCAGAGCTTGCAACTCGGCGGCCAGATTACCCTTCCATGTGGAATCGAGTTTCTTGAACACGCAGTCGCCAATACGGCGGTGCCGCTCAATCGCCGTTCGTACCCGCCTGTAGGCTTCCTCCGGCGCGCAATGCCGCGAAGTGGTCTCGAAGATCGGGAAATCGCACGATATCAGCGGCGGACGGGCATGTAGCCAAATGCAGGAAGAATAGCCTCGTTCCGCGAACGGGCTGCCGGTGTCTGCCGAACCTGTTAGATCGTCGGCGACGGCCAGCCATCGTTGCTCAGGGGCGGTCATTGAAATTCAGGATCGCATTGAACAGCAGATTGAATTCGCCGTGATTCTGCCAGCGATAGCAGGGATTGGTGGCGAAGACGATGACGCGGCCCGAGGTGGATGCTACATCTACAACGGCCGCCCGGTTGCGTGTTTCGGCCACTCCCCGCATCAGGCCGCTTAGCACGCTGCTTTCCGCCCCAGTGAACTTCATCAGCACCTGGCTTTTATCCAACTCGGGAACGGCTAGCAACGGGCCGTTGGCATAGCGCACGGGCAGTGTCTTGCCGCTGTATCCATAAAACAGAGGATGCTCGGGTTGCTCGATAACCGCCTCAATAATTGGACCAGGGGCGTAGAACTGCGAGGAGGTTCGGAACGCCTCGATGCGCTTGGTGAGACCGAAATCAGGAGGGAAGAAGCTGGCTGCCCCCAGCGTAATGAGCGTGCCTCCGCTGGTGGAGAATTTCTCCAGTTCCAATACTCCCGCCAAACCCATGCCCCCCGAGATGTCGTCCGACTCCCCGTACATTCCGAGCGAGGGATACTTCTCCGATTTCTTATATGGCAGCGCCCGGTCGCGGGCATCGACATCGAAGACCAGCCCCTTGGCCGTCCGTCCCTGGCTAGGAATGAGGATCACATCGTAGGCCTGGCGCAAATTGCCCGCCTTGATCCGCTCTTTGTAGATGAGATCGTATGGCACCTCGAACGTATCCAGTGCATGCCGCACCCAGCCCACTTCCTGGGTGTTGCCCCAGGTGCTGAAGACCGCCATGCGTGGCACTTCCAGTTCGTGGCGCGCGACTTCAGGCATGTTCTCCAGGGCGATGGCCTGCAATCCCAGCTCTTCCACTGCCAGTTTGATGCGCTGATGCAGGTTTTCGTTCGGTCCTTGCACGGGGATCAGGAATGAGCCCGCCGGGTAACTTGCGCCGTTTACGGTGAAGGCCTTCTTCGCCGCCTCGAACTTCAAATCGCGCAGCCGGCAGCGCAGGGTGATCATGGCATTGGCGCCGTTGTGCGGAATCACGTACGCTGAGCGCGCCGGGAAACCGCTTAGCGTCCCCTTCCACTCAAACTTGTCAACCGGCTGCACCGCCACTCCAAGCACTGCTTTGTCGGCGATCTCCTGCACGGTAACGCCGGCCAGCATGCCCATTGTCCATCCTGTGTCGTCGTAGGTCCG
>JAEUQG010000151.1 GCA_016789755.1 Bryobacterales bacterium
GAGGAGGTCACTCGCGCCAAGGACGTGCTGAAGCATACCGGCGCTCAGGACATTTCATCGGCAGGCGAGGCGAGCGCTCCACAAGAAGTGAAAAGTAAAGTGGCTGTGCACTCCTAAACCTGGGGCTCAGCAAATGGAAAGGAGATTTCCAATGATGATGCATCAGATCTGGGTGATCGGGACGGAACTGTGGATCTACCCGTTCATGGCGGTTTTGATTGTGTTGATGCTGGTGATCGCGAAATACAAGCTCTTCCGCCAATGATCCAGCGGCATGCGGAGTAGGGATGGATGGAAACTGCCCTTGTGAGAACGCTACGGCTATACCGGAGCGCCTCACAGGGGCTTACTTTATGCAGCGCTAAGCTCAACTGCCGCCACTTCGTCGCGGAGCGTCTCCTGCATCAGTTCCGCCGATTGCTGACACACGATGCACGTACTGGCCCTGTGTTGCTTCAATTCAAAGTTGAGGGCGTTTCGCCGATGAGGTTATTGGAGCGAGACGTTGAAGAAAGAACGCCGACACCTTAGCGCCGAGCAGAAAGTGCGTATTCCGGCGAAGCCGATCACTCATTCCGATTTCATGCCGATCACGGTTCCGGGCGGATGCCGATCACATCGGAGCGAAGCGACGCTGGCTTGTTTCATGATCCAAGAGTGATCGGCATCAGTCAATCTTTCTGATTGGATTTCTACCCTCAGCGGGGAGGGGGGTGTGGGGCGAGGGGGCAGCGTTTGAGCCCCCTTGCCCCGCCCAGCAATGGAGTGAACCACGGGGGTGAACCGGCTCAGCCATTGTCTTTCTCCACTTTCTGGGCACGCTTTCTACGCATCGATTCCCCCTTCAGTTCGATGCGATGCGCATTATGCACCAGCCGGTCCAAGATCGAATCGGCGATGGTGGGATCGCCGATCTGCGTGTGCCAGTTTGCCACCGGAAGCTGGCTCGTCAGCAGCGTGGATCTGGCCTGATAGCGCACATCGCAAATCTCCAGAAAATCGCGCCGCTCGGCCTCCGTCATCGGCGCCATGGCCCAATCATCGACAATCAGCAGATCCACATGGGAGAGCTGATACAGAAGCCGGCTGTGGGTTCCGTCGGCGCGCGCCGTGGCCAAACCGCGAAACAGTTCCGCCGCTTTCTGAAACAGTGCCGTGTATCCATCCCGGCAGGCTTTCTGCGCCAGCGCCCGCGCCAGCCACGTTTTGCCGATCCCGGTGGGTCCGATCAGGAACAGATGTTGATGCTCCCGTACCCAGGCCGATTCCTGCGCCAGCGAGCGCATTAGTTGCCGGTCCAAACTGCGCGGAGTGCGGTAGTCGATGTCTTCGACACAGGCCGTGCCTTGCAACCGGCCATTCCGCAACCGCCGCTCCAGGGCACGGTTCTGCCGCCAGTTCCATTGCCGGTCGATGAGCAGGCCGAAGCGCTCTTCAAAGCTCAGTCTTTGCAGATCGGCACTTTCCTGTTGCTCGCGAAGAGCGTCCGCCATGCCGCGTAAGCGCATGGCCATGAGCTTGTCCACTGTCGGTTGAGTCAGCATGATTCATCCTCTTTCTTGGGTTCACTTGCTTGGTTGGGAGATTCGCAGCCGTCGTAGTAACTGGGGCCGCGCAGGTTCGCATGGTCGATGGGAAGCGGTGGAGGCGCTGCCTCTTCGATCGCCTGCCCATCGAGGTTGTTGGCGAGAATGGCTTTCAAGCTTTGGTAGGAGCGTGCATTCAGCGCCAGAGCCCGCCGTGCGCCGGCTTCCATGCGCGGGTGAGGATACTTCTCGCCGAGCCGGATAATGCCCAGACACGACCGGAAGCCCTGTTCCGGATGAGGCTTACTGGCCAGCACATGTTCGACGAGCTTGGCCGTCTCCGGGCCGATCTTGGCAGACCACTCGATGAGGCGGGAGGGAGTCCATTCCAGGTACCGCTGATGCGCTTTGGGCCGGTGCTCCGCGATGGTGGTGGCGCGGTAGACAGACGAAGAGCGCGCGTGCGAGGTGACGCGAACTCCTTGATGGAAGATCTCCACAATACGGTCGGAGCCGCGAATCTCCACTTCCTGCTGCGTGAGTGTGTAGGGAACACTGTACCAGTGGCCGTCGAACTGCACATGGTAGTCGACGTTCACCCTGGCGCGTTTCCAATCTCCGTACTGATACGGCTCCACGGGCAGAGGCTTGAGCGCGGGTTGATCCACACGTTCAAACAACGCCTGGCGAGAACCTGGCTGTTTGCGGAACGGGCGTTGGTTCAGCCGCACCAGCAATGTGGCGATGGCCTCATTGGCCTGACCGAGGGAGAAGAACGTTCGTTTGCGCAGTGCGGCCAGTATCCAGCGCTCGGCCAGAAGCACTCCGGCTTCCACTTTGGCCTTGTCGCGCGCTTTGCCCACGCGGGCGGGCACGACGGCGACGCCGTAATGCCGTGCCATCTCCTCGTAGGTAATGTTGATGCCCGGTTCGTAGCGGCACGCCTTGCTGATGCCGGATCGCAGGTTGTCCGGCACGACGATTTCGGGAACGCCTGCGAAGAAGGCAAATGCGCGCAGATGGGCTCCAATCCAGTCCGCCAGTCCTTGGGTCCAGGTGGCTTCGGCATAGGTGTAACTGCTGGCCCCCAAGACCGCGACGAACAACTGCGCTTGTTGCATCTCGCCGCTGTCGGGATCCTGGACGGGGATCGTCTGGCCGGCATAGTCCACGAACGCCTTTTCTCCGGCGCGGTACTCTTGCCGCAGTACAACTTCCTGCTTACCTCGCCACCGTTGATACAACTCGCAGAAGCGGCTATAGCCATACCCATCCGGGTACCGCTCCCGGTATTCTTCCCACAGCAGCATGAGCGTCAGATGCTTATGGCGTTGGAGTTCGGCCCGAAGGGCGGCGAAATCTGGCACGGGGTGCCGGTCCGCGGGTGGCGGCGCTACGGGGGCGGGCAGTAACGCGCTGGCGAGTTGAGTATCATCCCAGTCGCCTACGTCTGCAAAGCGGATTCCCGCGGCCTCGGCGGCTTTCACGTAGGCCGAGACAGTGCTTTGCGAGATGGAGCAACTGCGGGCGATCTGGCGTTGTGCCAGGCCCTGCGAATGTAGTCTGAGAACTTCCTTGATCTTGCGCATGGACAAACCTTTCTGCGGCAATCTGTTTCCTCCAACACTCAAGTGGAGGCCAGATACACCGCCGAACGAGTTAGTCCAGCGTCACTTCGCCAACGAGATATTCAACAGGATTCCGGGGAAGACGATCACCATTCCGGGCCGACGGTAAAATGTGATCGGCATCCGTCCGGAACAGTGATCGGCATCGTCCCGGAATCCTGATCGGCATCATTTCGGAATCGCGATCGGCATCGATCGGAACGCTGATCGGCATGCCCCGGAATACGCA
>JAEUQG010000166.1 GCA_016789755.1 Bryobacterales bacterium
GAAGCGTTCCAGCCACATGCCGATGTTGATGATGATGGAAATGATGAACACCAGGGGCACGTTGGCTCTGGCTTTCTTCGACCAGAGGACCTGCGGAACCAGGACGTTGAAGAGAATCAGCGACCAGTAAGACCAGCCGTAGGGGCCGGAGGTGCGATTCTTGAACATGAACATTTCCCAGATATTGCCGCTGTACCAGGCCATGAAGGCTTCCATGAAGTAGCCGTAGGCGACGATGAGGCCGGTGGCGAGCATCACCTTGCACATGTTTTCGATGTGCTTCATGGTGATGAAATCCTGCAGCTTGTACCAGGCGCGGAGGGGGATTGCCAGGGTGAGCACCATGGCGAAACCGGAGTAGATGGCGCCGGCGACGAAGTAGGGCGGGAAGATGGTTGCGTGCCATCCGGGGATGAGGCCGACAGCGAAGTCGAAGCTAACGACGGTGTGCACGGAGAGCACGAGGGGGGTGGACATACCGGCCAGGATGAGGGAGGCCATTTCGTAGTGGCCCCAGTGCTTGGCCGAACCGCGCCAGCCGAGGGCGAGGGCGCCGTAAATCATCCGGGCGGCTTTTGTTTTGGCCTTGTCGCGCATGGTGGCGAGATCGGGGATGAGTCCGGTGTACCAGAAGACCAGGGAGATGGTGGCGTAAGTGGAGACGGCGAACACGTCCCACAGGAGCGGGCTGCGGGGTTGGGGCCACATCGCCATCGTGTTGGGATAGGGCAGCAGCCAGTAGGCGAGCCAGGGACGGCCGGTGTGGAAAGTGGGGTAGAGGAAGGCGCAGGCGACGGCGAAGAGGGTCATGGCTTCGGCGAAGCGGGAGATGGACATGCGCCACTGCTGTTTGAGCAACAAGAGGATGGCGGAGATGAGCGTTCCGGCGTGGCCGATACCGATCCACCAGACGAAGTTGATGATGTCGAAGCCCCAGCCGACGGGGACGTTGACGCCCCAGACGCCGATGCCTTTGCCGACGAGCCACACGATGGTGCCGAGCAACATCATGCAGACGGAGCAGGCGATCGTAAACCCGATCAGCCAGAATTTCGGCCAGCCTACTTCGGTCGGGATCGCGGCGATTCTATCCGTGACCGTCGAGAAATTGTGACCGGGGGCCACCATGGGGGTGGGACCGGTTTCGATGGCTGGCCCGGAATGATCGATTTTTTCCTGTGCCATTTGCTATGCCTTCTCCAGCTCCGGGTTGGGGTTCTGCAGCCGCGCCATGTAGGTGGTGCGCGGCTTGGTGTTGAGGTCGGTGAGGATGCCGTAGTTGCGCGGATCAGCCTTGGCCTTGGCCATCTGGCTGGACTTGTCGTTCAAGTCGCCGAAGGTGATGGCCTGGGTGGGGCAAACCTGCTGGCAGGCGGTGACGATTTCGCCGTCCTTCACCTTGCGGTCTTCCTTTTCGGCGGTAATCTTGGCGTGGTTGATGCGCTGGATGCAGTAGGAGCACTTCTCCATGACGCCGCGGCTACGGGCGGTAACTTCGGGGTTGCGGAGCCCGTGGAGGCTCTGGGTATCCCAGTCGTTGTAGAGGAAGAAGTTGAAGCGGCGCACCTTGTAGGGGCAGTTGTTGGAGCAGTAGCGGGTGCCGACGCAGCGGTTATACACCATCTGGTTGATACCCTCTTCGCTGTGGACGGTGGCGGCGACGGGGCAGACCGGCTCGCAGGGGGCGTTCTCGCAATGCATGCAGGTAATGGGTTGCGAGTAGGCGGCGGGGTTATCGATGTCGCCCTTGTGGTAGCGGTCGATGCGGATCCAGTGCATTTCACGGCCGCGGACGACTTCATCCTTGCCGACGACGGGGATGTTATTTTCGGCCTGGCAGGCGATGGTGCAGGCGCCGCAGCCGTGGCAGGCGTTGAGATCGATAGCCATGCCCCAGGCGTAACCTTTGGAATAATCCCAGCCGGGCGCGTACATGCTGAAGCCGGCGGGCGGGTCTTCCACCATGTGTTTGGCGAATTCGGGATGCTTCTGGAATTCCTCTTCGGTGGCGACGCGGATGATCTTGCGTTCAAGCTGGGCGGCGTCGGCATCCTTGATCTGTTCGATGCCGTGGTGGGTTTGGGTGGAAACCAGCTTGTAGTAGCCGTTGGCGTTGGCGATTTCGACGGCGTTGGCCCAGAGCTTGTCGCTTGTGCGCAGCGGATTGACGTCGAAGCCGACTTCGGTGCCGACTTTGCCTGCTCTGGCGCGGCCGTAACCGAGGTGGACAGTGGCCGTATTGGGCGCCTGGCCGGGGGTGACCCAGACGGAGCCTTTGACGGTGGCGGATCCGACCTTGACGTTGACGATGTCGTTGGTAGTGACTGCGAGCTTCTCGGCCGTGGTGGGCGAGAGGTGGACCGCGTTATCCCAAACCACTTTGCTGATGGGGTTGGGCAGTTCCTGGAGCCAGCTATTGTTGGCATAGCGGCCATCGAGGACGGAGGGATCGAGGCGGAAGGAGATTTCCATGCCGCTGGGGGCGGCGGACGGCGCGATGGCTTTGAAATCGGCCTTGACGGCGACGGTTTTCGCGGCGGGGGCGGAGTTGGCCCAGAATCCGTCGTGGAGGGCCTTGGAGAACTGGGTGTCGAAATCGGCGAGCTTGAGCTTGTCGCGCCAGAAGCGGCGGTGGAGCTGGTACGCGGTACCCTGCTTGCCGGCGAGGGCGGAGAGCACTTCGAGGGCGGACTTGCCGCCGTAGAGCGGATCGATGAGCGGCTGGATGGTGGTGATGGTGCCATCGTGGGCTCGGGCGTCGCCCCAGGTTTCGAGGGTGTGAGCTTCGGGGACGTGCCAGTGGGAGAGGAATGCCGTTTCGTCGACGTAGAGGCCGAGGTGGATACGGTTGGCGACCTTGAGGAAGGCGTCTTTGAACTTGAGATCGGGCGGGGCGGTGTAGACCGGGTTGGCGGAGAGCACGATGAGTGTTTCCACCTTGCCGGCGGCCATGTCGGCGGTGAGAGCCTTGAGCGAATCGATGTGGGGCGTGGAGATGCCCTCCATCGGCTCAGTGTAGAAGACGGTCTTACCGACGTTGCCGAGCTTTTCGTTGATGGCGTGGGCGAGGGCGTGCACGACAGGGGGCTGCGTTTCGCCGGCGACGACGAGCGAGGCTCCCTGATGGGCCTGGAGATCTTTGGCGAGCGCCGCCACCCATTGATCGCGGGGATTGGAGGCGGCCTCGACGTTGACGCCGAGCTTGGCTGCCAGGCTGCGGGCGAGGGCTTCGATTTCGGAGGGTTTGAGGGACAGCCGGTGATCGGCGAGTCCGCTGGTGACGGTGGGATGGGTTTCGGCCACGTAGAAGCGATTCATACGCTTCTTGCCGATTTCGGGCTTGCGGCGGGCGGCGAAATCGCGCGAATAGCGGACAGAGCCGGGCCCGTAGTTGAGGAAATCGGAATCGAGGGAGACGATGACGTCGGCGGCATCCACTTTGTAGTAGTGGGAGACGGGCTCGCCGAAGGCGAGTTGAGCGCCGGCGCGGGCGGTGTCGTTGCTGGTGGGGTCCCAGGCATGCCACTTGGCTTCGGGCATCATCGCCAGGACGGCCTGCATGGTTTCGACGAGACTGGGCGAGGTGAGGGTTTCGGTGAGGATGCGAAGGCCGGCGCCTTTCTTGGCGAAGTGCCGTTCGCGGATGACGGTAAGGGCGCCCCAGAAGTTGGTATTGTTGCTGAGTTGCCCTTCATGGAGGACCGTTTCGGAGCGGTCCGGGTCGTACATGGTGAGCAGGTTAGCCTGGGCGAAGATGTCAGTGGAGCCGAGGCTGGCAACGTGATCGGGGTTGCCTTCGGCTTTGGTGGGACGGCCCTGGTAGCTTTGGACCAGGAGGCCGGCCGCGTAGCCGCCATTCAACTGAGCGGTAGCGTATTGCACCGGCTCATTGCCGGAGAACTCTTCCGGGGGTTTGACGTAGGGGACGATTTTTTCGAGGGGCTGGCGAGTGCAGGCGGTGAGTCCGGCGAGGCCGAGCGAGGCGCCCATCAACTTGAAGAGGTTGCGGCGGTCGAGCGGCGTGCGCCAATCCGAGCCGGTCTGCGGGAACTCATTCTTGAGCAGGTCCTGGATGTCAGGCGATTCCGCCAGTTCTTCCAGGCTGCGCCAGAGCTGGTCGCCGGTTTTGCCCTCGAGCTTTTCGCGCACGGCCTGAATGTCGAGCCGCGGCGACTGTCCGAGTATTGGGAAATGTGCGTTTCCGCTTGTGCTCATCGATGACATGTGTAGCAATCCGTCAGCTTCAGAACTTTGTAATCCTTCACCAGCTTCGCGCCCAGCTCAGCCTGGTTCGGGGGATGCTTGTAGTTCATGTCGAACACCTTGTCGCGGGGCCGGATTTTGGCTTCCGGGTTGCGGTGGCAATCGAGGCACCATTCCATGTACAGGGTGTTGACTTGATACATCAGGGGCATCTGATCCACCTGGCCGTGGCATTCCGAACAGCCCATGCCTTTGTTCACGTGGATACTGTGGTTGAAGTAAACGAATCCGGGGAGGTCGTGCACCCGGTTCCATTCGAGCGATTTGCCGGTGGCCCAACTCTGGCGGACCGGCTCGAGCATGGGAGCGTTGGTCCAGATCATGGAGTGGCAGCTCATGCAGGTTTCCGTGGCCGGCATGCCCGCGGTGGCGGTACGTTCCACGGTGCTGTGACAGTAGCGGCAATCGATGCCCAGTCCCGCTACGTGGTGTTTGTGGGAAAAAGGGACGGCCTGATCGAATGGGATATTGGCACGCGATACATATGGCGCACGATTGACGGTCATGAGCGCATAGCCCGCGCCGCCGGCAACGAGCACGATGGCCGCGATGCTGATCTTAGCGACGACATTGGTGCTGGGGTGAAATAGCTGAGACATTAACCACCTGTAGGCGGGAACCTACCACCTTCTTGCCTGAATTTTATTTGTTCAACGGTAGCCAAGCGTACGCATCCTCATGCAGCTTGGGCATACACGAATAGGGATACTTCCCAGACAGAAATAGCCATTATAGAAATCGGAAAGCAGTCTTGTCAAACCAAAATAATTACTGTTTGGCAGTAACAGCGGAGTAATGATTGTCAGGAGGGGAGTGGAGGGGGGAAGAGAAAAGTCTCATATGAAAATGAGTGGTTGTCAACGGGTGTGGGTAGGGGGGGTAGGGGGGTAGGGGGGTAATGGGGCCGATCTTTTCGGCACGACGTGGCACATTGAAGTTGTTAGGAGGGTGACAGCATGGATGAGCCGCACGCCCCCGAATCAGAGCTTCTCCATCTGGCGGGGCCCGGGGACTTTGTTAGGAGTGGAAATCTCGGCAGTGGCCCAAACGGCCACGGGTGAAGTGCAACTGAACGCGAATTCGAGCAGCGGGAATCACTTCTGGCGGGTATTCGGTAGTCCTTACAACAAGGTGATAGCGAGTCAGAAGGTTACTTTCAGTAAGGCGGCGGCCGGTGCGGTTGCGGGAAATAGCATCACCGCGTTTACGCTGTTTCATAAACCAACTAACACTCAGACAGTGCGGTTTGACATCATCTACACAACCCATGAGGTGCCCGAACCAGCCACGGGTGCGATCTGTGCGGCGGCGATGGCGGGAGTCCTGTTAGCGGCGAGCCGAAAGGGAGGACGGCGGGGTTGAGATGTGGGGGCGTTGAAGCCCCCACAAACGGACAGATTCATCAGAAGATGAAGCGGAGGCTGACCTGAGCGCGGCGGGCGTTGGTGCCGTCAGGGAAGCCCTGGGAGGCGGAACCTTCGCCGAGACGCGGGGTGGGGGAGAGGACTCCGTTGGTGGCCTGGAACGCCTGTCCGTTGACGGCGGTGTTGGAGACGTGGTTGAAGACGTTGAAGGCCTCGAAGTTGAGGTGTAATTGGTAGCGCTCGTTGAAGGGGAGGATCTTCGTCAAGCGGGCGTCGGTGCGATAGATCTGATCGATATCGAGGCTGGCGGCGGGCAGGAAGGGCACGCGGCTCGATCCGCCGAAGCCGTTCAGCGAGGTGTTGAAGGCGGCGCCTGCGAAGGGGTTGCCGGAGACGAAGATGGTCGGCGTCTG
>JAEUQG010000175.1 GCA_016789755.1 Bryobacterales bacterium
CAAAACCTCCAAGTTCCCCGCAGGCCAAAACCCCGCCGTCGAGCAACGCACCGCCCAGGCCTTGCGCCAGTTCGAAGAAGCCCTCGATGACGACCTCAACACCGCCGAAGCCCTCGGCGCCATCTTCGAATTCGTTCGCGATGTCAACACCGCCATCGATGCCGGCGATTTCCTCTCGGCCAATGCCGCCGCCGCGCTCGCGCTCCTCGCCAAATTCGATTCCGTCTTCGATGTCCTCAAACCCAGCGTCGCCGAAGGCGCCATCGCCGATGTCGACATCGATGCCTTGATCGCCGAACGCACCGCCGCCAAAAAATCCCGCAACTTCGCCCGCGCCGACGAAATTCGCAACCAACTGCTCGCTCAGGGCGTCATCCTCGAAGACACCAAAGAAGGCGTTCGCTGGAAGAGGAAGTAATACCCACGTGAAAATCGAAACCAAAGCCGTTCATGCCGGCGACCGCAAGCGCCACTCCGCCGCCATCCCCGTCACCACGCCCATCTACACCGCCGCCAGCTACATCTACGAAGAGGTCGAAACTCTCGACAAGGTCTTCGGCCGCGAAATCCCCGGCGACTCCTACGCCCGCTACGAAAACCCCACCAACCGCGCCCTCGAAGAACTCCTCTCCTCCCTCGAAAACGGAGCCACCGCCCTCGCCTGCTCCTCCGGCATGACCGCCATCCAGTTCGCCCTCACCACCGCTCTCATCGACCGCCGCAAGCACATCCTCGCCGCCAACGCCCTCTACGGCGCCACCATTCGCATGCTGCAAAGCATCTTCGATCCCCTCGGCGTTGAAACCACCTGGGTCGACATCTGCGATCTCCCCGCCGTCGAACAAGCCGTCGCCGAACACAAGCCCGGTTGCATCCTCATGGAGACCGTCTCCAACCCTCTGCTCCGCGTCGGCGACATGCGGCGCATCGCCCAACTCGCCGCTTCCGTCAACGCCGCCCTCGTCGTCGACAACACCTTCGCCACGCCCATCATGACCCGCCCCCTCGAACTCGGCGCCCACCTCGTCGTCCACAGCCTCACCAAGTACCTCTCCGGCCACGGCGATGTCCTCGGCGGAGCCGTCATCTCCGATCCCTCCCACGCCGAATCCCTCCGCGCCCTCAGCCGCACCGCCGGCCCCCTCCTCGGCCCCTTTGAAAGTTACCTCACCATGCGCGGCATCAAAACCTTCCCCCTCCGCTTCGAACGCCAATGCCGCAACGCCTGCCACATCGCCCAGTGGCTCTCCCAACAGCCCGGCATCGCCCGCGTCTACTTCCCCGCCGATCCCAAACATCCCGATGCCGAAATGATTCGCAAACAATTCCCCGAGAATTGTTTCGGAGCCATGATCAGCTTCGAACTCAAAGACGCCGCCCAGCCCGAAGTCTTCCGCTTCATGGATAAGCTCAAACTCGTCGTCCGCGCCACTTCCCTCGGCGATGTCCACACCATGATCCTCTACCCCACCATGGCCTCGCACCGCGACGTCTCCCCCAAACAACGTCAGCGCATGGGCATCGGCGACAATCTCCTCCGCCTCTCCGTCGGCATCGAAGATCCCGGCGACATCATCGCCGATCTCGCCCAAGCCATCGGATAGCCGCTATCCCTGGCGAACCTCCAACCGCTCCACCCGCGGTATCGTCACCAGCAGCACCGCCAGCCCCACCGGATACAACACGCCGCACGCCACAATCACCGGCCCAAACGACACCGCCTCTACAATCCTCCCTACTGCCAGCGACGATAGAAACCCCGCCAATCCACCAGCCGTCCCCGTCAATCCCACCACCGTCCCCACGCTCGCCGCCGGAAACAGATCCCCAATCATCGTCATGTAGTTCGTCATCCAGAATCCGTGCGCGAACATCAGCACAGCCATCAGCACCACCGCCCAGAACGCATCCGGAGCCGCCATCGCCAGCATCGACACCGGCGTCAATAGGGCCGCCGCCGCCATCACCGTCTTCCGCGCCCGGTCAATACTCCACCCCCGCCGCACCAGCCCATCCGACACCGCCCCGCCCAATAGCGACGAGACCCCCAATGTCAGAAACGGAATCCACGCCAGACGCCCGATCTGCTCGAGCGATGCCCCCCGCTCCCGGCTCAGATACTGCGGAATCCAGAACATGTAAAAGTAGAACACCGGATCGAACACAAACCGCGCCGCCAGCAATCCCCACACTTCCTTCCGCGCCAGCAAACTCCCCATCGGCCACGGCTTCTCCACCGCCCGCGAAGTCACAACACCCGCCGGTTTCCGGTACAGCAAAAACCACAACGCTACCCACACCACCCCGATCGCCCCCGTTGCCAGAAACGCGCCCCGCCACCCAACCACCGACGACACCCACACAATCAGCGGAGGCGCCAGCACCGCGCCCATCGCCGATCCTCCGGTCGTCGCAATCCCCATCGCCAGCGCCCGCTCCTTCGCCGGAAACCACTCCAGAATCCCTCGCGCCGCGCCCGGAAAACATCCTCCTTCTCCAACTCCCAGCAGAAACCGGTACACCGTCAAATCCCCTGCCCCGCGCACCGACGCATGCAACAGACTCGCCACCGTCCAGAAAGCCACCGCCACGCCCAGCCCCGCGCGCGTTCCCACAAAATCGATCGCCCGCCCACCCAGCGTGAACATCACGCTATAGGCCAGCGTGAACGCCGACACCGCGCTCGCATACTCCACATTCCCAATCCCCAAATCCGCCAGTATCCGCGGAGCCAGTACCGAAAGCACTTGCCTGTCGAAGAAACTCAACGCCGACGCGCCGAACAGCAACCCCGCCACCACCCAGCGAAACCCCGCCATTTACGCGCTCCCCGGAGTCACCGACACCGCTTCGATATCCAACAACTCCGCTATCTGCAGCACCGTCCCCGCGTGATGCCCGATCCCCAACGCGAAATGATGCGTCGGCCCTTCCTTCACCCAGCGCTTCAAAAACGTGCGCACATCCGGCTCGAAAAATCCCCGCGTATTCGTGTTCCCCGTCGGAGGAATCGGCCCATCCACGCTCCGCCCTTCCGCCACCACAAACTTGAACCGCCCATCCCGCTTCACTCCGATGCTCAGCATCGTAATCGGCCCTTCCTTGATCTTGAACTCCACGCTCGCCCCGTGCCCCGGCTTCCCATGGTACTTTGTCAGACTCCGCAATACCGGCTTCCCGTCGGCGATATTCAAATGGTGCGGCCCGTCGTGCCCCACCAGCACAAAGCCTTCCGCGAAGTCCACCGGATGGAACTCCGCAAAGCTCCCGCCAATGTTCAACCGGTCGAAGATCAGCATCGCAATACAGGTTTTTAGATCCGATTCTCCGCACATCGGAAACCCCGCCGCCGTCAGCAGCGAATTCCCCACAATCAGATTCGTCACCGCCTTCCGCAGCGGCGAATCCGGCAAACCCTCGTAATAATACGCCAACCCATCCAGCCCGTACTCTTCCACAAACCGGTCCAACGCCGCCGCCACCCGCGCCGCCGTCTCCAGATCCTCATCCTTCAACTTGCACGTAATCGGATCCGACACCGGGTCCGGAGTATCGAAAATCTCCAGTATCTGCCGCTTCTTCGCCTCCGCCTCCCCATCCGTCACCAAATCCAGATGCCGCAACAGATCGTCCGCCTCCGTCTGCACTACATGGCAGCCGAACGCCGCCGTCAACGCAGTCTGGTCCGTCTGCATGTCCAGCATGTTCTCGATCGGATGCCCGAAATGCCCGATCCGCGCGTTCTTCAAATCGTGCAGCACCCGCGCAATCGCGCACCATTGCCCAATCTCCGCATCCGCCGCCGCATCGTCATAGAGCGTCCCCAGAATCACCGGAGGAACCCGCTTTCCCATCCGGATCGCCACCCCCGCAAACTCCGGCACCGAGCAGAAATCGTCGTTCGCCAACTGCATGTGCGTCGACGCAATCGTATAATCCAGCGCCTTGCGCGGCTGCAGCGCCACCAGCACAATCGGCACATCCAAATCCCGTATCAACACGCCGAACGTCGCCGACGTGGCGTACGTCGCCATATCGCAAAAAATCAGATCCAGATTCGATGCCTTCAACCGGTCCCGCAACGCATACGCCGGCTGCGCGCTGTCGATCATCCCGAAGTTCAACACTTCCACATGATGCGGAGCCAGCTTCTCCTCAAGCGCCCGCAACTTCCCATGCATCTCGTCCAGCAATCCCGGAAACTGCCCCCAATACGTCCGGTGCCCGACTCCGAATATCCCAACCCGCGCAAACAGCGGTTTCCTGCGCGCAATTCGAACCTGCGCCGCTCTGTCCAACACACTTCTCTCGCTCACCTTCTGCTCCCTGCTTAAAACAAGATCTTCAACGCCAACTGAATCTCCCGCCCGTTGATCCTCGTCCCGCGAATCACCCCGAACTGAGCAGTCCCCGCCGTCAGATTCGGGTCCGCGAACGAAGCATGGTTGAACCCATTGAAAAACTCCGCCCGGAACTGCACATTCAGCGGCTCCCTCGCCCCCATCCCCACATACGTATTCTTCATGATCGTGAAATCGAAGTTGTTCACCCCAGGTCCAATCACCACCCCATTCCCCGAATTCCCAAACCGCCCGAATGCGTGGTTCACAAAACACGACGTATCGAACCAACGGTCAATCGTCCGCCCCGACGCCAGATTCCCGTCGCACACCCGATCCGCGCGGTTCGTATCCTGCCGCCCCACGTTCGTCGACACCGACGACACCGGAGTCAGCGGGAATCCCGAATGCACCGTGTAGTTCCCCTGCAAAGACCAGCCGCTCACCGCCTTGTCCCCAATCCCCGATGCCCCCGTGAAAAACCGCTTCCCCTTCCCCAACGGCAATTCGTAAATCCACGCCATCGTCAGCCGCTGCTTCTGATTGAACTCCAGCGGAGCATACTCCGCCCGCCGGTTCCGCGCATCCTGCTGCCGCGATTGGTCCCCGAACAACGCCCCGCCGATCCCCATCACTTTTGAGTACGTGTACGCCCCCAGCAACGAAAACCCGCCCGTGAACCGCTTGTTCAACTTCACGTTCAGCGAATGGTAGTTCGAATTGTCCAGTGAACTCACATAGCTCACATCGCCGATATTCGGATTCGGCCGCCGGTTGATCACCGGCGTCGGCCGCGTCGGGTCGGCATCCAAAAACGCCTGGTTCGGCAAATCCCGGCCCGTCATCTTGTGCGCCGCATTGCCCACATACCCCGTCTCCCACAACAACCCGTTCGCCAACTCCCTCTGAATTCCGAAATTCCATTGCCACGTGTAATTCGTCCGCCAATTCGCATCGAGCGAGAACACATTCACATTCGGCGCCAGCGAAATCTTCCCCGCTGAGTCCCGCACCTGCACCCGCGGGAACAGCCGCCCGATCAGATCCGGCACATTCGGATTCGACGTCAGCGTCGTGTCGATCACAAACGGCGGCGACAACTGGAACGACGAAAACTCCGATCCCCGCGGCTGCCCATAAAACGTCCCGAATCCCGCCCGGATCACCGTCTTCGGATTCATCGAATACGCCAGCCCAACCCGCGGCGCAAAGTTGTTCTTATCCGGCCGGTGCAACTGTTGGATGTCTTCATCCAGCTTCAAAAACCGGCTCCCATACAGATCGAAGATCGCCAAATCTCCAAACCGCTCGTAATACGGCGTCTGGTACTCGTACCGCAGCCCCATGTTCAGCGTCAGCTTCGCATTCAAACGGATCTCATCCTGCACGTAAAACCCCGTGTAGTAATACTTCAGCGAAACCCATCCGTTGCTCTCCGCAAACAACGTCGCCCGTCCCGTGTACGGCAATCCCAGCACCAGATCCGCTACGGCGTTCCCCGTCCTCGCCACGCCCGGCGCATTCGTAAACCGGTTCTCAAACGTCAGAATGCTGTTCGGCGTCTGCTGCACCAGTCCCGCCGGCCGGTAATAGCGTCCATCGAATCCGAACTTCATCGAATGCTTCCCCCGCACCCAGCTCAAATCATCCGCCAGCGAAAAGAAATTCTCCCGTGGACCCGACGGCTGGAACGCATTCGCCCCGATCGTCGTCAACCCCGCCACATTCAACTGCGGCAGCCCGAATGCATCCGTCGACGGCGTCAAATTCAACATCCCGAATTCCTCCACCGCCAGATTCCGGTCCGCCAGCGGAAACCCTCCCCGATCCTTGAAATACGTCCACGCCGCCCGGAACTGGTTCACCGTCGACGGACTGAACGTGTGCGACTCCTGCACCGTCAAACTCACCGCCTTCGAATTCGACAATCCCCCCGTCAGAGGCATCCCCGATGGCGACACCGACTCCCCCTTGCTATACGACAGCCGCCCGAACACCGAATCCCGCTCGCTGATCTGGTGATCCACTCGCGTGTGAAACTGGTTCGAATCCGCCTGGCTCGACGCACTCACCACATAGTTGAACCCGCCCGCCCCCGGAGCATTCGGAGCCGGGTAATACTGTAACGCCGCCAGCCCCATCCGCCCAAAACGCGCCCGTGGAATAATGTTTCCAGCAAACGCCTGCCTCGTATTCGCCGCCGCATTGAACGTCGCCGGATCGTACACCGCGAATCCTTCGTTGAAGTTCCCTTCCCGCTGCTGCGCCGTCGGCACGCTGCGAAACAGCGTGTTCGCCCGCCGCGTGCGCAGCCCTTCGAAATTCCCCATGAAAAACGTCTTGTTCTTCACCACCGGCCCGCTCACCACCGCCCCGAATTGATTCCTCCGCAGCGGATCCACTCGCGGCGAAAAGAAGCTCCGCGCGTCCAGTTTGTTGTTCCGGATGAACTCGAACAGCGTCCCGTGAAGATCGTTCGTCCCCGACCGCAGCGTCAGATTGATCCCCGCCGGACTCCGCCCGAACTCTGCCGCAAAGTCGTTCTGCTGAATCTTGAACTCCTGAATCGCTTCGATCGACGGCGAGAACGCCGGCTTCCCGCTCGTCTCCGTTCGCGTGTCCACCCCATCGAAATAGAACCCGATCTGATTCGCCCGCTGCCCGTTGATCGCCAGCCCGTTGCTCTGCGACGTCGTCCCCAACTCCGCCACGCCCGGAACAAGCTTCGCCAGATCCAGAAAATTCCGCCCGTTCAACGGCAGTTCCACCACCTCCCGCTGCCCGATCACCTGCCCCACCTCCGCACTCCGCTGGTCCAGTACCGGAGTCATCGCCGCCACTTCCACCGTAGTGCTCGTCTCGCCCACGTCCAGCCGCACATCGTGCGTCACCTGCTGCGAAACCTGCACCTCCATCTTCCGCGCCGCATAACCCTTGAAGCCCCGCATCTCCACACGCACCGTATAAAACCCCGCCTGTACCAGCGGAAACACGTACGCGCCGGATCCGTCCGTCGAAGCCGTCCGTTCTTGCCCTGTGCCTTCATTCAGCAGCACCACCTTCGCTGCCGCCACCACCGCGCCGGTGGAATCCGTCACCTGCCCCGCCACGCTACCCGTGGAAACCTGCCCCCACAGCGGAAGCAATCCACACAACAACGCGGCGGCAAACCTCGCCAAAGACAAACGAACTGGGTTCATCGAAGCACCTCGGCTCAAAAGAGTAATGCTGCGATTTCTATCGCACCCCGCCCCCGGAAGGAATCTTGAGTCCGTTGCCGCCAATCCGTCTCACTACGCGAGACAGCGCATCGCCGTATTCCCCGTAATCAACCCGATTCCGCCCACCGCCACCCGCGCCCTTCATGCAGAGATGTTTCATCTGGCGAGACGCCGCTCACCCGATCAGCGGCACCGCAAAAGACTCCGGCATCACCCTGTCCAGCGGATACACCCGCTCCACATTCCCTTTCGTAATCAGTTCATGCTTCGCAAATACCGCCGGAGGCACCGCCCGCCCCGCCACAATCGCCTCCGCCAACCGCATCACTTCATCTCCGTATCTCTCCGGAAAATACCCCACCGAACCCACCAGCGGACTCCCCTTCCTCCGCATCTCCATCCGCGCCTCCCGTGTCGCGTTCTGCCCCATCACCGCGCATTCCTTCGCCCGCCCCGCCTCCTCGAACGCTCGGATCGCCCCTAGCGCCATACGGTCGTTGCCCGCCAACACCACCGTCCGCCCGGTACGAGCATGCCGCAGCCGCCGCCGCACCACCTCCAGCGTCTTCTCCAATGACCCCTTTCCATCCATCTCTACCGTCTCCACCTGCTCCATCGCCGGCAGCGCTTCCCGCAACCCCGCCAGCATCCCGCTTACCCGCAGCTTCACCAGTGGCCCCGCTACCTCTTCTTCCATCAACAGCACAGACCGTGCCTCGCCCCGCCAGTTCTCCTTCACCCACTTCCCCATCGCCCTTCCGCCGATCAACCCCGCCTGATAATTATTGGCTCCGAAAAACGTCGCCCCCGGATGCGGAATCTCAATCGCAATCACCGGAATCCCCGCCTCCACAAAACGCGAAGCAATCACCGGAGCCAATCGTTCATGGCTCTGAAACTCGATCACCAGATTCACCCCCTCCTTCACCAGCGACTCCGCATTCCGCAGCGCCGTCCGCGGACTCCGATGACTGCTCACCGTCACCAGATCCATCCCCGCTTCCGCCGCCGCCCTCTGCACGCTCTCCGTCACCGCCTTCGAAAACGGTGTATCCACTCCCCGCGTCGCAAACCCGATTCGATACCGCCTTCGATTCGGCACGCGCAC
>JAEUQG010000439.1 GCA_016789755.1 Bryobacterales bacterium
CGCGGCGGCGGCGTTCGGTGCGCGGCAGGTAGCACAGGCGGCTGCTCCGCGCCCCAACATCCTCATCATTCTGGCCGATGATCTGGGTTGGAGCGACCTCGGCTGCTACGGCGGGGAAATCGAGACGCCGAATCTGGACAAACTGGCGGCGAACGGGATCCGGTTTACGCAGTTCTACAATTCGGCGCGCTGCTGCCCTTCGCGGGCATCGATCATGACGGGCCTGTATCCGCACCAGGTGGGGATGGGGAACATGACGTCGCCGAAGCCACGCACGGATTTTCCCGGTTACGCCGGAGTGTTGAACAGCCGGAACACGACCATCCCGGAGGTGATGAAGGCCGCGGGCTACAGCACGTGGATGACAGGAAAGTGGCACCTGGGGGCGCCGGGGCCGGTGGGGCGCGGTTTCGAGGAATACTACGGGATGGTGCACGGGTTCGACAGTTTTTGGGATCCGGCGAAGTATACGCGGCTTCCGGCGGGGCGGCAGGGGCGCACCTATCCGGAAGGCAAGTTCTACGCCACGGATGCCATTACGGACCATACGCTCGACTTCCTCGGCGAGGCCAGGAAGCAGGACAAGCCGTTCTTCTTCTACCTGGCGTATAACGCGCCGCACTTCCCGTTGCATGCGCCGAAGGAAGTGATCGATAAATACCAGGCTGTCTACGAAGAGGGGTGGGACCGGATTCGCAAGAAGCGCTACGGCAAGATGCGGAAGATGGGGCTGATCGCAAAAAGCTGGCCGCTGACGCCGTTGAGCGAAATTCCGCCGAACCGGTTCAACAAGCAGACGGGATGGGCGGGCAAAGTGAATCCGCCGTGGGATACGCTGGACGCGGACCGGCGCAAGGATCTGGCGCGGCGGATGGCCATCTTCGCGGCGATGGTGGATGTGATGGACCGCAACATCGGGCGCGTGCTGGAGGCATTGCGGGCCAACGGGCAGTTGGAGAATACGCTGATTCTTTTCCTTTCCGACAACGGGGCGTGCGCGGAGTGGGACCCGTACGGATTCGACAAGTTCAGCGGCCCGGAGAATGTGCTGCACAAAGGCGAAGCGCTGGACGGCATGGGGCAGCGCGGGACGTATCACAGCTACGGGTCGGCTTGGGCCAACGTGTGCAATACTCCCTGGCGGTTATACAAACATTACAGCCATGAAGGGGGCATCACGACTCCGTTGATCGCGCATTGGCCGAAGGGGATCAAGCGGCGCAAAGCGATCGACCATACGCCGGGGCATATTATCGACCTGATGCCGACGTGCGTGGAACTGGCTGGGGCAAGCTATCCGTCGTCGATGCCGGCGATGGAAGGGCGTAGCCTTGCGCCGGCCTTCGCCGGGAAGCGGATTGAGCGCGAGGCGATTTATTTCGAGCATGAAGGCAATCGCGCCATCCGGATCGGGAAATGGAAAGCCGTGGCGGTGGATCCGGCCGGGAAATGGGAGTTGTACGACATCGATGCCGACCGGAGCGAAATGAACAATCTGGCGGAACGGCATCCGGAACGGGTACGGGCGATGGTGCGGCAATGGGAACGATGGGCCCGGAGGACGAATACGGTGCCGTGGATGTGGACGCCGCAGTATCAGGTATCGGAGCAATAGCGGCGGGCAGCCAAGGGGCCGAAAACGGGAACAGGCCGCGAAGGGAACCCTCGCGGCCTGCTTCCATGAGCGGAATACTCAATCGGAAAAACGAACGTTCAAAAGGACAGGCGGTTCCAAGTGACCAACTTTCCAGTTTGCCTACCCGCCGTGCATGCTCGGCGTAGGCGTGGCATGATTATCTGGCAGTGCGCTTTCCCTCCAGCTCCCCGCCCCCGGATTTGCCGGTGGCGCTTCGACGCCTTTGGGTTCGCCAGTCGCACCAGATAGCCCGAAGCCGATTCACTCGCGACGGCCTTTTTCTAGCCTACCTGGACTACCAGTCTCCCGGTCCGCCCTGGCAGGATCACCGATCCCGGCCTGACGCTTCGCGATTCGCGCCGTTAGTCTACCCTGCCCGGTCCGCTTCTCAACTCCCGGCCTCGCCCGTTTCCGCATTCGGGGCCGATCCACGCTGAAAAACCCGTTGCCTGGCTTTCCACCGGCGTTCCCGCCTCTTCCCCCGCTGACGCTCCCCTTCGGGACTGTCATCCCTCCGGATCCTGAACCTTGCGGCTCACGCTCCCTCTTGCGAGTTCACGACGCGCCCGCGAGGCAACTTGCAGGATGGCTTGCCGTTACTTCACGCCCGATCTCTCTTCGCTCCCCACGGAGTTTCCCCCGCGGCTCATCGGTCCGAGTCCGCTACGTTCCGTCCGGCTCACTGTTCCGCGTGCCTCTTGGAACCATGTGTAGTATGTAGCAAAGGCCAAATGCTGTCAAAGGAAAACGGCAATTTGCACACAACTATATTTCCTTTGTCATCACGTGTTTATACAGGCATGAAGTTGCAAAAGGTGTGGATAAAACATTCTTGGGCAAGACTGTTGCACGCGTGCGATTGGAATGCGATAGGATATGGGCCATGCTGATCGAGATCGCGCTGCTTTTCGTTTCGACGGCCCACGGCGCCGTGGTAGTGAACTCATCGGTGGTGAACCCGGATCTGTTTCGCGTCACGACGTTTGCGACCGGGCTGCCGGCCTCCAATTCGGTGGCGCTAGCGGCGGACGGGTCGATTTACCTGGCCGCATCGCCGGCGGGAGGGCGAATCCTGCGGTTTACAGACACGAACGCCGACGGCATCGCGGACGGAGCGGGGACGATCGTCTACCAATCGAACGCTGGCCCGTTGACGCAATTGCGTCAAACGGGGAAGTACTATGCCGTGGGGGAGTTCGGGGCGCGCAGAATCACATTTCTGGAACCAGGCGCGATGCCGGCGGACGCGATGACGCCAGTGGGTTCATTGCAGTTCAGCTACCCGACGGGGTGGGCGCATCCGACGATCGGGATGGCAACACGGCCTACCCCGGGCTCCCCGGGGTCCTACGATTTCGTGTTCAATATCGGCTCGCAGACGAACGCCACGCATAGCACGGGGACGGTGACGGTGAGCGGACTCGGTTTAGGGCCGGTCGCGCTGCAAGGCGAGTCTCTGTACATGATCACAATCGACGAATCGGGGGCGGTTCCGGTGGCTTCCAACTTGCGAACGGTAGCAACCGGCATCCGCAACGTTTATGGCATGGGATTCCATCCGGTCACCGGCGACTTGTACTTTGCCGATAACGCGATCGACGAATTGACCGGCACGACACCGACCAGCACGCCGCCGCAAGTAGACGAACTGAATCGTATCTCCGCAGCGGATGTCGGGGTGACGGCGCCGAATTTCGGTTTTCCCGGTTGTTATGTCGAATACGGGACGGGGTCGGTCATCGGCGATTGCACGGGCGTCGCCATGCCGATAGGCGTATTCCAACCAATTCCCAATCCGCCGGCGGGAGGGCGGAGTGAAGGTCCGACGGAGATCGCGTTTGCACCATCGGCGTTCCCCGGCGGTTGGAACAACGGAGTGTTCGTAGGTTTCTCGGGTAAGAACGGGCTTGGGCCGGTGAACGACGAAAACGCGGTGGCTTTCTACAGTCTTACGAACGGCAGCGTCCGGCACTTTCTGGAAAGCGGCCAGACGGGCGTCGGGAACCTGGTGGGCGTCTTTTCGACGAGCACCTCACTGTTTGTGGCCGATTGGGGTGCAGGCAAGCTCTATCAGATCGCCGTGGAACCCGTGCCGGAGCCTGGTTACGCGGCCGGTGTTGCCGCGCTGTTGGCGGCCGGGGTGCTGATCAGCCGGCGGCGTGGAGCCTAGTGACTGACGGCCTGGCGTGCTTCGAGAAGATCGACCAGGTTGCCGTCGGAGTCGAATTCGATGTCCCGGGCATCGCCGATCACTTCAAGAATCGGATTCTGGCGGATCAGATCCATCAGGTTCTCGCTCAGTAGAAGCGGGGAGATTTCGAGCGTGTTGCGAATCCAGCCAATGGTGACGTCCTTGGAATCGAATTTGCCGACGGTGGGCACGATCTTCTCCAGGCACTCGCGGTCGGAGGGGAAGTGGATGGGCGTGCGAATGGCGGCGGGAGTGGAAGCGGTGAGTGAGTTGATGCGCGTCGGGACCCAATCGATCTTCTTCACCAGACGGTCGGTGGTGACGTCGGCCATGCCGATACCGACGGCGTTGTTGTAGGTGAGGGAACTGAGGTCGCGCACGAAAACACGATCGATGAGCGGGGTGTCGGGCCAAGGGTTGTATTGGCCATGGACGCCGCGATTCACGACCTTGGTATCCATGCCGGCGCCGCTGATATTCTTGCCGATTTCATCGAGGATGAGAATGTCGAGTTGGGGGACGGGGATCTTGCCCATCCAGGACTTGGTCAGCTCGAGAAGTTGCTCTTCCCTGGCTTCCATCTCCTCGACGAAGACGGGCGTCAACTGCGCGGTGTTGTGGTAGGCGTCTTCGAGAATGGCGAGTCCACCGAGGATCTTTCCGGACCTAAGAACCTGACGTCCGACGCTGCGGATGACGTGTTCGAGACCGAGTTTGTAGGCATAGGTATGGTAGCGCTGCGCGCCGGCGAACTTGCCGAGGCCGATGGCCATCATCTTGAGGAGACCGCTTTCGATTTTGCCCTGGAAGTCGGTGTGCCATTTGACTCGACCGATGAGCATGACGCCATCGCTGTCGAAGGCCGTCTTGTCCATCCAGGCCTCGATGCCGTCAGGGGTGGCGCCGAGGGGGACGACCTCGAGTTGACTGATGACCGGGCAGCCCATGGTGGCTTCGTGGATGCCGTAGTGAGCCAGTACGTCGGCCTGACCTTCGGCGGTAGCTGCTCCGTGGCTGCCCATGGCGGGAAAGATATGGGGGTAGAGCCCTTGTGATTTGAAGTAATCTACCACCGCGCGCACGATGGTGGCGATGTTGGAAATGCCGCGGCTGCCCACGCCGATTGCGACCTTCCCGCCCGGTTTCACCCTGGCGGCGAACGAGGCTTGCATCAATTGCTTTTGCACTTCGCCGGGGATATCGTGGATGCGGCGGTCGGGGAAGTTCTGCTGTACGAGTAAGAGGCGGGACAGGTCCATAGAGGAAAGTATAACAACCCCGCCGGTACGGCTACGGCGTGGGAACGCGGGGGAGCGACTGACCCCGGAAATTAGGAAATCCCGCATTTGTTGCATGAGGAGAATCCCGATGAAGCACACCAAGATGGCCGGTCTGTGCGCCCGCGTGGCGTTACTGATGCCGCTGGCCGCCTGTTTGCAAGGGGCTACCGTCACCTTCGGCAATCTGGTGGCAGGCGCGACCAGCTATGGATTCGATGGGGACGGGGACACGATTGCGGACGTGGTGTTCAGCACGACGGATCCGCTGGGGTTCAACACGTCGGGGCCGGGGCCATTCCAACTGTACGTGTACCAGGCTGGGCTGGAAGGGACCTCATTGCTGAACCCGGATTTGCGGGTCGATTTTCTGCACGGGGCCACGGGATCGATCCAGTTCGGTTTTGCAGTGAATTCGCAGGCGCCGGGCGCGAACGTATTCGCCGGCTTCCAATTGTTCGACGCGGGGAACAACCTGCTCGGCAGCGCAACGGTGCTGGGCGCGCGATTCCCCATTCCACCCATCCAAAGCACCTTTGCGGAGGGACAGCTCTCGCTGATGTTTTCCGGCCGCGCGGCATACGGCCTGTTCAATTTCAGCTCCAGTTCACCTACGGGACGCTTCTTTCTGGACAACTTCACAGGGACGTTCGGAAGCACGGAAAGCGTGCCCGAACCGGCCAGCGGAGGGTTGTTGTTGGGGGGACTGGCGGCGCTGTATTGGGGCGGGCAACGGCGGGCGAACCGCCGCCGGGCGGCCGCCGTCCGTTGCCATCCTTCCACGACCAATGGGACAATAACCATGGCGGGCAGGATCTTCCCGGTTCGCGCTACATCAACAAAGGACACCCCAAAATCGAATGTCGCTGGTCGTCGTCGGATCGGTCGCCTATGATGGCGTCGAGACCCCTCATGGCAAGGTGGAACGCATGCTCGGGGGAGCTTGCACGTACATTTCGCTTGCCGCAAGCTACTTCACACAGCCCAAGGTAGTCGCCGTTGTGGGCGATGATTTCGCCGCCGAAGACTACGACCTGCTGGCCGGACGGGGCATCGATCTGGCGGGGCTGGAACGGGTTCCTGGAAAGACGTTTTTCTGGGCCGGAGTCTATTCGCCAGACATGAACGACCGCACCACACTGCGGACCGATCTGAACGTCTTTGCCGAATTTCAGCCAAAGCTTCCGGACCATTACAAAGAGCAGCCCTACGCGCTGCTGGGGAACATTCAGCCGGCACTGCAGCACAGTGTACGCGAACAGATGAACGCGGTGCGGCTGATCGGCGGCGACACGATGAATTTCTGGATCAACGATTTCCGGGAGGAATTGCTGGCCACGATTGCGCACTGGGATTTCCTGCTGATCAACGACGGCGAGGCGCGGCTGCTGTCAGGGGAGAATCACCTGGGCAAAGCGGCGAAGAGCATCATGGCGATGGGACCGAAAACGCTGATTATCAAGCGCGGGGAGTATGGGGCGATGCTGTTCCATCCGGAAGGGTATTTCGCCGTGCCGGGCTATCTGCTGGAGCAGGTGTTCGACCCCACGGGCGCGGGCGACTGTTTCGCCGGCGGTTTCATGGGTTACTTGGCCGAACAGGGAGTGGACCCGTCTTCCGGATCGGTGGACGCAAAGACGCTGGGCCGGGCGGTGGTCTACGGATCGGTGATGGGCAGCTATTGTTGCGAGCGTTTCGGAGTCGACCGGTTCCGCACGCTGACGCGGGGAGACATTGACCAGCGCTTTGAAGAATTCCGCCGCTTCACGTCGTTCTAAGAGGCTTTCGGGCAAGGGGGCAGCCGGGTTCCGGTTGGCCTGGCTCGATCCGGTGCTGGTTGTGTTGCTGCTGGCCGCGGTAGGCACGGCGGCGTTGTGGTGGCATCTCTCGCACGGCTACACGTTGTACTTCGGCGATGCGCAAGCACACATGGTCAATGCGCGCCGCATGGTGGATTCGCGAACACCGGGGTGGGATCAATTGGGTACGGTTTGGCTGCCGATGCCGCACTGGCTGATGCTACCCTTTGTATCGAATGACGAATGGTGGCGCACGGGGCTTGCCGGGGCCATTCCGTCGAGCGCCTGCTTCGTCCTTTCGGGAACGTTTCTATACCTTGCAGTGAGGCGGCTGTTTCATTCGCGAGCGGCGGCCGGCGCCGCGGTGCTGCTGTTGGCGCTGAATCCGAACGTCCTGTATACGCAGTCGATTCCGATGACGGAAATGGTGTTCCTGGCCGGCTTCAGCATGCTGTTGTACGCCTCGGTGTGGCATGCGCAAGGAGGTGGCCTGGGAGCGGCGTTGCTGGCCGGCGTGGCATCGAACATCGCGTCGCTGACTCGGTATGAGGGATGGTTTCTCATTCCGTTCGTGGCGCTGTACTTTGTTTTCGGCGGGAAGAACGTGAGCCCCTGGAAGGGCATTGTCTTCGGCGCGGTGGCCGCGCTGGGGCCGCTTTGGTGGCTGGCACACAACCTGTGGTATTACAGCGACCCGCTGGAGTTTTACCGCGGGCAGTGGTCGGCAAAGATGATCTATCAGCGGGCACTGGATGCTGGAATGGACCGTTATCCGGGAGACCACGACCTTCCCAAAGCATGGAGCCAGTTTCGCGCCGCCGCACAGTTGTGCGCTGGGGCTTCGCTTGTGGTGTTAGGACTTGCGGGCGTGGTCACCACACTGTTCCGCAGGGCGTTTGCCGCGCTGGGCCTTCTGCTGCTGCCGGTGGGCTTCTACGTATGGAGCATCTACTCGTCGGGGACACCGATCTTTGTACCGCACTTGTGGCCGAACAGCTACTACAACACGCGCTACGGCTTGGCCGCCTTCCCTGCCCTGGCGGTTTGCGCGGCATCGCTGGCCACCATAGCGCGGGGGCGCTGGCAAACCGTGCTGGCAGCGCTGGTTGTGGCGACGGCCACCGTTCCTTGGCTGGCGTATCCAAGGACGGAGGCATGGATCACCTGGAAGGAGTCGCAGGTGAACAGCGAAGCGCGGCGAGCCTGGACGGCCGAGGCCGCGGCTTATTTGAATGCGCACCGGCGGCCGCATGAGGGCATCTATTCCGCGTTGGGCGATCTGGCGGGGATCTACCGGGAGGCCGGCATTCCTCTACGGGAAGTACTGCAGGAAGGCAACAATCCGCACTGGCTGGCGGTGCAAAAACGGCCGGACCTGTTTCTGCGCGAGGAATGGGCGGTGGCGATCAGTGGGGACGAGGTCTCCACGGCCATCTTGAAGAGCAACAAGACCGGACCACGGTATGTTTGTGTGAAAATGATAACTGGAAAAGGCGCGCCAGTTATTGAGATCTACCGCCGCGACTCCCAAACGAATGAAGATACCCTTTACCAAGGCACACGGCGCCCGGAATGATTTCCTTCTGACGTGGGCGGAGGACGTAACGGGCGGCGACGCGCGAGCGATGGCGCGCGCGATCTGCCACCGCCACACCGGGATCGGCGCCGACGGGTGGATGCTGGTGTCGCCCGCCTCGGACAACGATCATGGGTCGATCCGGCTGTACAATTCCGATGGCAGCGACTCGGAAATTTCGGGCAATGGAACGCGTTGCGCTGCTGCGTTTGTTCTGATTTCCTCGTCCGCTGGGGGCCTGGAGACGGACACCGTGCGCATTGGCACCGGGGCGGGAACGAAGCACCTGCGGGTGCTCAGCCGGCGGGATCGGCTTTTTGAGTTCGAGATGAACATGGGATCGCCCAGCTACCATCCGCAGCAGTTACGGTTTGCTCTGGATGTCGACGGGGAACGGCTGGACGCGGCCATTCTGAATGTGGGCAATCCGCAGTGTGCTGTTTTCGTGGATGAGTTCCCAGCCGGCTGGCGCGAGTTGGGCAAGCGCATCGAATGGCACTCGATGTTCCCCCACCGCACCAATGTTTCCTTCGTGAAAGTCCTGGACGCGCACACGATCGAGGTGCTGTTTTGGGAGCGCGGAGCGGGCGAGACGATGTCTTCCGGCACAGGCAGTACGGGAGCGGCGGCGGCCGCGGTCTTACGAAAAAGCGCAATTAGTCCGATAGAAGTGAGGACGCCAGCCGGCTCGCTCCCCGTTCGCTGGGACAGCGCCGATCTGTTCCTGACCGGCCCGGCGGAAATTGTCGCCCAAGGGGAGTTCTATTTCGAAAGCGAGACATCATAAGAAAAATGTCCGATTCCTTATCTACTCACGCCGCCCAACTCATGGCCAGGCTGAAAGACCGCACTGCCGAAGTCGGCGTGGTCGGGCTCGGCTATGTCGGCCTTCCACTGGCCGTTGAATTCGCCCGCGCCGGCTTTCATGTAACCGGGGTGGATGTCAATGAGCACAAAGTGGCGCAGATCAACGCAGGGGTTTCCTACGTTCAGGATGTCCCTACCGAGGTGCTGGCGCCGCTGGTGCAGTCCGGTAAACTGACGGCCACAACCGATTTCTCCGCCATCGGGAAGATGGATACGGTCAATATTGCCGTGCCCACGCCGCTGCGCAAGACGAAGGACCCCGACATGAGCTTCGTGGTGTCCGCTTCCCAGCAAGTGGCCAAGCACGCGCATCCGGGGTTGTTGGTGATTCTCGAATCGACAACCTATCCCGGCACGACCGCGGAACTGGTCTTACCGATGATCGAACGGCCTGAGCTTCGCGTGGGCGAGGAATTCTTCCTCTGTTTCTCGCCGGAGCGAGTGGACCCGGGCAATCCGAATTTCCAGACCTACAACATACCGAAAGTGGTGGGTGGAATCACGCCCACTTGCACGAAGGTTGCGGCTGCGTTTTACTCTCAGGCTCTGGAGACGGTGGTGCCGGTCGGTTCGACGGAAGTGGCGGAAATGGTGAAACTGCTGGAGAACACCTTCCGCATGATCAACATCGGGCTGGTCAACGAACTGGCCATGATGTGCGACCGGATGGGGATCAACGTGTGGGAAGTGATTGAAGCGGCGGCGACGAAGCCATTCGGTTTCATGCCCTTCTTCCCCGGTCCAGGCTTGGGCGGGCATTGCATTCCCATTGATCCGTTTTATTTGTCGTGGAAGACGAAGCAGGCCGGCATCGAGGCGCGTTTCATCGATCTGGCAGGATACATCAACGGGCAGATGCCGCACTTCGTGGTGGACAAGGTGCAGCATGCGCTCAACGATCACTCGAAGCCGCTCAAGGGCTCGCATGTGCATGTGATGGGTGTGGCCTACAAGCGCGATATCGACGATGTGCGCGAATCGCCGGCACTGGACATCATTCATCTGCTGGGCAAGCGCGGGGCTAAGGTGACTTACAGCGACCCCTACGTTCCGGCGCTTCATGGAGACGGCCTGCAGATGGACTCGACGGATGCGGTTGCGGCGGCCACGTCGGCCGATTGCGTCATGATCGTCACCGACCACCGGACGGTGGACTACGGCCCGATTGTGGAAAAGGCGAAGCTGATCGTCGATACGCGGAATGCGTTGAAAGCGTTCTCCTCGGACAAGATCGTACGGCTGTAGTGGCAGTATTCATTCGACAGGGTCGGCGATTCCATTCCCGTTCTCGTCGGGGAATGAGGCAAGGAAGATCTGGCGGAAGTCGTTTCCGCCGGAGTCTTTCGCCAGCCGGCCAGAGGCATCGTAGGTAGGCACGCGGCGGTTGAAGGCAAGCAATTTGCCGTCGCGGGACCACACCAGCGCATCGGCGCCGGCGAGGCCCGTGCCATGTTGACTGAGCCACACCGATTTGCCGAACAGCGGTCCGGGTTTGACGCAAACCGCCACCACTCCGTTCTCGCTGAGCACGGCGATGGAATTTCCGGAAGGATGCCAGCGCAAACCGCCGGTGGCGTTCGAGGTCAGGTTTGTGGCCTGAACGGGGCGCTTGGCCGGATCGGCGTGCTGGTCAGAACCTTGCGAGTCGATCAGAAACACCTGACGAACGCCCTGTGCATCGGCGGCGTAATAGGCGATGCGGGTTCCGTCCAGCGATCCACGCACGATGCCCGCCGCCGGGGTCCGGGTAAGGCGCCGGATGGCAACTCCCGTGGGCGCGGTAGGATACACGGTGCGCGTCCCGGATGCTGCCGTGGCGATATCGACATTCTCGGGGATATCGACGACAAAGAGAGAACTCACCACGCGCCCGTCGGCTTCCTTCACGTTGCCGATGAAGGCACGCATGAGGCCTTTGGCGCCCACCCAGGAATCGTCGGCGGCGCGCTCCAGATCGCCCGGCTTGGATTGCGCGGCAGGGACCAC
>JAEUQG010000213.1 GCA_016789755.1 Bryobacterales bacterium
AGGCTGACCTCGCGAATTTCGCAGCCGAGGGTCCGGAGAGTATCTACGGCTTTGGCGATGAGGGCGGCGGTTTCACTGGCGAGTCCGGCGAAGTATTCCTTGGGGAGGCCGATTTTGAGGCCGCGCACATCCTGGGCGATGGCTGAGGAGTAATCGGGGATGGGGGCGAAGGCAGAGGTGGAATCCATCTCGTCTCTTCCGGCGATCACCTGGAGGAGGGAGGCGGTATCGGCGACGTTGCGGCCGAAGGGGCCGATGTGGTCGAGGGAGCTGGCGAAAGCGACCAGCCCGTAGCGGGAGACGCGGCCGTAGGTAGGGGTAACGCCGACACATCCGCAAAAGGCGGCGGGCTGGCGAATGGAGCCTCCGGTATCGGAGCCCAAGGAGACCACTGCCGTGCCTTGGGCAACGACGGCGGCCGATCCGCCGCTAGAGCCTCCGGGCACGCGATCAAGGGCGATGGGGTTGCGGACGGGGCCGAAGGCGGAGTTTTCATTGGAGGAGCCCATGGCGAACTCGTCGCAATTGGCCTTGCCGAGGATGACCCCGCCGGCCTGTTCGAGGCGGATGACAGCGGTGGCATCGTAAGGGGGGATGTAGTTCTCGAGAAGCCGGGAACCACAGGTGGTGCGCACTCCCTTGGTGACGATGACGTCCTTGACGGCGATGGGAACACCGCCAAGGGGGCCGGGATCTTCGCCGTTGGCGAGCTTTTCATCGACACGCCGGGCGGCGGCGAGAGCGCGCTCCTCGCAGAGGTGGAGGTAGGCGTTGGTTTTCGGATTCTCCGTTTGGGCGAAGCGAAGGGCTTCTGTGGC
This sequence comes from Bryobacterales bacterium, assembly GCA_016789755.1. Taxonomy (GTDB): domain Bacteria; phylum Acidobacteriota; class Terriglobia; order Bryobacterales; family Bryobacteraceae; genus CADEFT01. The sequence goes on from JAEUQG010000213.1 coordinate 819, forward strand.
CAGTTCCACGGCGCTGAACTGCTTTTCCGCCAGACCTTTGCGAACGGAGGCGATGGTGAGATCGGGGATGGGAACGCTCATTTTTCGATGACTCGGGGGACCTTGAAGTAGCCGGAACCGGAGATGGCGGCGCAGGCGAGGGCATCTTCATTGGAGAGAGTTGGCCGCTCGATATCGGCGCGCAAGGTGGCCTGGTCACCTGCTTCAAAGAGAACCTGCGCCATGGGCTCCACGTTGGAAGTGTCGATCTCGTTCAACTTGTCCATGTGGGAGAGAATTTCGTCGAGGTCGTGCGCCATACGGGCGATCTCGTCTTCATTGAGGGATAGATTGGCAAGTCCGGCGACGTACCGCACTTGATCGATGGTGATTTTCAAGCGTTGGCCTTCCTTCGCGCCGAGCGGTAGACGCGGCGCATGACGGGATCGGGGATGGCAGTGGATTCGTCTGTGGCGGCGCGGGGCGCCGATGCGGCGGTTGCCTGGCGGCGCGGGGGTGTGAGGCGGAACTCGATATGTTCCACGATTCGCGAACCGACGATCTTTTCGATACGGGGGAGAATCGAAGTTTCGAGGGTGCGCAATTGGGTTTGCCAGACTGCGTCCTCGACATCGACGATGAGTTTGCCGTCCTGGAGGAATACGGGCTTGGTGTGAGAGGCGATCTTCTTGCCTACCGCGGCGGCCCAGGCTCCGGGGGCGAGGTGATAGGTTTTGACGCCTGCCACTTCCACCGGTTTGATCTGCAGTTTTCCGAGGATGCGGCTTGCCCGTTCCATGTTGGGGAAATGGTTATTCTACCAAGCCGCGGGGTGCTGCCGAGAGTCTATTTTTTGCCGCCTTTGGTTTTGAGTGCGGTGACGAGCAGCCCCAATCCGATGAGGGCGAGGGTGGAGGGCTCAGGGACTTCCACCGCGGAGCGGTGTGAGCGGGTTTGGGGAGCGCCGAGGACGGGATCATTCGCCGTGCCGAAGGCCAACAGGGGCAATGCACAGAACAGGATCACGGCAAGCAGCTTTCGCATGCAATCCTCCAAGAACGATGCAGATGCCATGTGCCTCCATTATAGGGAGAGGCGATGGGAGTTACCATTGGTGTTTATGCTGATCTTGGCCAGTAGTTCTCCGCGCCGGCAGGAGATATTGCGGGATGCGGGGATTCCGTTCACGGTAAGGAAGACGAATGTAGAGGAAGTGAGGATGCCGGGGGAGCCGCCGGGTTCCTATGTAGTGAGGTTGGCGCGGGAGAAGGCGGCGGCGGCGATGGCGGCAGATGGGGAGATGGTACTGGCGGCGGATACGGTGGTAGTCATGGGTGACCGTGTGTTGGAGAAGCCGGTGTCGGAGGAGGACGCGGCGGGGATGTTACGGTTGTTGTCGGGGCAGTGCCATGAGGTGCTGACCGGGGTCTGCCTGTGCGCCGGAGGGGAAGAGCGGACGGCGGTAGCGGTGACGAAGGTGTGGTTCAGCCGGTTGACGGAGGAGGAAGTGGCGAGCTACGCGGCATCGGGCGAGCCGATGGACAAGGCGGGGGCGTACGCGATTCAGGGATTAGCGTCAAAGTTTGTGGAGCGGATCGAAGGGTGTTATTTCAACGTGGTGGGGCTTCCGGTTTCGCTGGTGTACCGGCTTGTGAGGGAGGCCGGGGGGGTAGGCTACGCAAAATCGTCGGCTTGACGGAGCGGAAAATCGGTTCATACAATGGAAGTGACGAAATCGAAGGAGGCCCAATGAGATCTATCGGCCCAATGGAACTGGTCCTGATACTGGGCATTGCTTTGCTTTTGTTCGGGGGTCGCAAGATTCCTGACTTGGCAAAGGGCCTGGGAGAAGGAATCAAGAACTTCAAGAACGCCTTGAAGGAAGAACAGAAACCCGCCGAAGAAAAGAAGCAGGCATAGGCTTCCTTGCGCTGCCCGCAATATGTGCGGCGCATGATTCGGAAATCTCCAAAAGAAGAAAACCCCGCGTGCGCGAAGCCGCGGGGTTCTTCTTTTCTCGACACAGACCGAAGGCTGGTTACTTCTTCTTCGGGGGAACGATTGCGTCCTTCACGCTCTTGGCGACGCGGAACTTGACCACCTTCTTGGCGGGGATCTTGATGGCGGCGCCGGTTGCGGGGTTGCGTCCCATACGGGCTTTGCGTTCCACGCGCACCAGGCGGCCGATGCCGGGAAGGACGAACACGCCGTTCTTTTTCGTTTCTTTGACGGCGGTCGCGGCAAACGTTTCCAGCATCGTTTTGGCAACTTTGTTCGCTACGCCGCAAGCAGCGGCAAGCTCTTTGATCAACTGCGTTTGAGTCATGCGGTCGGCCATAAAACCTCTTCTCGGATTCTCCCAATCATCTCAGACACGTAAGCGGGGCGCTTCTCGACGGCCCGCAGAACGCTATGCGGCCGCCCGTTAGCGGCCCCAATGCAACCTCATCATAAGGGATTGCGGCGCATACTGTAAAGAGCAAATGCGACGGAATGCCTATTTTTATTGATTTTTTTCGATGCGAGGTGGCTGAAACCCCCGTCAGAGGGGTGTTTGGCGATAAAACATTCTCCCCCAGCGATGTTTTGGGGTTACTGAGCGCCGCCGAGAGAGGCCTTACGAACTCCGGGTTGGCGCGCGGGAGGTTTGCGCTCCACGGCGGATAGTTGCGAGCCGCGCAGTTCGAGTTCGGCAGTGCGGAAAGGGGTATCGATCTTGTTTTTCACTGTTTCCAGGCGAAGGGACATTCCACCGTGGATGCGGCGCACGCATTCGACACGGATGCGGATGGCGGCATAGATCGGAAGGGCGGTTCCGCCGGCGGAGGCGGGAGGACGGTCCTCCTGGATGGAGTAGCGCATTTGATTGAGGAACAGGACGGAACTGCGGGAGCGCTCGATCATGGGGCGGATGCGGCGCAGGGCATTGGAGAGGAACTCGCACTGCAGTTCGGAAGGCATGTCCTCGAGGGACGATTCGAGTTCGGCATGGGAGACGAGGGCAGCGGCGGAATCGACCACGACCAAGTCCACGGCATAGGTGCGCAAGAGCGACTCGAGCATCTGCATGGCTTCGTTGCCGCTGTTGGGTGAGACGAGGATGAGGTCCTGGAGGTTGACCCCGCAAGAGGCGGCCCAGGCTCCGTCGAGGCTCCGTTCGACGTCCACGAAAACCACGTTTGCGCCCTGTTCCTGAGCGGCGGCGAGGAAGTGGAGGGCGAGCGTGGTCTTGCCGCAGCCCGGCGGGCCGAACAATTCGAGGATACGGCCTTGGGGAAACCCGCCGGTTCCCAGCATGTCGTCGATATTTG
>JAEUQG010000218.1 GCA_016789755.1 Bryobacterales bacterium
TGGAAGCGTTGGCATTGGAGGCGCCGCAGGAGGCGTCGCTGATCCATCCAGTCATGTCCGCGGCCATCATGGCAGTTCCCAGAAACAGCGATCCGAAAATGAGTTTCTTCATATCCTCAATGTACCTTAGAATCCGCCGCCGGATGGAGATTTGTCCGATTCCACGCTGGCGTTCATGCGCTCCAGTTGTTTCACCAGGAAGTCCATCTTGCCGAAGGGTTCGCCGCCGGTGCGGGCCCAATGCACACGGCCTTTCTTGTCGATGAGGATGGTGGAATGCAACTCCATTTCCTCGAAGTCGTCATAGGAGCGATAACGCCGGGCATTGGCGAACTCGGTGTCGGAGAGGATGCGCACCGAGGGCAAGTCGATGGACTTCAGGTTGCGGGCGTTGTCTTCCGGCTTGTTTCCGCTGACTGCGAGGATGACGGCATCCAGGCGTTCCCAGTCCTGCTTGCGGGCCTGTAGATCTTTCAATTGCTTCATGCAATGCAGGCATTCGCGGCCTAGATAGAAGACGAGGATGACGTTCCGGCCGCGGTGCTGGGAGAGCGTGACGTGTTGGCCCTGGGGGTCGATGGCATCGAGTTGCGGGGCGGGGAAGGGTTCCCAGACAGCGGGGCCGAACTCAGACAAGGGCGTCTTGGGGTAGTGGCGTTGCGTGGCGGGCGAGTTGTCTTTAGGTTGAGCGGTGACGCCGGTGGCAATGGCGCGGGCGATTGCAGGGATGTTGCTGTCGGCGCCGGAGGCGGTGAAGAGCAGGGCTGCCATCGCGGATTCAGCCTCCTGCTTGTGCGCCAGTGCGTGGTTTGCTTCCACCAGGCCAGCGAGGGCGAAGATGTCGTTCCGCGTCAACTGCAGCGCTTTCGCGAAAGCCTGTTTTGCCAGATGGGGGCTTCGGGCGTCGAGGTAGGCGCGGCCGAGGGCAACGTAGAGGACTTCGGGATAGCGCGGCGGATCGTTGTCGCCCTTCTGCATTTCGTAGTGTTTTTCGGCGGCTTCGGCGAGCAAGGCCAGGCCCGGGAGTGTTTCGCCGCGGGCAAGGGCGAGGCGGGCTTTCAGTTCCATGGACTGCAAGTCGTAGAGGTCCTTGGCGCTCTTATTCTTTTCCAATTCCTGCTTCAGTTCCTCATGCGCCGTGAGGCTCTTGGCGGCCTTGTCGAGACGGCCGAGTCCGAGGTTAGCGCGCGTTTCGGCGTAGGTCTTGTGGGCTTTGTCGGAAAACGTTTCGCGCCAGGGAATGGTGGTGGAGCGTAGTAGGTCTTCCCAGCGCTCAAACTTGATGCATGCCCGCAGCATGGCGGCAATGCCCTGCGAATGACTGCTGAAGGCGGCGTCGGAGTTATGATCCGGATCGAGAGGCGCGTCGATGAGTTGGCGAGCGCCGAACATGGCGGATTCACCCATCCCCAACTGCTCCTGGATGTAGCTCAAGTAGGCTCGGTTATGGCCGTAATTCCAGTTGTTGAAGGGGAAGGTGAGACGCTCCAACATGTAGCGCTTTTCGGCGCGGGTGGCGGAATCCATGCTGATGGCTGCTTCGTGCCACATGCCGGCGGTTGCGTAGACGTGCCCCGGCATATGGAGGGCATGACCGACACCGGGGGCGATCTGTCCGTAGCGGCGGCAGCTCTCGAGGGCTTGTTCGGGTTCGTGGTAGTTCCAGTTGTGAATGCGGTAGTGATGGGCGCCGGGGTGATCGGGTTGCTTCGAGAGGATCTCGCGGACGATGAGTTCTACGCCGTAGCGGGAGTCGCCCATGTTGGCGAGCGCCAGCATCGCCTTGGCTTCCATATCGTCGGGGAACCTGACGGCGATGGTTTCGAGAATCCTCTTGTATTCCTGGTTGCGCTGGCGGTAGTCGTCGTTGCGGTCACGCAGTTTGTCGACGGCATGGAGAGCTTCCAGCGCTTCAATGTGGAGCCGTTCGCGCGCGGTGACATTCTGTTTGCGTTTGGCGGCTTCGCGGATGAATTCGATGGAGCGTTTGTCGCCGGTGGCGCGGGCCATGCCCCAATAGGCCATGGCGTTCTCCGGTTCCAGCTTGAGGCACCAGCGGAACGCGCGCTCGGCTTCGTAGTCCCAGAAGGAATGCAGCAGGGTGACTCCCTGGTCAAACCATTTCTGCACTTCCTTGTTTTGGGTAGTGATGGGGAAGTGAACGGCGCCGATACCTCGCATCTCCCATGGTTTCTGGCGTGGGCCGACATCGAACTCCTCTCCCTTGTGGGAGTGGCCCATTTTGTAGTTGTCGAACTTGTCTTTGGGCGAAGAGGCATTCTGAGCGAACAGTGTGGACGCGAGAATCGCGGCGAATCCCAGAAAGTGCATATTTCCTATTCTCCCAGCAACGGGATGCCACCGCGCTGGCGGCGGCTGCGTATCAAGGGCGTGAAACTTCTACTGATACTGTGCATCACGCAGATTCTGGGGGCGTTGGATCTTGCGGTGGTAGAGAAAACGCTACAGGAAGAGATGGCCGCGCTGAAGGTTCCGGGCGCCGCGATGGTGGTCGTGGAACGGGGGAAGGCCGTATTGGCGAAGGGATATGGCGTTCGTTCGGTGACCGATACCGTGCCGGTGAACGAGCGCACGTTGTTTCGGATCGGGTCGACCGCGAAGATCTTTACGGCGCTGGCAGCGCTGCGACTGGCGGAAGGAGGGAAGCTGGATTTGCATGCGCCGATTGGGGGGCACGCCACGTTCGGGGGGGTGACCGTGCATCAGTTGCTGACGCACACTGCGGGGTTGCGGGACGACGCACCGCAGGACGGGCCGCACGACGAGTCCGCGTTGTCGCGCAATGCGGATTCTTACGGACCGGAGTATGTACTGGCGCCGCCGGGAAAACTGTTCTCGTACGCGAACACGGGGTATGTGCTGGCCGGGAGCATCATTGAGAGGGCCGCGGGTAAGCCGTTCGCGGCGGCGGTGCGGGAACTGGTGCTGGCGCCGTACGGGATGACGGCCAGCACATACCGGCCGTTCGAGGCAATGCTGGATCCGCTCGCGTTGCCGCACGATTCGAGCGCGAAGCTGATCCGGCCTTTTCCCGACCACGCGGGCGCGTGGCCACCGGGGTCTTTGTTCACCAACGCCGAGGACATGGCGAAGTTCCTGGTCAAGAGTTTGCCGGAAAAGGTGACCACACCGCAAGTAACGGTGACGGGGTCGGAACAGCGCTACGGATATGGAATCATCTTGGAGGAGGACCGTTGGTTCCACACCGGAGGCCGGCTGGGTTACGGAAGCCGGTTTGAGATCTACCCACGGGAAGGGGTAGCGATATTTCTAATGGGCAATCGCACGGGGGCGCTTTTCGGCAGGACAGCGGCGGCTCTGCGAAATCAAGTGATGCGGAGCGCACCGCCGGCGGCGGCCAGCGAGCAAGCCTTCGATGAGGGCGAGGCGCGGCGGTTGGCCGGTGTGTACGTCAATCGAGGACCGCTGCGGGCGGAGTTGGAGATCGCGGGCGGGGAACTGCGCCTGAAGGCGGGTACGCGCTCGATTGCGATTCGGAAGTTGGGTGAGCATTTCTATAGAGCTCCCGGCGGCGCGCAACTGGAGCGGTTTCGCGTTCTGGTGGACCGGGCGGGCAACGCAGAATATCTTTGCGCAGAGGTATGGTGCCTCAAGAGGCAACAATAAGGAACACTGACATGGAAAAATTCATGGGACCGATCTGGGCCTTTGGCTGGGCTCTCATCTTTTATCTGTTTCATCGGGAAAAAACAAAACGCAGGTTGCATGTTTTCGACCTGATCCACAAGGAACGCATGCAGGCGATCGAGAAAGGGCTTCCGTATCCGGAACTCCCTCCTTATGCCGTCGATGAGGAAGAGGGGCGTGGCGAGAGCGCGCCTGCAAAGCCTCTGTCCACGCGGAAAGTGGTGGGCGCGGCCGTGGTGATTATTCTGGGCGGCGCCGGAGCGTTGACCGCGCTGATCGTCTCGCAGGACAAGTATCTGCAATCCCTCTGGTCGATGGGCCTGATCCCGATCTTTCTGGGTGTGGGCCTGCTGCTGTATGCGTGGATCAATCGAAGCTCTGAAACCCCGCAACTATGAATCCCGGCAATGCGCCGCCGCGGTTCTTTGCAACAGGCGAGGCGCAGGACTTCCGCCAACTCGTGGAGGAGTATCAGCACCGGGTCTTCCGGCTGGTGGCGTCGGTGCTCGGTCCCTATTCCGACGCCGAGGCGGAAGACGTGACACAGGAGGTGTTTCTGCAGGTGCATGCCAAAGCCGCCGTGTTCCGGCAGGAGATGAACTTCGGAACATGGATTTACGCGATTGCCCGCAACCGTGCGATCGACCGGCGGCGCCAGGCGCGCTTCCGGTTGCCGCACGTGGCTGCCGATGCGTTGCAGACCGCTGTTGGAGAAGATGACGCGGACCGGAGGTTGCTGATCGCCCAGTGTCTGGAAGCGCTTCCGGAAATCTACCGAACGCTATTGTACATGTACTACTGGCAAGGTGCGTCGGTGGAGGAAATCTCCGAGTATACTGGGCTTGTGCCCGGGACGGTGAAATCGTATCTGGCGCGGGGCAGGCAGCGTGTGGAAGCTATGCTTCGGGCAAACAAGGATCGAACATGAGCGATGACGTCATTCATTCTCAATTGGCGCGAGAGCCGAGGCCGGTGCTCCCGCCGTTCTTCGCAAGCCGTGTAGCGGCTCATGCGGCAGCGCCGCGCCATCGCGGTTGGATGCGCGCCTACTGGCTATTGTCTTCGATGGCGCTCATCGCGATCTTCCGAATCGCGGGACTTCCCGAGCCCGCCTGGCGTGTGTTGGCGGCGCTGCTTACGCCGGTTTCCGCGGCCATCCTGCTGCTGGATGCGGCGAAGCTCCGGCGGCTGGCGCAGATCTTCCTCACCGCGGCAGTGATCGCTGTGTTGCCGGCAGGCGCACAGCATACGAAGATGCCGAAGGGATACCGGCTACTGTTCAACGGGAAGAATCTGGATGGTTGGGAATCGCGCGGTGACGGGAAGTGGTCTGTGCTCTCGGATGGCACCCTTGCCGGGCAGCGCATTTGGGACAGGCTGTTGCTGTCTCCGGGGAAGACTCCGCTCAAGGACGACAAGGCATATCGCGATTGGCTGAACAATCAAGCGTGGTTGTACACGAACGCCGAATTCGGCGATTTCGATCTGCACGTGGAGTTCTGGACGAAGACGGAAGGCAACAGCGGTATCTCGATCCGCGACACATCGCGGGGGGAATACGGGATTTCTAAACCGCCCGACTTCAACCGCACACCATCGAAGATCGGCTATGAGATACAGATCAACAATCAATATCCCGATCCCACTCCAACCGGCAGCGTCTATACCTTCACCAAAGCTCCCAAAGAGGCGATGATGGAAGACGATTGGAACAGTTTCGATATCGAAGTGCGGAATGGCATGATTCGCGTCAAGTTGAATGGGAAGCTGGTGTCGGAGATGAAGGCCGACCCGAAGCGACCCGTGCGGGGGCCGATCGGGCTGCAACTGCACGATCAGTTCAGCATCGTGCAGTTCCGCAATCTCTGGATCAAAGAGTAGTTTACTTCTGTTCAGCCAGTTTCTTTTTGAGGTGCTCGTCGTACTCCTTCTTCAGTGCGGGCACTGTCGGAGTGGGGTATAAGTCGCTCGATTTGAACTTGCCGGTCATGAACTTGGCTTTCGTCCACTCGTCGTGGATCTTCGTGGCGATGGCTTTGGTGACTACCTGCTCCACCAGATGCGGCGGAATGAAGTAGACGCCTTCGCGGTCGCCGAAGACGACATCGCCGGGCATTACCGTTGCATTGCCGATGCGGACAGGCACGTTCACGGCGGTGAGCATCACGTTGTTGATGGCGGAAGGGTGCACGTTGCGGAAGTAGGCCTGCATGGGGATTTCGAAGATCCCTTCCAGGTCTCGGATGGCGCCGTCGATGACCATCCCCGTTTTGGTTTTCGCATAAACCGCCGTGGCCAGATTATCGCCCGCGAAAGTGCCGCCTTCCACTTTGCCGAAGAGGTCGACCACCACGACATCGCCGGGTTGCAGCATGTCGATCACCCGCTGATTGGCGTTCTGACCGAGTCCCTTCTTTTTAGCCTGCGCTTCAGAGACGTCGCCGACATCGGGGCGCGCGGGCATGAACTGCGCTGTGACTGCGCGTCCCACGAGCTTCGTGCCCGGATGCAGAATGCGGAACTCGCCTTCCCATTGATTGGGATATCCGGCGCCGGGCAACACTCCGAAGATGTCCTCCGCGGCGAGTCCCTTCACCTTTTCGAGAAGCGGGTCCGGCACTTTCGGGCGGCCATCGGGGAAGCGCTCAAAGGGGTTCTTCGCGGTGTACTGCAGCATCTGCTCACGGGTGAATTGGAAGATCTGCGCTGAGGAAGGAGAGGTGAGAACAAGCAGCGCGGCCAGGAAGAGGGTCATGGGGTGCAATCTATCACGATCGCACCCCAGAGGCGAACTTGCTTATTTGTCGCTGAGAGCGGCCACACCGGGCAAAACATCTCCGGCGAGGAATTCGAGCGAGGCGCCGCCCCCGGTAGAGATGTGCGAGATCTTGCTGGACACGCCGGCCGCTTTGATGGCCTTTTCCGAGTCGCCGCCGCCAACCACGCTGAGCACGCCGCTTCCGGCGACTGCTTTCGCCACCGCAACCGTGCCTTTATCGAAGGGAGGCTTTTCGAACACGCCCATCGGGCCGTTCCAGATGATGCTCTTTGCGCCGGCGATCACTTCGCTGTAGACGGCGATGGTGTTCGCGCCGATATCGAGGCCCATCTTGCCATCGGGGATCGCGGTCACGGTTTCGTTCTCGGCGCCTTCCTTCAACTCCGCGGCAACGACGTGATCGACAGGCAGCAGCAGTTTGTCGCCGGCATCGGCCATCAGCTTTTTCGCCAACTCCAGCTTGTCGTCTTCAACCAGAGACTTGCCGACTGGCTCGCCTTTGGCCTTGAGGAAGGTGTACGCCATCGCGCCGCCGATGATGATCCGGTCGACGAACTTCATCAGGTTCTCGATGACTTGAATCTTGTCTGAGACCTTGGCCCCGCCGAGAATCGCCACGCACGGGCGCGGGGGATTGGAGGTGACCTTGCCGAGATATTCCAGTTCGCGATCCATCAACAAACCAGCCGCGGCTTGGGGCATGAACTTGATCATGCCTTCGGTGGAGGCGTGGGCGCGGTGCGCGGAGCCGAACGCATCGTTGACGTACAAGTCGGCCAGTTTCGCCAGTTGCTGCGCAAACTCGGGGTGGTTCTTCTCTTCGCCGATGTGATAGCGAAGGTTCTCGAGCAGCAGCACCTCGCCAGGGGCCGGGCGCATGGCTTCGACTTCCGCGCCGACGCAATCAGGGGCCATCTTTACGGGACGGCCGAGCAACTCGGCGAGCTTTGCCGCTGCGGGCTTCAGGCTCTCATCGGGGTTTACCTTGCCCTTCGGGCGGCCGAGGTGCGAGGCAAGAATCAATCCCGCGCCCTGTTCGAGCGCGTATTGAATGGTGGGTAGGGATGCGCGGATGCGCTTGTCCGAAGTAATGACAATTTCCCCCTGCTCATTCTTCGCCAGGGGGACGTTGAAGTCTACACGAATGAAGACAACTTTATCTTTGAGTGCCAAATCACGGATGGACAATTTCATAGCTCGTACTAGAACTCTGATTTTAGCAACTCGTAGAAGATGCGAAGGCCTTTGCGGAACTCGGCGACAGGGATGCGCTCCTCGTCGCTGTGCATGGTGGCGACAGTGGCGGCATCGAGGACCATGGGTGTGAATCCATAGGCGGTGACGCCTTTCTTGCGCAGTTTCACTGAGTCGGTGCCGAAGGGGATAAGAATCGGGGTAACCGTGGCCCCCGGATGAAACTTGAGAATCGCCGCGCGAAGCGCACTGAACAGCGGAGAATCCATGCGGCTGATTCCGGGGTCGTTGGGGTCGACGATCTGTTCGATAGTGACGCGGGGATCGTTGACGCGGGCCTTCATCTCGCTCACGAATTCGGCGGCGTTGACCCCGGGCAGCAGGCGGCAATCGAGCGTGGCCTCCGAGGTGGAGGGGATCACGTTCACTTTCACCGGCGAGCCGACGCCCGCGGTCAACGTGGTCAGCGAAATGGTATTACGCTGGATGGCGCTGGTGAATTTGTTCTCGGCGATCTGGCCGCGCAGGTTGCGGCGCATGGCTTCGACGGCTTCGTTGGACCGCCCGCTTGCCGGCAATTGCAGCGCTTTGCCGATGGCGTCGAGGAGAATCATGTTTGCGTTCTCGGGAATCGGCTGCGAGCCGTGGGCGGCGATGCCCTTGGCGCGCATGCGCAGCCACAGCACCTGTTTTTCACCCACCGCGACTCCGAACACTAACTTGCCGGGGGAGAACAGATCGCGGCTGCCGAAGCCGCCTTCGTCCATCACATACTCGGCTTCGATTTCCGGCCAACGATCGCGGATCATGGCTTCTACTCCATCCGGACCGCTGGTTTCTTCATCGGGAGTAACCAGCATGACGATGTCGCGGGCGGGTTGGACGCCCGTCTGCTTCATGGTGAGCAGCGCGAAGAGATGCATCGTGCCGGTGCCCTTCATATCCATTGCTCCGCGGCCCCAGACGAAGCCGTCCTTGACGATGCCGCCGAAGGGGTCGACACTCCATGCTTTGGGGTCGACGGGCACAACATCGAAATGATTCAGCAGCAGCAGCGGTTTCTTCGAACGGTCGCGCCCGGGCAGGCGGACAATCAGATTCGTTTTGCCTTCGGGAGTCGTCTGATAGATCCTCGGCGTGAGTCCGGCTTTTTCCAACTCTGCGCGAAACAGAGCAGCGGCTTCGCGAGTATCGGCGGGAGGATTGATGGAGCGGATGCGGAGATAGCGTTGGAGGAAATCTACCGCGCGCTGCTCGACGGAGTTCCAATCGGGTTCGGCGGCGCAGAGAGAAGCTCCGAACAAAATCAGCCAAAGATGTTTCATTTTTCCTGCTCCGGTACGTTCTGTAACTTTACGGTCCGGCCCGCCATCCGGTAGGCTTCGAGCAGCGCGCCGGCCGCGGGGCCGAAGACCGGGGGACCCACCCGGCAGCCTTCTTCCAATTCCACCAGCGTGCGGAACCGCTCGCGTAGGAGATCGGACCGAAAGACACCGCCGATGTAGGCAACGGCCACCGCTTCGCCCTCCTGAAAGAGGCGCCGGCGCACCGCGGCTGTGTAGATTGCCAGTTGCCGCGCGGCTTGTTGAAGGATTTCCTGGGCGATGCCGTCGCCTTCCGTCGCCGCTTGATCGACAAGTTTCGAGAATGAGGCGATTCGCGGCCGTGGAAATTCGTCGGTGTAGAAACGGTGCAGCAGGTCGTTGGCCGTGGATGCGCCGGTGGCTTGCAGCAGGCGGTCGCGTAAGGAGGTAGTTGGTCCCCAACCTTCTTCCATGCGAAGGGCGGCTCGCAGCGCCTGCCGAGTCAAGTCATAGCCTCCGCCTTCGTCGCCGAACGAGAAGCCCCACCCTCCGGCCCGTGCCGTGACTCCCGCCGCGTTGCGGCCGAAGCAGAACTGCCCGGTACCGGCGATGGCGATGATTCCCGGCGCCCCGGCGGTCGCGCCGCTGAGGGCGATCAAGCCGTCATGGGTAACCAGCATGCGCTCGACGCGTAGCATTTCCTTGAGCAGCGCTTCCTTGTCGGCGGGGCCGCCGCTGAAGCCGAGGCACGCCGTCTCAACACGAGCCGATGACGGGTCTAAGCCCGCCTGCGCGAACGCCGCCCCTAGGCAGGCCTCCATCGCACCGGTGAATTTTTTCTTTCCGTCGCCGGTCTTAACGTGATTGCACGGTCCACCGCGGCCGTAGCCCACCACGCATCCGGATTCGTCGCCGACCATCGCCGTGGTGGACGATTGCCCGCCATCCACTCCCAGAAAATACGTGCTCATTGTTGATTCGCCTCAATTCGGTACAGCCGCGCGCCGCCCCGTTCGGCCAGCACCTGCACTCCCCACAGTCGCGGATTGGCCAGGTAATCCTCCGCACCGGGGTCTTCCGGCATGGCCAGAATGTAATGGATGCCGCGGGCGCGGAGTTCCTCCATCGCAGCGCGCCGCAACGCCCGGATCGGCGGCACATCGGATTCCACCGGTTTTGCGCTGAGCAATGTCCAGCGGCCTTTCTCCGTTTGCCCGTACAACTCGAAGGCCGCCTGATACTGATCTTTCGTTTGTTCGAGCACAATCGCATCTATCGGATGCTCCGCGCCCAGATCGACTTCCAGGAAGTAACCCGGACGGATCGATTGCCAGCTTCTCCAGCGCGTCACCGGAGAATTGTCCAAAGCCAGGGGCGCATCCGATGGTTTGGGCCAGGCTCGCACACGCCAATCGGGCTCGCGGCGCAACTCCTTGCCTTGCCGCAACACTCGCAGTTCGGAAATGCTGCACTGATCGGTTCCGGTCTTGGTTTGGTAGAGACGCAGACGCCGCAGCGGCGCTTCCGGGAAACGGTATTCGGCGCGGTGGACGGGTGAGACTTCGGCAAACAATGCGGCCCAGATGATCTCGCCGAGAATGTTGTTCGACGCACTTTTGTAGGCTGTGAGGATCTCACGCCGGGTGTAGGCTTCAGCGATGGTGGCGAAAGTGAAGACCTTGCCGCCGGGGGGGACGAAGTCTTCCACCATGCGGGCCACGGAGTAGCTTCCGAAGCGCTGGCTCAAATATCTTTCTTCGGGTGTCAGCCGCAACGCCGCCGCGATCGGGATTCGTTCCAGCCGCCAGGCGTAGGGAGAACAGTATTTGCGCAGTACGTGGGGCCAGGAGAGCACCGCGTGCAACACGACCAGCAACATGAGAATGTGTCGCGTTCGTACGATCGCCATCGCCATGGCGAGCGAGAAGAACGGCAGCGAGGGAAGCAGGAATCGAGTGCCGATGTTGTTGAAATACGGAAGCAGGAAGACAGAAGCCGCGAGCAGCAACCAGCGGCCTTCGGCAAAACGCAGAGATAGCAGCGCGAGCGGCGTCAGCAGAAACACCGGACCCAGCATGCCCGCGAACATTGCTCCGTGCAGAGTGAGGTCGAGAGGGATCTCGCTCAGCGCTTTCGGCTCTCCGTAGTTTTTCATCCGCTGGACGTATTCCTGCTCGAAGGAAACATGAATGTACTCGTTGGGAAACCACTTGTTGAAAAAAGGCGAAAGCGGATTGTCGACGATGATCCAGTTCTTCGCCATCCAAGGCAGAATCATCACTACGGCGCAGGCGGCGAAGATCAGCATCGGACGCCGCCACGCCGTCTTCGTGCGCAGGCACTTCGAGAAGAGGAACACCGCCACGAAGGGGATGGACAGGGCGGCGGTGTACTTCATGGCGTAGCAGAATCCGCTCAACAGACCCAGAGGGATGAGCAGGGCATCGTCACGATCCGCCAGCCAGATGCGCAACAGGGAATACACGCCGAACACGACGCAGGCCGTGGCTACATCGTTGTACGCAGTGGTGCCGGAGACACCCACTACCGGAGAGCAGAGGAATAGCAATCCCGCGCCCGCCCCCGCTTCGGCAAAGCCGAACCGGCGTGCATGAGCCAGCATGAGGAAAGGCATCGACAGCGTGAACGCGCAATGCACCATCGCGGCCGCGGAGTGCCGCCCGTAAACAAAGGCGAAGGCGTAGAGCATCTCCGTGCCTTGGGAGAGGCTCGCGTACATGTCGTTCGTGATGCGTGTGAATCCATGGTCACGCAGGTACCGTGCGACGTATCCGAGGTGGTAGGAACTGCCATCCGGACTCATCTCCGGCGCCATCGAATTGCTCCAGTAGAGCAGGGCGTACGCCGCTACCCCCAGACGCAGAACCCATGTCCAAGTCTTGCCTAACGGAGGCAGGCTGTCTCCGTTAGGCCGGCCCAGCGCGCCGCGTGACCATCCCCACAGCAGGATCGCCGCCGCGACGCCGGCAAACACTCCTTTGCGGGCGGTGTGCGTGCTCATCATGGTGAACACCACGAGGTGCAGCAATGCCGCGCCGCAGAGGAAACCGAACAGATGCTGTTCTTCCCGGTACAGCCGAACGCGGCAATAGGAAAAGAGAATGCGTCCCAGTACGTAGCTGCAACCGATCGTCAGTGCGCAACCGAGCAGTATGTAGAACGCCTGCGGCATCGTTATTGCGTGAATCCCATGCGGATGAGGAGGAAGCCCAGTTTGACGCCGTCCGTTTTCGATTCGAAGTACTTGTCAACCTCCGCGCTCACGGTCATGGGCTCACCAGAGCGCAGAACGGCGGGAGCTACCTCCACTTCGTAGTGTTTTTCTCCCGGTTTGTCATAGCGTTCCGCCCCGATCGGCCTGCCGTCGATAGTGAACTTCATGGTGACCGGACCGGTGACTTTGAACGTGTCGTCGGCGATGACGAAATCGGCGATGAACTTCATTCGCTGGGCTTCCCCTATGGCAAATCGCAACTGCGCCTTTTCATTCGCCCAGCGCCAGGAAGAGCCGGGCTCGCGCGTGATGATGCCGCTTACGATGTAGTTGTCCACGTGGGGAGAGTCCATGGAAACGATAGCGCCGACCACTTTGGGCTCCGAAGAAGGATCGAAGACACGCTGCATGGGGAGTGGATACCAGGCCGGCTCAGGCGAGCAGGCAGTAAGGGCACACAACAGGCAAGGCAAGAGTCGGCGAGTCACGAAACTGCGAGTATAGCGGATCGGAACCAGCGCTTTCCTGTATTCCCCCGCGGGTGACATGCCTAGGCTGTTCGTCCAGTTTGTCGCCTATAATGACAGGAACGGCTCACTCCCCGCGCAATTGGGTCGATCAGTAGATCGTAGTCAGGTGTATCGGCATGTCGCTTGGAAGTGGGTTCGCCCGCGTCATTCTCTTGTTCTTGTCGCCACTCGCTCTGTCTGCTCAGAGCCTTCCTCCGTTGCTTCAGCCTGCCGGCGCGGCGCTTGTAGGTAATCGCCGTTCCGCGCCAATGGCCGCCGGTGTCGAGGTCCGCCGCCAGCGGTTTGTGGAGGTGAGCCGCGAGGCCTTAATGGCCCCGTCGGATCAGACGCGCCGGATCCGGGTTGAGGCGTTCCCGGACGCGTCCTTTGAAGTGAACGAAACCGGCGCGTGGTGGACCAAGGATCAATCTACGTTCTTGTGGACGGGGAAGATTGCGGGCATGCAGCGCGGCAGCGTCGTAGTGGCGATCACGGGAGAAATCGTATCCGCGAACATCAGCACGGACAACGGAGAATTCTACTGGGTGCGGCAAGTGGACGGGACTCTTCACTGTGTGCAGCAAGTAGATCCCGACGCAGTCGCGCAACACCCTGAGGATACGGTCTTGCCTGCTGCAGCGGTGGTGGACTCGGCGATGCGGAATGCCACGCCCGAGCGGTTGGCGACAGGCGAGAGGGATTCCGCAGCCACCATTGATGTCCTTGTGGCCTATACGGCGGCGGCGAAGACTGCGGCAGGTGGCACGGCTTCCATGGTGAACAAGATCAACCTGGCGATCGCCGAGATGAATCAGAGTTTCGTCAACAGTTCGGTGGCAATCACGGTTCAATTGGCGGCTGCCGTGGAGGTGGCTTATACCGAAGCCGCATCGATCTCTCAGGACTTGGACAATCTCCGCGGTACGACCGATGGGCAATTGGATGAAGTGCATGCGCTGCGCAATCAGCACGGAGCGGATCTGGTGTCGCTGTTGATTCAAAGGTCCGCCAGCGGGACGGTTGGCCAAGCGTTTCTCATGCAGTCGCCAGGGTCTTACTTCGCCAGTTTTGCGTTCAGTGTGACGGAGCAGGCCTACGCCACTGGCCCAAACTATACTTTCGCGCACGAACTCGGCCACAATCTCGGTTGCGCGCATGATCGGGCCAACACGGGCTCCGGTGGGGCTTACAGCTATTCCTACGGTTATCAGGGTTCGAATTTCCGCAGCATTATGGCCTATGCGTGCAGCGGACGAAGTTGTCCGCGCATTAACTACTGGTCGAATCCGGCCGTGAGTTATGCAGGAGCGCCGACGGGAGTTTCCAGCGATCTGGCCAACTCCGCGGATAACGCACAGAGCTTGAACAATACGGCATCTGCGGCAGCGGCGTTTCGATCTTCCGCGAGCGGCTGTGTGTTTTCGTTGAGCCCGCCAAACGCCTCAACCGGAGCTTCCGGCGCGTCCGGCACATTTGCGGTCACGGGTGGGGCGGGTTGCGGTTGGACGGCGGCATCGGGCAGTTCCTGGATTTCGGTGACATCGGGCGCAAGTGGCTCGGGAAGCGGAACGGTAGCGTACACGGTGCAGGCAAACACAGGAGCCGCGCGCACGGGCACGATTACAGCGGCAGGGTTGACGTTTACCATCAACCAGAGTGCGGGAGCTTGCATGTATTCGCTCAGTTCCAGCGGTGTTACGATCCCCGCCGCAAGTCATGCCGGTTCGGTCGCCGTAAGCGCCGGCACTGGCTGTGCGTGGACCGCATCGGCCGCGGACAACTGGATTCAGGTGACTGCCGGCCAGAGCGGTTCAGGAAACGGCACGGTGGGCTATTCCGTCAGCGCCAATGCAGGATCGGCTCGCAGCGGATCTGTCGTCATCGCGGGGCAATCGTTCTCCGTTTCGCAAGAGGCAGTTGCTGGGGTGAGTGTGCTGATCACCTCCGTCCCCAGCGGGCTTGCCCTTCAGGTGGATGGCGCCGCCATAATGACGCCGAGGACCTTGGTATGGACGCCCGGTTCCTCGCACACATTGGCGGCGGCGACGCAGGGAACGGGAACGAGGTACGCCTTCACGAACTGGAGCAACGGCGGGGCGGCGTCCCAGACGGTGGCGGCGCCGGCGTCATCCACCGCATATTCCGCATCGTTTCAACCGCAATATCTGCTGACAAGCAATTCATCTCCTGCCGAGGGGGGAAGCGTCACAGTTTCGCCTGCTTCGGCCGACGGTTACTACAACGCGGGGACTATAGTTTCCGCGACTGCTACGCCTGCACCCGGTTTCACATTTTCGCAATGGAGCGGGTTGAGCACGGCCATCTTGAATCCCGTTAGCATTTCGATGGATAGCCAGAAAACAATTAGCGCCAGTTTTGTTTCTTCCGCCACTGTGACCATCCAGTCGAATCCGTCCGGCCGTACCGTGTCGGTGGATGGCATCTCCTACACGGCGCCGGCGGTGTTTCACTGGACTTCCGGCAGTGTGCACATGATCGGTGCGCCGTCTCCGCAGCAGGCGGCGGGCGTCGAGTATGCGTTCACCGGTTGGAGCGATGGCGGATCGCCGGTGCATTCCGTCACGGCGAGCGCCGCGAATACCTCCTACACCGCCAACTTCACCGGCCAGGCACTGTGCGTCTTCTCGCTTTCACAAACGGATGCGACCGTGCTCCCCACAGGAGATTTGCGGCAGCTCGGCATCGCCACGACGCCCGGCTGTTCCTGGAATGCGGCCTCGAATGCGAGTTGGATCACCGTTCTCTCTGGAGCATCCGGAACCGGGAGCGGGAGCCTTCGTTTCCGCGTCGAGGCGAACGCTAACGGAACGGCTCGAACCGGCACTCTGACAATTGCGGGGCTCATCTTCCCGGTAACGCAGTCGGCGGCATCATGCACATACACACTGACAGGGCCGCTGACAGCGTTGTCACCGGCGCAACTCAGTTTCGCTGTGGCGGTCTCTACCCAGCCCGGTTGCCGGTGGAGCGCATCCGCCTATCCGTTTCTGTCCGCCGTGCCGGCTTCGGGAACCGGGTCCGCAACTGTGAACGTGACGGTTTCCGCGAATGCCAACCAGGAGCCCCGCCTGGGCGTGGTGACTGTGGGCGGTCAGCATCTGCAGTTGATTCAGCGG
Organism: Bryobacterales bacterium; assembly: GCA_016789755.1. Lineage (GTDB taxonomy): Bacteria > Acidobacteriota > Terriglobia > Bryobacterales > Bryobacteraceae > CADEFT01. The sequence continues at coordinate 15,828 of JAEUQG010000218.1, forward strand.
GGCTCGCTCGGCGGGTCACTGTTCGGTGACGTGCCCACTTCTTACTTGTTTGTCGACTACATCAATCTGCTGAAGTTCAACAACGTCACTCCTGGTTGTGGCGCCACTGGCTACTGCCCTGAGGATCCCATGCTGCGGACGGAAATGGCGGCGTTTGTTATCCGTGCGCTATTCGGCGAAACCTTCAGCTACACTCAGGCGCCATACTTCACAGATGTTTCAGTGGCGCACCCCTATTTCAAATACATCCAGAAGATGCGCGATCTTGGTATCACCGTGGGGTGCACCGAAACCAGCTATTGCCCCGATGGTCAGGTGAGCCGCGGACAGATGGCCGCTTTTCTCGTTCGGGCGAGGCTGAACGTGACGCAAGGCACTCCCTTTCCTCATGCACCCGCCGCGTATTTCACCGATGTTGCCTCCACTCACCTGTTCTTCCCGTTCGTCCAGAAGATGAAGGAACTCGGCATCACCAGTGGATGTACGGCCACCGCCTATTGCCCTGACCAGCCGGTGACGCGCGGGCAGATGTCGGTCTTCGTCAACCGCGCTTTTCTGTATTGACCGGGTCGGCCGCGGGTGTAGAATGAGAGCGGCTTGAGGTCCATTCATGCGCATATTTCTACTCTTTTTCTCCGCTCTTTGTGCCTGGTCGCAAGGCATCCCCAAGGGTTTCCAGCCGCTGTTTCCAGGCAAGGATCTGAAAGGTTGGCATATTAGCCAAGTCAACCATCACGGCAATACCAAGGCATGGACCGTCAAAGACGGCGTCGTGACGGTGACCCAGAACCCGCCCGGAAACGGCGGGATCATTCTTACCGACAAGTCCTACCGGAATTTCGAGATCTCTCTGGAAGTGAATCCGGACTTCGGCTGCGACGGCGGCCTCTTTCTGCGATCTACGGAAAAGGGAGAAGCCTACCAAGTCATGCTCGACTATCTGGAGGGGGGCAATATCGGCGGCATCTATGGCGAGCGCCTTCCTGAAGCGAACAAACCGGATGCGGGCAGCGGCAAGAAGATCGATCGGGAGTGGCAGAAACATTGGAAGAAGGCCGCGTGGAACCACATCCGCGCGCGGATTGAAGGCGATGCGCCGCACATCCAGGTGTGGTTGAACGGGACGCAGATTGTAGACTGGACCGCGGCCAGAAACTATCTGCCGGATAACGCGGCCTCGGGAATGATTGCCCTGCAGGCGCACCGTTCCGACCCCAAGGCCAAGAACTCGCGATGGTTGCCCGAAGGCGGGTTTCACCGTTTCCGCAATGTTGCCGTGAAGGAGTTGCCATGACGCGCCGTCAAGCCACGGCCGCAATAACCGCGCTCTCCTACTCGCGAATTTACGGCGCCAACGACCGCATCGGACTCGGACTGATCGGCGCCGGCAACCGCGGCATCAGCGTCATGGGGAGCTTTCAGAAGCAGCCGGAAATCGATGTGCGCGCCGTTTGCGATGTATACGGCGAACGTGTGGACCGTGCGCAACAGCGGGCGCCGCAGGCTCGGGGATTCCGTGATCACCGCCCGTTGCTCGCGCTCAAAGAACTGGACGCCGTACTCATCGCGACCCCCGATCACTGGCACAAAGGCACTGCGATTGACGCCCTCAATGCCGGAAAAGATGTGTACGTGGAAAAGCCGCTCACGCGAAAACCGGAAGAGGGTCCGGAGATCGTGCGCGCGGCGCGGGTCAATCATCGAATCTGCCAGGTGGGCATGCAGCAGCGGTCCGGCACCAGCTACATCGAAGCGCGGGACCGGTTCTTTCGCACGGGACTCATCGGGAAGGTTGCGCATGTGCGTTGCGTGTGGAATGCTTCGCCTCCGGGCAGACTCCCCACTGAGCCGCGGATTCAGCCTTCCAATCTCGATTGGGCGCGGTTCCTGGGGCCGGTGAAGTGGCGCGACTGGAATCCTGGGCAGTACCTGAACTTCCGTGCCTTTCTCGACTTTGGCGGCGGCAAGATGACGGATTTTGGCGCCCACTGGATTGACGTGGTGCACATGTATCTGGGCGTGGATGCGCCGCAAAGCGTGAGCGCCTCGGGCGGGATCTTCTTTCCACGCGGCGATGGCCGCACGGCTCCCGATACGATCACCGCGCTGTATCGCTACCCCGGTTTTTCCGTCCAGTTTGAGTCCCTCGCGGTGGCCAGCGGCCCGCCCTACGGAATCGAGTTCTATGGCGAGGGCGGTACTTTGTTCATCAATCGCCAGAAGTACGAATGGACTCCCGCGGGTAGCAAGGCGGCGCCCGAAGTTGTCCAAGCGCCGCGCGAGCCGACGATCGAACACGTGCGCAATTTCCTCGATTGTTGCCGTTCGCGAAAGCTGCCCAATGGAGATGTATGGATCGGGCACCGCTCCGCGCAGGCCTGTTTGCTTGCCGTGCGCGCCTACCAGGAGGACCGCACTCTGCATTTCGACGGCGTGCGCGAAGAGGTGTTGCCGCTCTAGAAGTACGTGTGCTACTGCTTCTTGCTCTGAGGCCGCGGGCCCTGACCACGGGTTTGGTAGCGCTGCCAGATGCGTGGCTCCACGTGCTGTTTCAGGTACTCTTCGTATTCCTTGATCAGCGCCGGGTCCGAAGGCCTGCCGTAAATCTCGCTCGACTTGTACTTGCCTTCGTCGAACTTCTTCTTCGTCCATTCGTCATGGACATGCGTGATCTCAGCCTCATCGATAATGTCCTGCACGAACTGCGGCGGGATGAAATAGACACCCTCGCGGTCGCCCAGGACCACATCGCCCGGCAGCACCGTCACCTTGCCGATGCGCACCGGCACATTGATGCCGGCCACCATCACGTTGTTAATGGCCTCTGGCACGGCGCCGCGGAAGTATCCTCCCATTCCTGTTGGCGCGATTCCGTTTAAGTCGCGAATCGCCCCGTCGATCACGAAGCCTGCTCCCGTGGTCTTCCAGATGTAATAGGCGAGGTTGTCTCCCACCACGCCGCCGGCATTCAAATTGCCGAATGCATCGGCCACGAACACGTCGCCCTTCTGCAGCATATCCAACGCGGTCTGGTGCGACAGCCGCGCTCCGTTGTGCTTCTCGCGCCAATCCTTCTGGTCCACATCGCCGACGTCAGGTCGAAGCGGCATCAACTGCAGCGTCATGGCGCGGCCCACCAGATTCTTGCCAGGATTCAACACGTGGAAGCCGTCTGCATACTGGTTCGGGAATCCTCTCCGCACGATGGACAGGACCTCTTCGGCCGACATGCCCCGCAGTTTTTCGAGCAAAGCGTCCGGAACCTTAGGGCGGCCATCGGAGAAGCGTTCAAAAGGATTCTGCTGCGTGTACTTGATGAGTTGTTCCCGTGACAGCGTGTGCATCTGTGCCATCGCCGGCATGAGAAAGGCGGTAATCAATATCAGGGCTTTCATTCCAGCACCTACCTTGGGCATCTAGGATTGCGGTAAATCACCCTAAGCGTAATCGCAAGCCGCGGCAAAATGCAACGAGCGCGGAAGGGGTCCTCTACGGCCCAAGGCTGCCTGCCACCGCGAAGGCGCCCAGCGGGCCGTTGAAGCTGTAGGCGAGGACCGTGTATTCGCCCGCCGTCACCTGCCCTGTCCCGCGAATCACGCCGCTGCGCACTTGCGCCAATTCAAATGGCAGCACATTGCCTTTGCCATCCAGCAACAAGAGCGCTCCCGCGAACGCCGAACTCGATATCTCGACGCTCAGCCGTCCGGCTGTCTCCACAGTGACGCGGAATGCCTTCGCGATGTTCTCCGCCGGTTCCTCGTCAATGAAATCGCGCAAACGGCAATCGCTTGTGAGCAGCGTCGCGTTAACCGGGTTGCTCAACGGGAGGTCCGACACCTCGCAGGCTCGTGGAGCGGCGGCCGCGGCACGCAACTCGAATGCTCCGATTGCGCCTTGGTCATACGCGTTCGCCAGGACCGTGTACTTGCCGGGACGCAGCATCACAGAGATGCGCGAGTTGCCGTTGCCTCCCGAATCGTCGTCTTCGGCGACCACGGTGCGGTCTTCCCGCGCCAGCACAAGGTAGGAATCGAACTGCGTAGAGATCTGGTCAAGGGTGACAACGGTCTTCTCAGCCAGTTCCAGAGTGTAGGGTCGAATGAATGAGAAATTGCCCGAAAACGGTAGAAAATCCAGCAGGCGGCAGTCGGATGCGGTCAAGGCTGAACGCATCGACGCGGGAGGCGTCAGCGGCTCAGGCGAGCAGGCGCGAGGCTGCTCCCGTAACGCACGCAGCGCATAAGCGCCCGTTGGCGACACCGCGCGGGAGAAGATAATCAGCAGGTATTCTCCCTCGGGTAAGCTCAGCGTCAGCAGCGCCTGTGCTCCATTATTCGTGTTCTGCCCGTCATGCACGACAACCCCTGTCTTTGCGTTCATCACGGCAAGAACAGGTCGGAACGCGTTCGATGCCGCGGCGATTCCGAACAACGAGTAGGAGTCTACCTGGATTCGATAGGCGTCCACCGGCAGCAGATTCGAACTCGGCGTTTGCACGTCCAGCAGACGGCAATCGTCCGCGGACAACTGGCCATTCAGCACTTGATCGAATGTCAGATCCGGCGGAGGACATGCTCGGCGTTCCTGCAATTCCACCCCAAGCGTGTATGCGCCGCCGTTGGCGTTGATGGCGGCAACCACAATCCGATGCTTGCCCCCTTTGACACTGACCGCCAACTCGGCTGCCGCACCCTGCTGCCCAGCGGCGACCTGCAGCAAGTCGAGTTTCTCATTGGCCACGGCGGCAACAGGAACCAGGCCGGGTGTATTGAGCCGGACTACAAGAATCCCACCGCCTTCGGGCAAAGTGAGTTCATAGGCGGCGGCTGTCAAGGGCCGCAGATCCCGGATTTCGCTTGTCGAGGCGTCCGGCAGAAAGTCTTGTCCCTTGCATTCTCCCCGGCTGAACTGCCCCTCAATTGTGCCCAACTCCGCAATGGAAGGAACGCATTCGGCACAACATGCCGCGGCTGTCAGAAGAAGGCACAGCAGAAAGCGCATGGCGGTTCTACGGCAACGATGCGCCGTCCCATTCATGTCCGGCATCGGGAACGAAGGCGATGCCCGTGCCGTGGATCACCAGCCAGCCTCCAGGCACTTTCGCCCGCGATACAGCGCTGGCACTTTGCAGCTTTTCAAAGACCAGCGGTGGAGGAGGCGGTTCCGCTTTGCCGACCTCCGCGGCCGGTTTGGGCACAGAGGAGGACGCCGGCGCTCCGATCGGGTGCAATGCGCCGCGCACGTTGTCCTGCCGCATGCGGTATCGTTCGGCCATGTAAGTGAAGGTGTAGAAATCGCCGGCCTCCTCCAACTTGTCAATGATGGCGCCGAACGGGAGCGAAATCGGTGGCTCTCCTAGTGGCGCTCCCGTTCGCTTGTTTAGTTTTACCGCCTCGACTGTCTTCGACACCTCGTACTTCGACATCGCACCCCCCTTACAAGTTAGTGACCTGAATCTCGTTCACGACCTTCTTGACCCCTTTGACCTTCTGGGTAAGGCTCTCCGCCTTTTGTCTTCCCTTTTCAGTGCGCACTTTGCCCTGCAACGTCACCACACCGTCCGCAACCTTTACTTCGATGGCGCCGCCCTTCACGTCGGGGTGGTTCACTAGCTTCAGCCGCACCTGATCGTAGATTCTGTCGTCCACGCTGTTCTGCTGGCCAACGGCAGCAGGCAGCAGCAGCGCGAGACATAATACAACTGCCGCAATTGTTCGCATATGTTGGGGCCTTTCAATAGCAGCATAGCGCAACATGCTATGCTCACGATGGAAGCTCTTCCACCCACGGACCCCATTACTTTGTGCGGCATTGCAGGCTACACCACACTGGATTTTTCCCCGCCCTTGGAGCGAATTGAGCGGGTCGTCGATTCCATTCGTCATCGTGGTCCGGACCAGCAGGGAGTGCACCGCGCAGCGGCGATTTCAATGGGCGCCGTGCGGCTGAGCATCATCGATGTCGCCGGCGGCGATCAGCCCATTTACTCTCCAGACCGCGATACCGTCATCTGTTTCAACGGTGAAATCTATAACCACTCCGCTCTCCGCGCGGAACTCGAATCGAGAGGCCATCGCTTTCAGACAAGGTGCGATACGGAGGTGGTGCTGCACGCCTTTCTCGAATGGGACACGGAGTGCTTTGCAAAACTTCGCGGAATGTTTGCTTGCGCCCTTTGGTGCGAATCGAGCAAGCGGCTGGTTCTCGCTCGTGACCGCATGGGAATCAAGCCGCTGTACATCCTGCGACGCAATCGCGACCTCTACTTCGGTTCCGAATTGAAAGCCATTCTCGGGCACCCTGAAGTGGACCGCCGTCTGAATCTGCGCGGCCTTGCCTACTACCTGTCGCTGAATTACACGCCGCATCCGCACACCCTGGTGGAAGGGATCGACAAGCTGCAACCAGGCCACTGGTTGGAATGGAAACACGGCACGATCCGCAGCGGGGCCTATTGGCGGCTCACCTTCCAGCCGGATTCCAGGAAACGGCTGCCCGAGGCCAAAGAGGAACTCGATGCGCTGCTTCGCGATTCCGTGCGTGAACACCTGCTCTCGGATGTCCCTCTCGGAGTGTGGGCCAGCGGCGGGCTTGACTCGTCCACTGTCCTTCACTACGCCGCTCAGGAAGCGCCGCACGTCAAAACATTTTCAATCGGCTTCCGCGGGCGTTCCTTCGATGAGAGCCCCTATTTTCGCCACATCGCGGCCCATTACGGCGCTGAGCCGCATGAATTCAGCCTCGACTCCGATGCCGATCTGGCCTCAGCCATTGAACGGATGTCCTACTACTCCGATGAGCCCAGCGCCGACGCGGGAGCGCTGCCTGTCTGGTTTCTTTCGCAAATGACCCGGCGTCACGTTACCGTCGCCCTCAGCGGGGAAGGCGCCGATGAACTCTTCGGCGGCTACCAGACCTACTTGGCGGATCGCTATGCGGCCACCGCGCGGCGCGTTCCCGTCGTGCTTCGCCGCCTCGTGCTGCGCCTCCTCGCCGCGTGGCCGGTATCGGATGAGAAGATTAGCTTCGAGTACAAGGCTAAACGTTTTCTCGAAGGGTCGCTGCTCGATCCGATGCGAGCCCACCTCTACTGGAACGGAACCTTCGATGACGACATCCGGGCCTCATTGGCTCCGGCCGCGGCGCCTGCGGATTGGAGCGTCCTATCCCCCCCCACCTCGGGTTCGCTCAACAGGTTCCTGCATTTGGACCAAATCTGCTACCTCCCCGAAGATATCCTCTACAAGTGCGATCGCATGAGCATGGCTCACTCCCTCGAAATCCGTCCCCCGTTCCTGGACCACCGGATTGTAGAATTTGCCGCCTCCCTGCCGGAGCATCTGAAGATCCGCGGAGGCACGCTGAAGTATGTTCTTCGCGAATTGATGAAGGATAAACTGCCGCCGAGCATCATTCATCGAAAGAAGGAGGGCTTCGATATTCCGGCGCATCACTGGTTCCGTGAAACGCTGAAGCCGCTTCTGCTCGACAGCGTCAATGAAGCCGCGGCGCGCAACAGCGGCGTTTTCGATTGGCCGCAACTCGAGGCCATCATGCGCAGCCATTTCCGTCGCCAGGCGAACTACGGCTACCACCTTTGGGGCCTGATGACTCTCTTTTTGTGGATGAAGCGTTGGAACATCACCGCCGCTTCCCGAACGCCGGAGGAACTGGCATGGGCCGGAATCCGCGGCTGACAGTCCTTGCCTGCGCCATCGCCATCTACTTCGGGTGTATTGTCTCGCCGCCTGGATTGATGGACGACGTCGATGCCGTTCAGGCGCAGATAGCGCGAAATATGCTGCAATCGGGCGATTGGGTCACAGCGCGGCTCAATGGGATCGCTTACCTCGAAAAATCCCCGCTCATCTACTGGATGATGGCCGTGTCGATGCGCATCTTTGGGCCTCACGATTGGGCTGCGCGTATCCCTCTTGCGCTCGGTGTGGTGCTGCTGGTCTACTGCACGATGCGTTTCTCCGCCTGGGCCTTTGGGGAATCCGCCGGTCCCAATTCAGGTCTCGTCATGGCCACCTGCATCGGACTATGGCTCTTCACGCGAATCCAGATCCCCGACGCCATCCTTACTCTCACGATCACCATCGCCATGTGGACCTTCCTGCGCGCGCTCGAGGAAGGCGGCACGCTCTGGCCTGCGTTGTTCGCCGCGGCCATCGGCGTTGGCTTGTTGCTCAAAGGCCTGATTGCCGCTGTCTTCCCTGTCGCCGGCGCGTTGCTCTATCTGGCCATCACGCGCCAACTGCTGCGGCGGGAAACGTGGCGCAAACTGCGGCCCCTAAGCAGTGCTGGCATCGTCCTCCTCATCGCGGCGCCCTGGCACGTGCTCGCCACCTTGCGCAATCCGCCGTACTTCGACTTCACAAAGATCGGAAGAGCACACGTCTGA
>JAEUQG010000221.1 GCA_016789755.1 Bryobacterales bacterium
AAAAGAGAATATCCGGCTTGAAATGCGCCACGCTCTTCAACAGATCCTGGTGCGGGAATCCGACATCGTTGCAGCACGTCAATGCGCCGATGACCAGCTTGCGCCCGTCGCCTGGATCCTTGCGGACCATGCCCTCCCAAGAGTGCTGCCCGAACATCACCCGGTAAGGAGTGTCTTTCGTGTCGTCCCATTCGGACACGCGGAAAGTCACCGTCCGCGCCAGCGAATCCATCTCCCCCTTCGCAACCGTCTTCCATTCTTTCCCCGTCTTCGTCTGCAACTCCGCCGAATGAGTCCCCGCTTCCAGGGGCGCCAGTTGCGCCGTCATCTTCAGCACGCGGCGGCTCAGCGTATGCATCGCGAAATAGATGGGACCGAAGGCCCGATCGGCAAACTCCGTGACCTTCGTCCCTGCAAGCGTCCAATCGGTAAACCAGAACCGCATCGTTCCCCCGCGGGTCGCGTTACGTCGATTCTGAGACATCCCCCGTGTCTCGCCCGAATGGCACACCAGCGCCACACCGCCCTCAATCCGAGCCCCCGCCACGCTCTTCGACACGGAAGCCAGCCGCACCCCGCCGCTGTCCAGCGCCTCCAGCGTTAGCGTGTACTCCCGATCCCCTGGCACAGCCGACAGTTTCAACTGCACGCCATCGCCGAGCGGCGCCTGAACCCCGCCATCTTCCGGTTGACCGATGAACAGCCGTCCTTGCGATGTAATCCCGGCGTTCATCCCAACGCCATGGACTGCGCTGTCCCGATAATCCTTGAACTCACCCTTCACCCCGACTCGGAATCCGGCGAATCCGGCATCCAGCATCTGGCGGTCTTCCTCCAGCCGCCCGAGACGAACGGACATCGTGAAGTCGCCCTTGGAACCATTCACCTCCCGAGTGAGCAGAAACACATTCCGGTCCCCGCCTGCGATGAAGCACTCCAGCCTGCCTTTGCGAATCCGCCAATCCTGCATCGGATTGGCCCAGTATTCCGGCCCCAGCCATGGCCGCGAAAGATCCGGCTTCCACTGGCTATGAAACTCCGCGGCATGTACCGCCGCGGCGGCTACGGTAGAGGTGACAAAAGAACGGCGTGAGAGACGTGGCACCCTCCCAGCATATCGCCGTCGAGGGGTCGTTTCCCGAATCGCAAGGACAGCGGCTGAGCCCGCGGCCGGGCCGCACCTGCGTGGGGTATGCTAGTGGGCATTATGCGCAGACTTGTATTGTCGGCGGTGTTCCTGTCGATGGCGTTGGCGGCGTTGATGAGCCAGCAGAGCAGAGTGCGGGAGTTGGCTCCAGGTGTGTGGTTCTGGCAAGGGGATCGTACGATTCAGGAGCCGGCGAATTGTGGCTGGGTCGTATTCAAGGATTACGTGCTGGTGATCGATGCCAATTTCCCATGGGGAGCGAAGAAGATTATTCCTGAGATCCGGAAGACCACGAACAAGCCGATCCGGTTCGTGTTCAATACTCACTATCACGGAGATCATGCCTATGGCGGGAGTTTGTTTACGGCCGAAGGCGCTTCGATTGTGTGCTCGGAAGATTGCGCGATGGAATCCCGGTCGAAGGGGCAGGCTGGGTGGGATCGCAACAAAGCCGCGGGCGAGTTCAGCTTGAAGCCGTATTTCCTGGCCCACCCGACGGTGACGTTTCCGCAGAAGATGGTCTTCGATGACGGAGAACACCGCGTGGAATTAGTCAAAGTCGGGCCGGGGCACAGCAAGGGCGATGCGGTGGCCTGGCTGCCGAAAGAGAAAATTCTGTTCACCGGTGATTTGTGTGTGAATTGGAAATCGGGGAACAATATGGCCGATGCCGACGCCGATCATCGGAATTGGGTAAAAGCCCTGGCGACGATGGCCGCGTGGGGGCCTCAGACGGTGGCGGTGGGGCATGGGACGCTGGGAGATGCATCGACGCTGCGGAAACAGGCCGCCTATATCGAAGACATGTGGAAGCAGGTGAGCGAGGGGAAGCGGCAGGGTCGAACCGCGGAGGAACTGGGGAAAACCCTCGATTTCACGAAGCATCAGCCAGTGGGGGCGGATCCGGAACGCAACGCGGCTTCGGTGCGGGCGATGTTTGCCAAGGTGGATGCACGGTGACTCGGCGGACATTGCTGTCATCGATACCTACGGCAGCCGCTGCTCTGGCGGCGAAGCAGGGCTACGCGCTGTGCATGCATCAGACAACCACGGTGGGCGCCGGCTTTCGGAAGTCTTTGGAAGGATACGCAAAGGCAGGCGTACGTTTCGCGGAGATTATTCCGGCACATTACGACGAATTCGTTAACAAGGAGGGCGTGGGCGCGGCCAAGCGGCTGATGGCGGACTTGGGGATCAAGCCTGTGTCGAGCGGCGGCGTGCGCGGATTGGCGGAGCCGAATCCGGGGCGGGCGAAGGCTCTGGAGGAGTTGAAGTACCGTGCGGAGCGTGTGGCGCAGATCGGCGTCGACCGCATGGTCGTGCCGTGCGCCGCGACGGCGAAGTTCGCGCCTGATGATTTCCAACGCGGTCAGGAGAATCTGCGCGAAGTGGGAGACATCGTGAAGGGGTTCGGAGTCACGGCGATGCTCGAATTCATGCGCGGATCGACCTTTGCCGGATCCGTGCCGACGGCTCTCGATTTGATCCGTGGAGCGAATCATCCGAACATGCGGTTCATGTTCGACTTCTACCACTTCTATGCCGGGTTGTCGAAGCTCGAGGATCTGGACCTCATCCGGCCTGGAGAAATCCACCACGTTCATTTTCAGGATGTCCCGCGCATGCCTCGCGAACTTCTGGACGGGTCGACGCGGGAGGTGCCCGGCGATGGAGTCGCCCCTCTCGATCGGATACTGAAGGGGATTCGCAAGGCAGGGTACACGGGTCCTTTGTCGGTGGAATTGTTCTGGCCGAGGCTGCAGAATGGGGACCCCTACGCGGTCACCGCGGAGATCAGGAAGAAGAGCGAAGCGGTGCTGCGGAAGACGGGATTCCTGGCACAATAGAAGGTTGGTTTCCCCATGCCTTTTATCCACGATGATTTCCTGCTAAGCACGGGCACCGCCCGGCGTCTGTATCACACCTATGCGGCGGATCAGCCGATTCTGGACTACCACAATCATCTGCCGCCGAAAGATCTCGCCGAAAACCGGCAGTTCGCAAATCTTTTCGAGATCTGGCTCGAGGGGGATCACTACAAGTGGCGGGCAATGCGCGCCAACGGTGTGGCCGAACAGTTCTGCACAGGCGGCGCCCCTCCGTTTGAGAAGTTCTTGGCATGGGCGAAGACCGTGCCCTACACGCTGCGCAATCCCCTGTTTCATTGGACTCATCTCGAGCTGGTGCGCTACTTCGGGATTGACGAGTATCTGGAAGAATCGTCGGCGCAATCGGTATGGGATCGCGCCAATGCGTTGCTCGCCACCGATGCGTTGCGGGTTTGGGGAATTCTGGAGAAATTCAAGGTGCGTGCACTGTGCACTACGGATGATCCGACAGACGATTTGGCCTACCACGCGCAGTTGCGGAAGGCCGGACTGAAGACGAAGGTCTTTCCGGCGTTTCGTCCGGACAAAGCTCTACGGGTGGATGATGCGCCCATGTGGAATGCCTGGGTGGACCAGTTGGGCGCTGCGGCCAATATGGATATCTCAAGCTTGGCGCGGCTGATGGAAGCACTGAAACTGCGGCACGATTTCTTTCACGCAATGGGCGGGCGGCTGTCGGATCACGGCTTGAACCATTGTTATGCGTCGTTTTGCAGCGATGCGGATGCAGCGGCCATTTTCGACCGGGCGCGGGCGGGGCAGGCGGCCGGAGCTGACGATCATGCCCGGTTTGCAACGTACCTGATGCTGCACTTCGGGCGCCTGGATGCGGAAAAAGGCTGGACAAAGCAGTTGCACCTGGGGGCGTATCGCAGTGCGAACACACGCAAGTTGCGGGAATTGGGGCCGGATACCGGTTTCGATTCGATGGGGGATTGGAACCAGGTGGCGGAGTTGGGGGCCTATTTGAATGCGCTGGAAAGCGAGGGCATGCTGCCGAAGACGATTCTGTACAACGTGAATCCGGTGCAGAACATGGCCTTTGCGACGATGATTGGGAATTTTCAGGATGGGTCGGTAGCCGGGAAGATCCAGTACGGCTCGGGGTGGTGGTTCCTCGACCAGAAGGAAGGCATGGAGTGGCAGATGAACGCATTGTCGAACGTCGGGCTGCTGTCGCGGTTTGTCGGCATGTTGACCGATTCGCGGTCGTTCCTGTCCTTCCCCCGGCATGAGTATTTCCGGCGCACCCTCTGCAATTTGATTGGCAAAGAAGTGGAGTCGGGTGAACTGCCGGATCGGGAAGATTGGATTGGACCGATGATCCGGAATATTTGTTATGGGAATGCGGCAGGGTATCTGGGCTTGGATTTATCGTAACCCGGGCAGATAGCGCCAGCGTGTGCGGCGCACGTAGGCGGCGTGCTCTTCGGCGAAGCGGCGGGTTAGTTCGGCCTCTTCGTCGTGGATGCGGATTTCGGTGCCGATCATGTAGATGAGAACGGCAAGCAAGAGCCACAAGCCCGCCGAGACGATGAGTCCGCTGGCGAGCAACATGCATCCGAAAGCGAGATAGATCGGATGGCGGAGCCGGCGGTAAGCTCCGGTTGTTACCAGTGTGCCGGTGTGCTTCGAAGCGGATCGCTGTGCCCAAAGGAAGAAGAAAACGGCCAGCGGTGCAAAGAGGATGGTGGCCGCCTGTTCAACAGGAACAGGCCGAAGAGGGCCATCGTTGAGAGTGAGCACAACGGGCAGCAGGGCGCAGAGTTGGATCACGGTTCCGATCAGTGCGGGTAGTGAGATGGATGGGTTGCGGGCGGCTCCGCGGCTGGGGATGGCGTAAATCAGAGCGGCGACGGCGAGGACGAGCCAAGCGAAGAGATACGTAAGGAACGCGGCGACTCGGAGCGGGTCGGTGGACATGACTTGTCTTTACGCCGTTAGTCTCGCATACGGCGGCAGGCTAGAGGCAGCAGCGCGATCAGCCGCTGCCTCCACGAAACTCAACTCAGAAAATCAACTTCGCCCCGAACTGGAAATAGCGTGGGGCGCCGACCCCGCTAATCTGGCCGAAGGCCCGGTTGCCCAATTGGGTATTGATGTCGGATAGGTTCATGTGGTTGGCCACATTGAACGATTCGACCCGCAACTGCACTTTGAGCCGTTCGATGATTTCCACGTCCTTCAACGCAAAAGCGCTCAAATCGATGGATCCGGGGCCGCGCACCACCCATTTGCCCGCGTTGCCGAAGGTCCAGTCGGCGGGACGAGCGAATGCGGCCGTATTGAAATAGCGGAAAATCGTGCGTTCAGATTCGGGCAGTTCCCACTCGCCGGCGACGTCGGGACGGCTCGCAACCTGACGGGCAACACCGGTAAGCGACGGGGCATAGAGACGGCCCGTTGTCAGTGTCCAAACGCCCGTAAAGGACCAGCCTCCCAGGACGCGACCGAACAACCCCTGCTGCTTGCGGAACCAGGGCAGCTCATAGGTGTGCATCAACACGGCGTAGTGCCGGCGGCTTTCTTCGAGTTCGGAACGTTCGGCACGGACGTTGAGCGGGTCCTGAATGCCTCCGGCCACTCCTTCATTTCCGTAGCCGATAATTTTTCCGAGAGTATAGGAAAGGCTGTAGGTGAGCGCTCCAGTGCGGCGGCGGGCGGAGATCTGCATGGAGTTGTAGCTGGATGTCGCCGAAGGTTCCACCAGGTTGAGCGAGTTCAAGCCGCGATAGGGAAGGAAACGGCGCAGATCGACACCCTGGTTTGCCGCCTGCTGTTCGGGAAGTAGAAAGTTGAGCGGCCGCGAGAACGACAGATGCCGGCCGCTGTTACCGACGTAGCTCACATCCAATTGCGTCTTGTAAGGAAGAAGCGTTTGGATGCCGAAGCTGTAGTTATACATCGTGGGGATCTTGTAATCGTAAGGCAGCGAGCCGGCAGAGATCGGGAAACGAGTGGTGTTGGGGATGCCGCTCGCGGGATTGTCGGCGATACCGTTACTGATGCTGGTATTGGAAACGAGAGGCTCGCGTGCCCCTAGATACCAGCCCGAATAGGCGATGCCGGTGACTCCGTGGAAGACTCCGGCGCCCGCACGGATGGCGAGCTTGCCATCGCCAAACACATCCCATGCGAAGCTCAGACGCGGCTCGAGATTGGTCTTGCGCAGCGGGTTGAAGCCCCGCGGCACGCCTCGGAACAATGCCTTGATGGCCGCGTCATCGTATTGCGGAACGCGGCCTTGGGCTGCCGAAGGCCACCCGGAGCCAGGGAGCACGAGCCCATTGTAGATATCGCCGGTGCCAGGGACGATCGCGCCGTTGGCGCCTACTTGCGGCGCAGCCGAAGCGTTCCAGAATTGCGGCATGAACGCCACGAGGTTGTTGAGTTGCGCGTACCAGGGAGAGACGAAGGCCCAGCGCATGCCGTATTCGAGCGAGAAGCGGCGATGCAGCCGCCAGGCGTCCTGCAAGTAGAACTCGCGTGTGTAGGCCTTGTAAATCGTCTGAACAGGAGAACTGGATTCGGAGTAGGCGTCGAAATTGCCCATCAGCGCGTTCGCCCAGGGATTGAGCGAATTGCGCGGATTGGATGCGACGCTGCCGAAGCTGAACGCACCGTTGTCGTTGGCCTGGTTCAGTTCGTTGAGATTCATCCACTCCATGTAGAAGCCCGCTTTCAAGGTGTGGGCGCCGATGACCTTGCTGAAGTTCTCGCGAATGATGAAGGTGGGCGTGCGGGCGTAACTCGGGTGGCCGGAGCCGCTGATGCCGGTGAGCCCGGTGATGCTGATGCCGGGGATGCGGTCGAGGCGATTACCGGGAAAAACTTCAGGAAAATTGAAGCCCCAGCTTTGGCGCTTGATGCCGTCGCCGATCATGCGGAAATCTTCGCGGTAATCGGAGTAACCGAAGCTGAGTTCGTTGACTGTGCGCGGGTCGATAGCGACGTTGAGATTCGCCATGTAGTTGTTGCCCTTGCGGTCCCGGAAGGCCTGAAAGAGCGGAATATTGTTGCCCGTGTTATCGAAGAAAGAGGTAAAGGATTGGGTGCCGGGGAGGCCGCGGAACGACACTTGCCAGCCCGGCTTGATGTTGTAGTCGAGCCGGTAGATCAGGTCGCGCGAGTCCGTAGGCTGGCTGTTGCTCGCATAGAAGTTTCCGCCGGGACCGGTGTAGTTGGGATCGGGATAGATCTTCTGCAGCGCACGGCCAAAGGCGCTGATGCGCGAGGCAGGGACAATGTTGTTGGGGAACGGGGTGCGCGAGTCTGGATCGATGGGCTTGAGGGCGCTCGCATTGAAGTCTCCGGCACGCTCAGCGGCAGTCGGGATGATGGAGAGCTTCTGGTTGAAGCCGGAATTGGTGCGCTGCTCGAGGCCGACGAAAAAGAAAAGCTTGTTCTTGTCGTTGTTGAATTTCCCGGGCCAATAAACGGGGCCGCCGGCGGTGAAGCCGTAGTTGTGATAGCGGATGCGGGGCCGTCCGCCGACTATATATTGCTGGGCGGCGAAGCCTTCGGAGAAGAAAAACTCGTAGCCGGAAAAATGAAAGTCCTGGGTGCCGCGGCGGGTCGTAAAGTTGATCTGTGCACCGGTGGAACGGCCATATTCGGGGGCGTACCGGGTTGATGAGACCTGCACTTCTTCAACGAAGTCCACGCCCATGATGTTGTTTTGCTGGACACCGTCGCGGACGCGGCCGTTGTTGATCCCATCGACGGCGATGAAGTTCATGTCTTTGCGCTGGCCGTTGATCTGGACTCCACCCATGGAGTAGCTGCCGCCGCGGAAGTCGGTCATGAAGTTGCCGTAGCGCGAGACGACTCCGGGCATGATGCCGAGCATATAGAAAGGATTTCGTCCGGGGAGGGCGAAGTTCTGCAGTTGCTGTTGCGGAATAGTCCGGGCGAGTTCGCCGTTGGCCGTTTCGACAAGCGGCGCATCGCTCGTGACATCGATCTTTTCTGCTAGTTGGCCGATCTCCAGTTGGAAGCGGAGCGCCACGACAGCGTCGGTTTCCAGGCGCAGGCTGGAGCGGATGAGGCTCTTGAACCCTGTTGCCTCGATGCGAATCTCGTATTCGGAAGCCGGAAGGGTGGGGACCGTGAAGAAGCCGTTTTCGTTGGTAGTGGCTTCACGGGTGAGTCCAATGGCGGTTGCGGAGACGATGACTTTGGCGCCGGGGACCATTGCTCCCGCAGGGTCGGCCACTTCGCCGGTGATGGTGCCGCGTGCTTGCGCAAATGCGCAGCAGACCGCGGCCAGGAATAAGAAAAGATGCTTCATTTGAGAAAGAACTCCCTTTGCTTGATTGCAGAATACCACTAGTCGCAGGTCAGCATGTCTGTGCCAATGCGCGCGAGAGAGAGGGTGTAAACAATGATGCAGGGGAAAATACACAGGGGGTCGACTTGAGTGCTCACGGCGAAACCGGCCAGTGCAACAAGCATTTGCGTCATGCCGCGGGCGAAAGGAGCGCTGGTGCGGAAACTCCAGGGGTGTTGCGGAGCGATGTGCCGTGTCGCGATTCGCTGCCCGAAAGCAAGCGAGGCGAAACCTGCGGATAATGCCGCCATTGGGGATAAATGGATCGTGAGCAGAAGCATTAATAAGAGATACGCGAGTCCTTTTGAAGCAATCGGCCAGCGAATGGAGATCGGCCATATGCGGTATCGGATGATGGCCGAGCTCTCCAGTCCGAACAGAGTAAGGGGGATGGTGGACATGATAATGACGATGAGGCCGGTGAGAGGGACGTGTGCAGCGGGCGGAAGTTGGCCGGTAAGACGCAACCATGCGGCGGGAACGGAGATAAGGAGCGCGCAGTAGAAATCGAGGGCGGTGACCATCTGGCGCAGATCTTTGCGCAGCATGTGAGTGAGCCGGCCGGCCGGAATGCGCGGAACCCAGAGACTGTGGATCCGGAAATGAGAACCGATGAAGCCGGTGAGGAAGAAGGCGGCGGCGAAGAGCCAGAGACTCCAGAGGATGCGTTTCCACAAGAGCCCCACGATCAGCAGCCATGTGAGCGGATTGAGGAGTGGGCCGACGATGCGCAGCGCGACGAGTTGCCACTGCGTGAGCGGCCAGAGATGAAGACGCTCGCCAGGGATGGCGGCGAGCGGATCGCTACTGGAGGGCAGAAAGAGGATAATTGCTGCCAGGATCAGGAGAAAAACAGCAGCTCCGGGATCGAGGAAAAAGACCAGTGTGACCGCGGCATACGTGAGGTTATTGCCGCTGAAGTGGCGGAAGGATCGCGCACTGCGCGTGCTCGCGAGTGCCGCGGCTCTGATGATCCTGCTGAGCCGGGTCATGATTACTGGAAGTAGCCATTGACATCGATGACTACGTGGGTTTCGTTGGTGACGAAAATGCTGACCGCGCCGTTGATCCCCGCTGGAACGAGAGCAGCGTTGGCGACGACGCGTCCCAGGAAGGAGTTGAGAGTGGAGACGAACGGCCGGCCACTGCCGGAGGGCCACATGGTGAGATAACCCAATGGCCCGCTGGGGACCGCCGTGACGTTGACGGAGTATGCTTTCGCGCCAACCGGAACGCCGCAAACATTGGCGAAGGCGAAGTCGCGGGTGTCGCCGGCACGGATGGGGCTGGCGGCAAAATCGACGCGGGTGTCGGCGACGCGGCATGGGGGCAGTGGGCGGAAGTGCAACTCGCCCGGATTGCCGGACGTCCCGAAGTAGCCGTTGACGTCCAGAATAAGTTCGGTCTTATCGGTGGCAAAGGCGTTGATAGCGCCACCGGCGCCGGCGGTGAGCAGTGCGGCGTTGGCGACAACCGCTCCGTCAAGAGAATTGAGCGTCGAGACAACGGGTTGTAGGCCGTTGGAGGGCCACAGCGTGAGGAAGCCGAGCGAAGCCGTGGGAACTACCGTGGCGTTGAGCGAATAGGCTGTGGCCCAGGCGGGGATCTGGCATGGCCCGGAGAGCAGCGGGAAGCTGCGAAAGAGTCCCGCGGAAAGGCTGGGAGCGCCCAGCGGGCCCGCGGGATTGCGGGTATCCACTAGGCGGCACGGCGCTGTCGTGTAGAAGGCGTTCGATTGCGGCAGCGGATCGGCAGTGAAATAGCCGGTAACGTCGATGATGAGATCGGTACGTCCAGTGGCGAAGACGCTGATGGCTCCGTTGTCTCCTGCGGGGACAATCGCTGCATTCGCGACGATGCCTCCGTGGA
>JAEUQG010000259.1 GCA_016789755.1 Bryobacterales bacterium
GCAGGTCTGCGCTTAATCCCTGACGTGAGGCGCGCGCGCACACGTTAGTGGAAGAATCGCCCAATGGTGAGAAAAGAGCTTCTTCTCTCCGCGTTCCCCCACGCTCGCCCCGAAGAATACGACACCGATCGGAGTCTCCCGGATGACTCCCGCCACACCGTCCTGAAAAGGCCGCGGCGGATCTCCGGAGGTGAACGCGTTGCCGAGTTCGTATCCAATCATCGCCTTGAAGCTGCTCAGGAACGGCATCCTCTGCCCGAACATGGGCCGCATCAGGTACAAGCCGTTGTAGTAATAGTGGTTCCCAATCAGTTGGTACCGCGCCAGCGAGGCCAGCCGCGTTGGCCCGCCCAGCGTGAACGGCGGGAAGCCCAACCCTGTGTTGACCGTAGTGCCGCCACTCATTGTCTCCAGCACCGAGTACGATTTCGTCAGTTGCCGGGCGTATGCGATTCTCGACTCCATCATCGGAAACGCTTTGCGAGCCCCAGGCCAGCGGTTCACCCATTGACCCTCGAACGAGAAATAGACTCCCCGAGTTGGAACGATGTGGTTCATCCCGTCGTGTGTGAATTGCATGCGTGTTGCGCCCACCATTCCGCTCAGTGGCGGCAGGCTGGGAGTCCCGCTTGTGACATAGGTGTGAAGTTTGCTCACCCTGTAGCCGATACGCAACTCAGAAAATCTTCCGGTGGCATAACCGAGATCGAAGCTGGCGCCTGTCTCCCGGACCTTGTACGCGTGCTGAGCGCTATCTCCATGGTCGAAGAAATCCTGCGAGCGCTGGGAAATGAAGGCAGCCGGCGATGCGAAGAATCGTGACCCTTTCAGCCGTTGATAATACTCGCCGGCGGCGCGGTTCTCGATGCCGAGGCTGAAGTCACTGCGCAATTCCGAGTCCGGCGTCAGCGTATCCAAAAAGGTCAAGCGCCCCGCGATGCCGAGTTTCAAACCTTCCGAATTCGAGCCGGACACAAAGATCCCGGTATTCAGAAACGGTGGACCGTAAGATTTTTCGTGGGCTCGAACTGCTATGCCCCGCTGCCCGTTTCTGTCTACAAACCCGTAGTCCGCGGACTTGTAAGGGCCGATGCCGGTGATGCGGGTCAATGCATGCTCCAGTTTGCGGCGATCGAAGAGAGCGCCAGTTCGCGTTCCATCTCTCTCGCCAGACGCTTCTTCCTGTCGAACGCAAAGCCATTGATGTCGATGAACTGTGGCCGAATCCAGGCCGCACGGCGGCGGCTGTTTCTATCTGCCAGGTAGGTTGCCCATTCGGCTTCGTCCACCGCCAGTGTTGCCAGGAAACGCCCCTTGCGCTTCGCCCCTTCGTAGCCACGATCCGCCAGTTCCTTCGCCCGTGAGTAGTCCCCCGAAGAGAAGCCCGTCAGGTCGGGTAGAAGGATGAGATCGGCTTGCCTCATGCTCTTCCGGTGGCGATGCTCACTGGCGGAGACCATAATGCCCAGCGAACGTCTGATAACGGCAAGCAGATTGTCGTAGCCGTTCTCCGACTCCGGTGTTTCTAGTCCGACAGCGATGATCACTTCGGCGCCCATTGCCTTCACAACATCGATCGGCAGGTTGTTCAGGATGCCGCCATCCACCAGTACCTGATCGCCCAACTGAAGAGGAGCGAACACGCCCGGAATCGACATGGTGGCGCGCAGAGCGTCGAACAACGGACCCTTGGCGAAGATCACCTCTCGTCCTGTAACTAGGTCCACCGCGACACAGCGGAACGGTATCGGCAATTCCTGGAAGCTGCGCAGGTCTTCGTACGACGCGGTAGCGCGACTGATGACCAGCCCGATTCCGTGTCCGGGTGAAAGCCCCATCGGTAGCCGGAGACCGCCCTTCCATCCGGCTTCCACCGCCACAGGAAACTGGCGTCGGTCCTGTTTGCGCCGGAAAGCGAGATCTTCGAATGGTGGATTGATGCGCAAGGCGGCGGACCAATCGATGCCAGCGGCGAACTCCGCCATCTGCGTCGCATCATGGCCAGTGGCATAGAGTCCGCCCACGAGGCCGCCCATGCTCGTGCCGGCGATATAATCCACCGGGATGCGATGATCTTCCAGCCAGCGGATGACTCCGATATGTGTCAACCCGACTGCGGCGCCACCAGCCAGTACCAAACCGATCTTCGGGCGCGCCGCGGGAACCTTCACGGCCTTGCCGCGAGTGAACACTTGGGCTCCCGCGCCCGCTCCGGCCCCCGCTGCCGCGCCGATAGCGGCGCCCCTTCCCCCACCGGCAATGGCGTCTATAATTGCGCCCACTGCCGCGCCTCCACCAAGGTATTCGACGGTTCGCCTGTTCTTCCCGATCCCATCGCGCTGCGTGGCGCTCAGGCTGCTCTCATCGGCCGTCACCGCATAACGCTTCCCGTTCATGGTGATGGATTCGAGATCGAGTGTCAGCTCCTTGTTCGCGGCCGTCTTTACCATCAGTTCAGCTACCGCTCCTTTGGCGACGGCAACATTGCCGTTCCCATCCAGCACGTTCTGATCCACCACGCCGTTGAAGACGCGGCCATCGGCCTTCTTGGCATCGATCGCCTCGCCCGTCCGCACGATGATGCTGGTGCCCGTGCCGATTGTCTGCGCCGAGGACAGCACCGCTAGAGCCAATACTCCAATAATCTTCACAATGAGCCTCGCTTCCTATCGCTTGATTCGAACGGAATAGAGCATCTGCTGGAACGCGTTTTCGTAGCTCTGGAACTCACGCTCCGGGGCGGTGAAGACGATGAACAGCAGATCGTTGGTGCGTGGTAGAGTAACCAGCCAATTGGTCTCGCGGCCTCCACCCTGGATCGGCGAGTCGTTGGAAAGATAGGTGGAGATTCCACGCTCGCCATTCACGTCGATGCTTCCATGCCGTCGCACCACGCGCATGTTGCGATTCGACTGTTGCAGGGTTGCCACCAACTGATCGGTGGCTTGATCCAGAAACTCTGCCGAGCTCGGCCGGAAGCCTGGCCCCTGCAGTCGTTGTCCATAGCGATCCGATGCCGGCTCGTAGATGTTTACCACCACTCCATAGGCCAGCGCCTGGTTACCATTGACGTCTTTGACCAAACCGCCCTCGGGCGCGAAGGTCGCCGCGTCACCTTGGCCGTATGCGCGCCAGTTATCGGGGTGATCCATGCGCAAAACCGCGTTTTCAAAGCCCAGGAGACGCTGCGAGGTTGCGGCTGGCCGGCCAGGCGCGCTCTGCTGCTGTTGGCTCTGTAACTGGTTGGCCCGTGGCGTCGGCAGCGATTGCAGGTAGCGCTTGATCTCCGCGAACTCCCGCGAGCTGGCCTGCGAAGTCCTCTGTGTGCCGAGCCTGGCCGCTTCTTCGTCGGTTGCCTCGATGCGACGGTCCGGGTTTGGATGACTGTTGAAGAAGGCAGCTCCGCTCCCGCCTCCCAGCTTCGCGAAGAACTGGCCCATGGCCCGCGGGTCAATGCCCGCATCGAACAGCATCTGCGTGCCCATCACGTCGGCTTGGCTTTCCGCGTCGCGCGAATACTTGAGAAGGATCGAATTCACCGTGAAGCCCGCGCCAAGCTGCGCCAGCGCGGCCCCAGTAGAGTTGCTGCCCAGCACGCCTCCGAGGATCGCCAACGGCATCTGCGCCGCCGACGCCTTACTGGCCTGGTTTGTGCCGTGCCGGAGCGCCACGTGCGCGATTTCATGAGCCATCACGCCGGCGAGTTGCGATTCGTTGTCCGCAGCTTCGATCAACCCGCGGTTGATGAAGACATTCCCGCCGGGAAGGGCAAACGCGTTAACGCTCCGGTCGTTGACCGTTTTGAACGTATACGTGAATCGAAATCCTGGCGCGAGCGCCGATAGCCGCTGGCCGAGGCTGTTGACGTAGTTGTCGACTCGTGAGTCGTTCAGCATCGGCACTTGCTGAGTAACTTCGGTTGCTGCCTGCTTGCCAAGCTCGACGTCCTGCTCTGCTGAAAACATGTTCCAGCCCGGCTTCAATTCCGTCCTTGTTCCTGTTCCCGTGAGACTCGTCGGGTTACCGGGATTGTTATAAACGGGGGGTGGCGTACGGTTGTTGGGTCTGCTGTCGAGCCGGTCATTCCTCCGCGACCCGCCTCCGCGGCTTGCGTTCAGGAGGCGAAAACGGAATTGCTGATTCGAGTCTCCGTTCCTTTCGTAAATCTGAGCGGGTACGCCATCGCGAGCGGCGCCATCCGGAATATCGATGGTTTTGCCGAGTCGAGAGACAATGAGTGCGCTGCCATCCTTGCCCGCATCGATGCGCCACTGCTGGCCCGAACGGCCATCGAAGCGGGTTGCGCGCAAAGGAGTGCTGTTACGATCTCCAGCAGCTTCGAGGGCGTTTCCGTTCATCCCATTGCGGAAGGAATAGTAGCCTCCACCTATCGCTTGGATCTCCCACACCTGGTTGTCAGTCCCCCTTGCGGAGTATTGAATGACACTGGTCTGATCATTGCGGTCGAGGTCTAGAACCTTGCCGGACTTGACGTTGCTGATCTCATAGCGGCCCGGGATATTGAATCCGCCTTGCGCCGTGGCAGGGCAGGGCATGAACAATC
>JAEUQG010000272.1 GCA_016789755.1 Bryobacterales bacterium
ATCCACTGCTTCCGCGAAGCCATTCGTCTCCAACCCGACTTCTCCGAAGCCCGCCAACGTCTCGCCGCCCTCCCGTAGCGCGCCATGCCTCAACCGCGGCGCCGCTTTCGAGCACTGCTGAATCCCCACTCCTCACTCGCTCTTTACTGCCCCCCGCAACGCCACCTCAGTCACCAGACCAGCAAGTTCCTCGGGACGAAACGGCTTGCCAAGGCATCCATCCATTCCCGATTCCTGACATCGTTGCACGACATCCCCGCCCACACTGGCCGTCAGCGAGTAGATCGGCACACGCCGTCCCGCTCTCTCCGCCTCCCCGCGCCGGATCTCCACCGCCGCCTCAATCCCTCCCATTTCCGGCATCTGCAAATCCATCAGCACCAGATCGTACCCGCCACCCGAAGCTTCCTCCACCGCCTTCCGCCCCGTATCCACCACCTTTACCGTATGCCCCCACTTCTCCAGAAACCGCGTCGCAATGCGCTGATTCACCACATTGTCTTCCGCCAGCAGCACGCGTATCCCCGCCCCCGCCATCCTCCTGGTGGAGACCTCCTTCACCGGGGCTTTCTCGGCCAGTCCAAACGGCAGCGTGAACCAGAATGTGCTCCCCTTGCCCTCCTCGCTTTCCACCTGCAAACGCCCGCCCATCAATTCCACCAGCCGCTGCGAAATCGAAAGCCCCAACCCCGTCCCCCCATACTTCCGAGTCGTCGATTCGTCGGCCTGCCGAAACACTTCGAAAATGGCCCCCAACTGATCCGCCGGTATCCCGATTCCGGAATCTACCACCGCGAAATGGACCGCCATTTCCGCCGCCTCATCCTGCTCCCGGGCCACCCACACCGCCACCGCCCCTTCGCTGGTGAACTTCACCGCATTCCCCACCAGATTGATTAACACCTGCCGCAGCCGGTACGGGTCGCCCACCAATGCGTCCGGCAGAAACGCGTCAATATCCAACGCCAGTTCCAACCCCTTGTCGCTCGCCTGCTTGTGGAACACCTTCACCACGTCCCCCACCGTTTGCCGCAACCCAAACGCCGTCTTCTCCAGATCCAGCCGCCCCGCTTCAATCTTCGATAAATCCAGCAGATCGTTCAACAGCCCCATCAGCGCCTCCGCCGATGTCTTCGCCGTCTCCACGTAATCCCGCTGCTCGCCCGACAGCGGGGTCTCCAGCGCCAGCGACGTCATGCCGATCACCCCCGACATCGGCGTCCGCAACTCGTGGCTGATGTTGGCCAGAAACTGGCTCTTGGCCTGGTTCGCCGTCTCCGCCAGTTGCCGCGCCTGCTCGAGCGCCCGCGCCTCGTTCTCCAGCAGTTCCTGTGTCTTCAGCTTCTCAAAGTACTCCACCCGCAACCGGAAGTGCACGACATATTGATACGCCAGGCTGATCAGCCCCATCAGCGACAGACTGTAGCCGTCCGCCGTCCCCATCACGATTCCCCCAGCAATAATCGGCGCCATAAACGGAAGCAGAAACGCATGGCATAACGGTGTATAAGGAGCCGTGACGTGCGGCACCAGCGAGGCGCTGGTCACCACGATCGCCATGATAATAAAGGAGTCAAAAGCCTGAAACCCCTGCTCCATCCACATGAAGCTCGCCAGGCATCCCCATGTCATCCCCGTAAACAGATAAACCACCCCCAACATCGTCCGCCATGCCTCCGGCGCCTTCGCACCGTAGCTTTCCGTCAGGCAGAAGATCGCATACCGAGCCGCACACAGGCTCAGCGTCACCACCCCCACCAGCCGGAACC
Organism: Bryobacterales bacterium; assembly: GCA_016789755.1. Taxonomy (GTDB): domain Bacteria; phylum Acidobacteriota; class Terriglobia; order Bryobacterales; family Bryobacteraceae; genus CADEFT01. Next base: position 1,770 of record JAEUQG010000272.1, read on the forward strand.
CGCCCGGGTGCTGGTTCGGAAACTGCGTGAACACCCCCAGCCCGAACACCATCAGCAAATAGCCCCAAACCCCAGGCATCCCACGGTTGCGCAGGTCGCGATTGATCTGCTGGGACATGCTTCCGGCCGTCATTGCTCTCGTAAGTCTCATCGGCTTCAGCGAGCCAAAACCCCGGCCAAGATCCCCTCCCGCAGACTAAATCCGGCCCCTACCGCCCCCACCACGCAATTGCGCCGCTTCAGTCCCATATGCCGCCGCAATTCATACACCGCCTCGATTCCCGTGCAATGCGCCCCAACAAAATTCTCCACACCCATCTCCTTCATCTTTGCCCCAGTCCACGCCAGATGCTCATCCGATGCCGCAAACAAATGCCATCCCCCGATCGCCGCATGCACTCCCGCCTTCCGCACGACCCGCCGCGCCTTCTCCAATGTATTCACAATACCCGCATGCCCGCACCCTGAAATCACCACCAACCCCTTCGCCGTATCCAACACCAGCGACATGTCCTCCGGCAAGTTGTCCTCCCCCTTCTCCCCGCCAGGCCTGACCAGCATTCCGGAACCGCTCCAGTTCCGCTCCGCATGCACCCTCTCCACCGGCCCGGTCAGCCACACGCCTGGATACAACTGCTTGGGCCCCTCGTATTCCACAAACGTCCCACCCAGTTTCAAATACTCCTCGCGCACATTCAGCAGATGATTGCGCTCGCTCCCGTTCGCCCCCGGCCGCGGATAACAGGCCCCCTTTCCCACGTGCGCCCGAGTCAACGCCGTCCCCCCGGCCCTTTGTTTGCGTCACGTGATCAGCCGCCGCGTATGTGCTGCGTGCTGTTGAGTTGGCATATGGTCTGTAGGCGGCGGGAGATCCATCTTCGGCGGCGGCGGGGTCTGC
>JAEUQG010000280.1 GCA_016789755.1 Bryobacterales bacterium
TACTGCGAGCGGATTATTACCCTCGTGCTGTGCCTCCAATTCGAGCGATTGGGAGTACAGTGACCGACAAAAGCTCGCACAGCCAACATATGAGCAAGATCCGAATCAACGAGCTCGCACGGGAGCTGGAGGTCAAGCCCCACAAGATCATTGACCTGCTGCCTGACCTCGGTGTGTCGGAAAAGAAGACGCACTCCAGCTCGATTGACGAGGATGTTGCACTAAAGGTGCGGCACCTCCTTCGGCATGAGGGCGGCGAGCACTCCGGGAGTGATGACGAATTGGGATTTGCAGCAACCGCGACTGTCGCGGACGAAGAGACCTACGCGGAAACGCATACTTTTGAAGAGGCGCCGCCAAGCCGCCCCAGCCCGGTCGTAGTCGAGACCTCGGTCGAAACTGCGCCTCCGGCTACACCGCCTTCCGCCGAGCTTGAAAAGCCCGTTGCCGGCTCTGCGGCTTCTGCCCCAAGACCGGCTATCCCACTGCGTCCGCCACTTGCCGGCGTCATCGCCACACCTCCCGCAGTCAAGGAAACTCCGGTTCCCCCGCCGCCCGCCCCGGCACCCGCCGCGCCTCCACCAGCGCCGGCGCCGCCGCCGCGCACCATCGCCATCCCGGCCAAGCCCGCTCCCGTGGCGCCTCCAACGCCTCCCCGGCCCGGCCAAATCATTTCCGGACCGAGACAGCCTCTACCTCCGCCCGCGCCCCAGCGCCCGCCCGTCAGTTCCCCCGGAACTCCCGCGCCAGGCAGCGTCATCCCCGGTCGGCCCAGACCACCTGCTCCCCCGCCCCAGCAGTCCGCTCCGGCAAGCCCCGGCCGCCCCATCGTTCCTCCGCCCTCGCCACCGCGTCCGCAGGTCGGCAAACCCGCCGTCCTCGCCGGGCAGCCTGCTGCCCGCCCGGTCGTGCCCCCGCGCCCCGATTTGGTCGCCCGGCTCCAACAGACTCAGACCGCCAAGCCCGCACCCGGACAGCCGATGGCCCGCGGCCCGATGCCAGGAAGACCTGCTTCCCCTCCGGCGCCCGGTCAGCCAGTTTATCGCGGCCCCATTCGCCCAGGCCAGCCGATCCTCCGCCCCGGTTCCCAACCCGGAGCGCCCGGTGGACGCGGCCCGCAGCGCCCCGGTGGGCGCCCGATGCATCCCACCACGCCGCTCCGTCCCGAAGTGGCGACCCCCGTCCCCACTACCGAACAGCAGCGTCGCGATGCTGGCAAGAAACAGCGTGAGCGCCATCGCGAGATCGAGGTCATTGAAAAGGATCTCCGTCTCCAGCGCCGCAATGAGCCCGAACAAATCATCGCCGCCAATCGCGAGATCACCATCTCCGAGGGCATGACCGTTAAGGAATTCAGCGAAAAACTCGGCATCAAAGCAAACCTCGTCATCAAAAAACTGGTCGACCGCAAGATCTTTGCCACCATCAACCAGACCCTCGACGTCAAGCTCGCCGAAGCCCTCGCTTCCGATTTCGGAGCCACCACCACCCAGATGACCTTCGAGGAGGAGTCCACTTTCGACCTCGAAATGGCCGAAGACGCTGCCGACATGCAGCTCCGACCCCCGGTCGTTACCATCATGGGCCACGTCGACCACGGCAAAACTTCACTCCTCGATTCCATCCGTAAATCGAACGTCGTCGCCGGCGAGTTCGGCGGCATCACCCAGCACATCGGCGCCTACTACGTCGAATACAAAAACCGCAAGATCGTCTTTATCGACACCCCCGGCCACGAAGCTTTCACTCGCATGCGCGCCCGCGGCGCCAAGGTCACCGATATCGTCATCCTCGTCGTCGCTGCCGACGACGGCGTCATGCCGCAAACCAAAGAGGCCATCGACCACGCCCGCGCCGCTAAGGTCCCCATCATCGTCGCCGTCAACAAAATCGACAAGCCCGAGGCCCAGCCGGATCGCATCAAACAGCAACTTACCGAAAACGGTCTCATGCCCGAAGAATGGGGTGGCGATACCGTCACCGTTCCGCTCTCCGCCAAAACCGGCCAGAACCTCGACCTCCTCCTCGAAATGATCCTCTTGGTCACCGACATGCAAAGCTTCAAGGCGAACCCCAATCGCCCCGCTGTCGGTACCGTCCTCGAAGCCGAACTCGACCGCGGCCGCGGCCCCGTCGCCACCGTCCTTGTCCGCAAAGGCACCCTCCGCGTCGGCGACTACTTTGTCTGCGGCTCCGTCTTCTCGCGCGTCCGCGCCATGTTCGATGACCGCGGCGCCGCCCTAAAGGAAGCCGGTCCCTCCATGCCCGTCGAGGTCCTCGGTCTCGACGAAGTGCCCGAGGTTGGCGACACCTTCCAGGTCGTCACCGATACCGCCAAAGCCAAGCAAATCGTCCTCTACCGCGAAGCCAAAGAGCGCGAAGAGCAGATGAAAAAGGGCGCCCGAGTCACTCTCGAAACCCTCGCCAAGAGCCTCAAGGAAGGCGAGGTCAAGGAACTCAATATCATCCTCAAGGCCGATGTCGGGGGCACATGCGAAGTTCTCAGCGATGCCCTCCAGAAACTCAGCACCGAGAAAGTGCGCGTTCGTGTTCTCCACACGGGCGTCGGAGCCATCACCGAAACCGACGTCCTCCTCGCCTCCGCCTCCGAAGGCATCATCGTCGGCTTCAACGTCCGCCCCGACAAAAACGCCTCCTCCATCGCCGAGCAGGAAAAAGTCGACATCCGTCTCCACACCATCATCTACGAGCTCACCGACGAGATTAAGAAAGCCATGGCCGGATTGCTCGAACCGGTCATCAAGGAAACCTTCAAGGGCCGCGCCGATGTCCGCGACACCTTCCGCATCACCAAGGTCGGCACCATCGCCGGTTGCTACGTCACCGACGGCAGCATCACCCGCGACAGCCAGGTGCGCCTCCTCCGCGACAACATCGTCATCTTTACCGGCAAGATCGGCTCGCTCAAACGCTTCAAGGACGACGCCAGCGAAGTCAAGACGGGCTACGAGTGCGGCATCGGCATTCACAACTACAACGACGTGAAGCCCGGCGACGTCATCGAAGCCTTCATCACTGAGAAACTAGCCGCGGTGATCTAAAGTGGCCCAGCCCCCCTCCAAGAGGGCTCTCACCTTCCTCTTCCTGACCGTCTTCCTCGACCTCTTGGGAGCAGGCATCCTGCTCCCCATTATCCCTTACCTCGTGCGCCAGTTCCGTACCGATGCCACCACCATCGGCCTGCTCTCCACCAGTTTCTCCGCCGCGCAATTCGTCGCCAGCCCGGTGCTCGGAGTCCTCTCCGACCGTTATGGACGCCGCCCCATCCTGCTGCTCAGTATCCTCGGCTCCGCCTTCGGATACTTCCTGTTCGCCATTGCCGGGTCCCTCCCCGTCATGTTCCTCTCCCGCATCATCGACGGCTTCACCGGCGGTAACATCTCCACTGCCCAGGCCTACATCGCCGATGTCACTCCCCCCGAAGACCGCGCCAAAAATTTTGGCTTGATCGGCGCCGCCTTCGGCTTGGGCTTTGTCGTCGGACCAGCCGTCGGCGGCTTCCTCGCTGGCATTAGCGTCCACGCCCCAGCGTATGGCGCCGGCCTCCTCGGCTTGTTCACCGCCGCACTCGGATACTTCGTTCTCCCGGAATCGCTTGCCCCCGAACTCCGCCAGCAGAAGCCTTTTCAATGGTCCGAACTGAGCCCCGTCCAGCCCCTCATCGATCTCTTCCGCCGCTCCGAGTTGCTCTACCTGCTCGGCGCTGTCTTCGTCCTCAACTTCGCCTTCTCCGGCCTGCAAAGTAATTTCTCCCTCTTCACCCTCGTCCGTTTCCAATACACCCCGCAGGAAAACGCCTGGGTCTTCGCCTACATCGGCTTCCTCGCCGCCTTCGTTCAAGGCGTCCTCGTGCGTCGCCTCAATCCCATCCTCGGCGAGCAGAAGATCGCCACGATGGGCATGGCCCTCCTCATCGCCGGCTTCCTCGGCGTCGCCTTCGCCCGCAATACTTCCGATCTTCTGGTAGCCATCGTCGGTGTCGCCGGTGTCGGATTCGCCAGCACGGCCTATATGGCCATGCTCTCCCACAAAGTCAGCGCCCGCGAGCAGGGCTGGCTCCTCGGCTCCACCCAGTCCGTCCTCAGCCTCACCCGCGTCGGCGGACCCATCTACGCCGGCGCCGTTTTCGATGCCATGGGCGTCGGAGCCCCCTATTGGACCGGAGCCATCATGCTTCTCCTCGCAATGGTGCTAGGGTGGGTAGGTACCGCCAAGGAGTGAACCTCCATGCCCATCGCCCGCACCAAAGCCGAACTGATCCAGGCGATGGAGGCGGAGCACAAGTGCCTCACCGACGCTCTCGCCGCTCTTACCGGCGCCGATTTCCAACGCCCCGGCGCCTGCCATCATTGGTCCTGCAAAGACATCCTCGCCCACCTCACCGCCTGGAAGCAGATGTTCCTCGCCTGGTACGCCGCCGGATTGCGCGGTGAAAACCCCCGCACTCCTGCCGCTGATCTCAACTGGACCCAAACTCCCGCCCTCAACGCCCGTATTTATGAGCAGTGGAAAGACGTGCCGCTCGATGCCGTCCGCCGCGAGTTCGACGACGCCTATGCCCAACTGCTCGCCCTCGCCCGCCAGCTTCCTGAGTCCCATCTCTTCCGCAAGCAGCTTTATCCCTGGATGCGCACTTGGCCCCTCGCCCGCTGGATCGCCGCCAACACCAGCAGCCACTACCGCTGGGCGCGCGTCCGCATCAAACGCTGGGCCAAAACGAAACCGTCTTCGATAGACGGTAGCTGAGAGCCGAAAGCTATTCTCACACTCTGAAAATCGAGTTCGTCACCGTCCCCGTGCTGTCCGCAAACCCCTCCGCCTGTATCTCCATCGACCGCAAAATACTCAGATACACATTCGCCATCCGAGTCTCCCCGTTCCGCCAGTACACCCCATGCTTCAGCCCCATGTTCGCCCCGCCTGCGATCATCGTCGGCAGATTCTTCGGATTATGCGTCGTGCTCGCCCCGCTCCCGAACAGCACAATCGTGTTGTCCAGTACCGCTCCATTACGATCTTCATACCCCTCCAGCCGCGTCAGGAAATACGCAATCTGCTCCGCCAGGAACCGGTCGTACTTGGCGAAGTTCAACTGCCCTTCCTTGTCCGTCGCATGCGAAAGGTTATGATGCGTTTTGCCCAACCCCAGCTTGATCGGAAACGTGTCGCTGATTCCCATCCCATCTTCGCGGTTCAGCATGAACGCCACTGACCGCGTGATGTCCGCATCGAACGCCAGCGCAATCAGATCGAACATGGTCCGGTAATAATCCGCCGGCTCCCCTTCCGAGGTCGCATCCAGATGCAGATGGGAATAATCCTGCTTCTTCAGCGGGATGTCGATCCACTTCTCCGACGCAATCAGCCGCGATTCCACTTCATTGAGCGACGTCAAATACTGATCCATCCGCTCCCGGTCCGACTTGCCCAACTGCTGGTCCAGCGTCTTTGCGCTCTCCACCACCGCATCCACCAGCTTGATCCGCCGCTGTAATTTCTCTCGCTCCGACTGCAACGAATCCCGATCCCCGCGGAACAGCCGGTTGAAGATCCGCCGTGGCGTGTTCTCCGCCGGAATCGGCTTCCCCTCCAGATTGTAGGCAATCGTTCCCGTGCGCGATAAGAACCCTGTCCCCGCATCGATCGACAGCACCAGCGACGGCTGCCGGCAATACTGCTTCGTGTGCAGCGCGATCACCTGGTCCAGCCCCACCGTGTTGTACGTCCCCGGCTTCGGATTGTGCAGCGGAGCACCCGTCAGCCACATATCCGAACACGTATGCGGATCCGCCTTCGGACCGCTCGGATGATACAGCCCGCCCAGGAAACTCAACTTCTTCCGGAACCCGCTCAGCGGCTCCGTCGACCTCGAAAACACAAACTCGCCGTTGCGCTCCGCCGTCGGAAACCAGTGCCACTCCGCGATGTTGTGGTCCGCATTCGGCAACGACATCCCATTAGCTGTGTACAATGCGCAAAACCGCCGCGGAGCCTTCTCCGTAACCTCCGCGCCCATCGCGTCCAGTACCGGCAGTGCCAGTGCGGCGCCCCCAATCCCTTTCAAAAAGGCGCGGCGGTCGAGTCGTAGCGATTGGCTCATGGGTCTCTCCAGTTCAGGCAGTTGTATACATTCTACTTCAGGCGCCGCGCGGCTCGCACCGCGCTACTTTTCCAAAAACATCCCGCTGTTCACAACAAAATGCACCATGTCCCGCATCCGATACCCCGTCGCCCGCAGCTTCACTCCATCCTGCTTCAGCCGGTGGATCTCGTTGTAGGAAAGCGTGCGCCCCGTCGCATAGGTCGCCAGATGCTTCATCACGCTGAACGCCACCTGGTCAATGCGATCCTCGCTCAAATACCGCTTCAAATCCCCAATCCCCGCTACCTCCGTGTTGTCCGGCAACGTCGAACGCGCATCCGTCGCATGCTTCTTCAGCCGTCCTCCCGCGTCGAATTCTTCAAAAGCAATCCCCCACGGGTCGATCTTCGTGTGACACTGCCTGCATCCCGGCTGGCTCCGGTGCTGCTCAATCCGCTGCCGCAACGTCAGCTTCGTCTCCGGATCTTCCTTCAGCGCCGGAACGTTCGGCGGCGGATCGTCAGGAGGCTCCGCCACAATCTTCCGCGCCAGCCACGCCCCGCGCTTCACCGGATTCGACTCCCGCCCGTCCGATAGCCCAGCCATGATCGCCGCCTGCGTCAACACTCCCCCCAACTCCCGCCGCCCATGCCGGATTGCCACAAACTCGAAGCCACTCTCCGTCTTCTCACCCAATCCGTAATAACTTGCCACCGTCTCATTCGCCACCACGAAATCCGAGTCGATCAGATGACGCACCGGCAGATTGCGCCGCAACAGGTATTCGACAAAACGCACCGGCTCCTGCCGCAGCTCCGCCCGCATGTCGCGCGTCAGATCGGGATATTGCTTGCGGTCCGGTTCCAGCACCTGAAATTTGTCCAGGCTCAGCCACTGTGCCGCAAACTCCCGCACGAAATTCGAAAACCGCGGGCTCGCCACCATCCTGTCCACTTCCGCCCGCAACTGCTGCCGCAGTGTCCCACTCGCCGCCAGGTGCAGCGTCGTCTTGTCCGGCGGGCTGTTCCACAGAAAATACGAAAGCTTCGACGCCAGCTCATGATTCGTCAGCGGTTCCGGCTTCGGCGTCGCGCTCGTCTCCACCAGAAACAGAAACTGCGGAGACGTCAGCACCACCTGCAGCGCATCCTTCACGCTCTGCTCAAAGCTGTTCCCCGACGCCGCCGATTTGCTGTACACGCCGAACAGCGATGCTTCCTCAGCCGCGCTCACTGGACGCCGCCACGCCCGACCCGCGAAACTCCGCACAATCTCCCGCGCATACGCCTCCCGGTTGTTTCGGTTCTCCGAAGCGATGAAAATCCCCCGGTGCGTCGCCGGAGGCCACGAATCGTAGAACGGACCCTCGAACTCCACCGCCCGGATCAGCAGCCGCGGCATGTCCCGTCCGTCCGTATGCTCGCTCCGTACCGCAATCTCCCGGATCCCCGCCAGGTAGTTTACATTGTCTTTTTCCACTTCCGGGCTGGGATAATTCCGGATTGCTCCTTCAAAAACATATTTCGCCAGATTCGTTCCCGCCACCCGCTGCGGCTGCCCCACCGGAGCGAACGTGCTCCCGCAATCACGCCGAAAACCCAAATGCACGCCCAGCGTCGGAATCCGCTTCTCAAACGCCGCGAACTTCGCATACATCCCATCGCCCGCCGCCACCGGTGTCAGCACCACGCGGTCCAGATCCCGCAGCCCGTGGTACGCTGCTTTCACCTTCAGCGGTCCCGCCTCCAGCCGTACCGCCACCATCGCCGGCTGTTCATACAACCCCGAAAACCGCCGCCCGCCCAGCGTCAGATGAAGCTCCTGCGGACGCTCCGGCGGCGCTTTCGCATACTGCCGCCCCGGCTCCACCAGCCCTTGTATCTCCGTATCCCCCAGCGCCCTGCGGTAAATCCGAACTTCGTCGATCTCCCCCCGGAACTGCTGCGCATTCGGAGTGTTCGGCACCCGCCCCAAATGCAGGTTCATCCGCGGATTGTCCAGGTTCGCCGCCCCAATCTCCCCCTTCGCCACCAGAAAGCCGTTCACGTACAGCCGCGCCTGATTCTTCCCTCGCGTCACCACCGCCGCCACATGCTGCCAGGCGTTCGGACGAATCACGCCCGGCGGCGAACTCACCGATCCGTTCGCCTCATTCCCCGGCCCGTTCGTCTCCAGCCGCAGCACGCCCTTGTTGTCCGTAATGTCGAGATACCACCCGTGCGTCCAACTGTAGCCGCCCAGCGCAATCACTCCCGAATGCCGCAGCGCCCGCGGATGGATCCACGCCGCCACCGTGAATTCGCCTGCTCCCACATTCATCCCCTCGCTCCGCCCAATCGTCGCCGTGCCCCCCGTACCCGTAATCGAGACCGCTTTGCCGAACGGCGAGTTCACCACCTTCGCCGTCCCATCCATCGCCAAACCGCCCGTCTCTCCATCGAACGTCCATGCCCCTCCCAACCCCTCCCCGAGCCGCGACGAATCCACCGCCGCCGGAGGCTTGATGTATTCCGAGGCATGCACATCGACCTGATACACGCCCGCCTTCGGCACCGTCACGCTCTGCTCCGCCTTCGGATTCCGAATCACCACCGCCCCTGGAACATCTTCCGCCTGCGCCGCCGTCTTCGCATCCAGCATCAGTCCGTCGTTGTACTTCGCTGCCGTCACCGTCACCCGAAACCGCCCATGATCTGGCAGTTCCCGCAATGAAATCTTGAAATTGGCCCGCGGCCCGTACGTCCCGTCCGTGCCGAAAAGCTCATCGTTCGGAATCGCCGGCCGCAGCAGCAATCCCTCCGGCACTGTGCTGTAGGCGAGCCCCTTCGGATACCCGCCCTTACCCCGCATGCAGGCGAACACCGAATGATATATGCTGTCGAACTCCCGCCACCCGCGCACTGTGGCGTTCCCTTCGTACCCCTCGATAAAGCGGTATTT
>JAEUQG010000304.1 GCA_016789755.1 Bryobacterales bacterium
TGAAGATTCCGGTGCGGGAGTACCTGCTCGATGTGCTGCCAGGGATGGAGTATCGGACAAAGAGCCAGGTGGCGGACCTCACGCCGTCACAATGGGCGAATCGGCGCAAGTAGATGGATCAGGGGTTCGCCGAACGGATACCCTGCATCGATGTCACATTCCCATACACGTCCAGCGCCTGCTCCGTCTTCGATTGCTTCTGCCCCGCCCCAGGATCGATCGTTTGCACCGCCCTGAACACGTACCTCCTTCCCGCTCCATCCGCCGACCACGTGTACTCCTGCCGGCTCTTCACCACCGGCCCCGGCAACTGCTGCTCTTCATACGTCTTCACCAAACCCACGTCCGCGCTTGTCGTGCTCGTCTCGAAAAACCACTTCCGCTGCCCCACCCCGCCTGGGTCCGCTAACGTCGCCTCCGAATGCACGCTGTAGTTCGCATCCGCCGCGTCGTTCCGCGTGATCGTATACGTCGTCGTCGACCCGCTCTGCTTCGTCAACTGCCGGTATTGCACCTCCCGGTACGTCCGGCTTCCCACATACTCATAGTCCCGGTATTGCCACCGCAGATCCCCGCCATAGGGAAATACCACCCGGCTCAACTCCCCGCCGCTCACATACTCGAACGACGTCACCAGCGAGATCCCGCTCATCGTCACGCTGTTCAACATCTGCGCCGTCCCGAACGCTCCCCCCGGGGCCATCGGCGAATACAGCGTCTGCGGCGTCGAATAACTGAACGTATACCCTTCCGACGTGTTGATATAGTTCGTTATCCCCGTCAAATGCGGCACCGCGTCCGTGTTATAGCTGAACGAGAACGTCCGGTACTTCACCGGACTCCCATACGCCACCGCCCGCACATCCTCAATCTCATCCAGCCGCGCGCTCGAATCCGCCCAAATCACTCCAACTCCCGTCTTGTACCGGATCAGAATCTGGTTCCCATTCGAATCCTGCATCACCGTCGGATACCGCGTCCCCGCATCCTGTTCCGCCCCGCTCGACACCGCCTCCATCTTCCAGAAACTGCCATCGTTGAAGTACAGCCGGTTCGTGTTCGAATCGTAGGAAACATACGTCGCATCGAGCGATGTCCACACGCCCCCGCTGTTCTGATCCAGCCGGTACTCCGCCCCCGTCGCGTCCGTGAACGTGTAGTGATGAATATTCCAGTAATTGGCCCAATACGGAGTCACCGACCCCGCCATCAGCTTCCACCCGAACCCATATCCCACATCCTGCCCCAACTTCCACGTCGCCGCCGCGTCTTTCCGCCAGTTCTGCGAATTGTAATTCAGTCCGAACGTCGCCCCCCAGCCCCCGCGCGCCTCCGCCTTCACCAGCGGATACGAGAAGTTCAGATTCCCGCTCTGCATGTTGATGTTCTCCCCCATCGCACCCCAGTGCGACCCGGTAGGCTTCACGCCCGGTTGCCGCGGATCGATCGCTCCCGCCGGCGGCGTCGTCACGCTCACCGCCGTCGATCCACTGTAATTGTTGTGATAATCGATGGCCCAGATCGTGTAATTGTATGTCACCCCAGGCGATACATTCGCGTCGGTGAACGACGACGATTGGCTCTGCAACAGGAACGACCCGTTCCGGTTCACCTGGAAATAGTAAACCCCCGTCCCGTTGGCATCGTCCGCCGGTGGCTGCACCTGAAAATCCACCGCATTCGGCTGCACCCACGTCGATACCTGCGACGCCGGAGCCGTATTCGGCCCAATCCGGTCCAGCGGTCCCAACTCCACCCGCGCAATGCTGTTCCCGCCCGGCGTATTCAACGCCCCAACCCCTGGCTTCCCGCTCGTGATGCTCGACGTCCCGCCAATGTACATCGCCATCCGGTTGTCCGTGTACGCCATGATCGATCCGTAGCTTAGGAAGACGGTTCTCATCGTCATTCCGTTCCGGCAACCCACTACCGCCGAGCCCAACGATGTCACCACACCGCCCTCCCGCTTGTACGCCGCCAGCGTCGCACTGCACGCCGGCCCGGAAAACACCGGATTTTGCAACTCCACCGAATAGAAGGTCCCCTGCGCCGCCGGACCCGTCATCGCGTCATTCGTCGCGCGCAAATAGTGCACGTACGTCCCGCCGCTCGCCGTCAGCGTTAGCGTCGTCTTCACCTCGTACTCATTGCTCCCGTCCGGCACAGCCACCTTCGAGATCAATGACCCGCCATTCGCCGTCGTCGCCGTCAGCCCGCCTGATGTCGCCGACACACTCCCATTCTGATACCACTTCGTCGTATCGATACTCGTCAGGTTATCCGAGTAATAGTAAGAATAGGCCCCATAAAAGAAAGGAGCAAATACTGCCACTGCTCCCGCCACAACAGCCAGCGTCTTTCCGTGTTTCATGGCACTTGCTCCCTTCTCCTCGATGTCTTCCTACTGCGCCCGCGCTCCGAACTTCGATACGTCGAAGCCCTTGATATGCTTCCGGATCTCTGCTTCCGCCGCAGCCGTGTTCCCCTTTCCTCTCTCGAATATCTGCACCCCCGGCCGCGCACTCCTCGTTACCGCCTCCAGCGCGCTCTTATCGCGCGCGACCAGTTCCACCACCGCCATCTTGCCGTCATCGCTCACTTGATAGGAGAACGAGAGAATCCCTTTCCCGCTAACCTGATCCGCCCCTGCCAGCGTCGCCGGCGTCAACTCCGGACGCCGCGGGTCGGCATACGTCCCGCTCCCCGTCATCGGCACAATCGCTACCACCCGCTCGTACAGGTTCCTCCCATCCACCCCCTTCTGCGCCCACCCCAGCGCCGTCCATATCAGTCCGATTAATGCCAATCTCAGTCCGTACATCGCTTAACCCTCCAGAAACCACATCATGACTCCGATTTCTAATTTTTCAAGTGGCCATTTTAATGATTTTGCAAGTCCCCTCTTCCCTTATCCCCCCACCTATGGCATCATCTCTTCTATGATTGCGATGGATCGGAGGATTCGATCTGTCTTGGACAACGTCGATGTCCTCCTCACCGCCGATATCCGCGCGGCTGCCCGCTTGGCCAACCTCTCCGTCCCTCACTTCCGCTATCTCTTCCGGCTCTGCACTGGCGCGCCATATGCCGCCTGGATCAAACAGCGCCGCCTCGAAGCTGCCGTGCAACTCTTGCAGCGCACCCGGCTCACGATCCCGCAAATCTGCGCCAAAATCGGTGTCCAGGATATCAGCCACTTCAGCCGCTCTTTCAAACGCTTGTACGGCATCCCACCGGCCGCTCACCGCCGCAATTCCCACTCCCATGACCGGGACCCATAGAGCCCATCCTCCGGGACCGTTCACCACCCTCCTTGAAAAAAGATCTCCTTCCCTGTCAACAAATCCGGCAAACTCCTCCGCCGCCGTCCTAACTGCCCCCATTTATCATGGAAATCGAAGGAGACTTTCCATGAGCGATCAGCCCCGTACCGAAGCCCAGCAGTCCGCTTCCCGCGAAAACGGTAAACTCAGCCACGGCCCCGTCACCGAGGAAGGCCGTCTCCGTTCCGCCCGGAACAGCACCACCCACGGCCTTTATTCCTCCCGCATCGTCCTCACCAACGAGTCCCAGGAAATGTTCGACCATCTCCTCCGTGAACTCACAGAGGAATACAAGCCTGTCGGCCCCACCGAACACCAGTTCGTCGAAGACATGGCCAACGCCCGCTGGAAAATGCGCCGCCTCCGCAACATGGACGCCGCCGCCATCGACACCGACATGTTCGTTCACCGCGGTTCCTTCGACAAGTGCTTTCAGCCCAATGACCCGGCCATGCGCCATCACGATGCCGCTACTTCCCTCAACTCCTCCGCCAAAGGCCTCCTCGATTTCTACGACCGCTCCCTCAGCCGTCTCCACCGCATCTACCGGAACTCCCTCGCCGACCTGCAGAAACTGCAGGCCCGCCGCCTCGCTCAGCCGCCACAGCCACAGCCTCAGGCCCAGCCGCAACAGCCCGCCCCGCCCCATCCCGCTTCATCCGGAATAAAAATGGAAATCGAACCCAAGCCCCTTCCGTTTCTGCTCCCCTACCGCCTCACCACTTACTCCGAACCGGAACAATTCGCCTTTCTTTCCGCCGTCGATCACTCCCAACTCAACCCGTCTTTCCATAAAATCGACCAAACAGCATCCCGTGAAAGACGATTTCTCGAAATTCTTTAAGCCCGCTGCGTGAAAACCATGGCTCGCTTCTCCTACCGCCAGCGCCCGCCGCTTTCTGCCGCTACCCTCGACGCCGGAAGTGTCTCCACTCCCACGGTGCCGCTCACCCCCTTGGAGTTCCTCACCCTCCACCTCGGCATCGAACCCGATCCCAAGCAGGCCGAACTCCTCCGCAACGATCCGCACCGCTGCATTCTCAATTGCTCCCGCCAGTGGGGCAAGTCCACCATCACCGCCGCCAAGGCGGTGCACAAGGCTTGCACACAGCCCGGTTCGCTTACCATCGTGCTTTCTCCCTCCGCCCGGCAATCCGGTGAATTTGTCATGAAAGCGCGCTATTTTCTCTCAACTCTCGGATTGTCCGCCGCCAGCGACGGCCATAACGAAATATCCCTCGCCTTGCGCAATGGCTCGCGCATCGTCGGCCTCCCCTCCAACGAAGGCAAAATCCGCGGATTTTCCTCCGTGGCCCTCCTCCTCATCGATGAAGCCGCCCGCGTCCAGGACAGTCTTTACCAGGCCGTGCGCCCCATGCTCGCAGCCTCCGACGGCCAGCTTTGGCTCATGTCTACCCCCGCCGGCCGCACCGGCTTCTTCTTCCGCGAATGGTCCTCCCATGCCGCCGACTGGCTCCGCTTCTCCATCCCTGCCTCCGATTGCCCCCGCATCGGCAAGCGCTTCCTCGATGAGGAACGCCGCGCCCTCCCTGCTCAGACCTTCCGCCAGGAATATTGTTGCGAATTCCTCGATCCCGAAGATGCCGTTTTCCCCACCCAACTGCTCGAACAGGCCTTCACCGATGCTCCGCCTCTCATCGCCATCCCCGAAGAAGGCTCCAATATCGTCTTCTTGCCCCCCAGCGATATCCACCTCCGCACCGCATTCGATGAGGCCGCCCGCGCCGCCGGCACCCCGCCCAAGCTCGATCCGCCCTACTACTTCATCGGAGTAGACTTCGGCCAGTCCGAAGACTACACCGCCATCTGCATCATCGAACGCGCCGAAATCCTCGCCGGCCCGCGCAGTCCAATGACCTACGACTGGCCCCGCCGCATGTTATACACCGTACGCTACCTCGAGCGTTTCCCCCTCGGCACACCCTACCCCGACATCATCGACGCCATCTGCCGCCTCGTCCGTAACTCTGCCCTCATCGGCCGATGCCAAATCATCGTCGACGGCACCGGCGTCGGTACCCCGGTCGTCCAGATGCTCCGCCGCCAAAGTCCCGGACCCATCGTCCATTCCGTCATCCTTACTTCCGGCACCGGCCACAGCCGCGCCGGCGATACCCACCGCCTCCCCAGAGCCGAGCTGCTCGCCCGCATCGAGTGCGCCTTCCAGAACTCCAGCCTCCATATCTCCCGGCACCTTCCGCTCTCCAATGCCCTTTTCCTCGAACTGCAGAGCCTGCGCCGCAAACACCGCAATACTGGCTTTGAAACCATTCTCCCCGATCGCGAGTCCGATCACGACGACCTCGTCTTCGCTACCGCCTTAGCCCATTGGAGAACCACATGGTAGCTTCGCTCCAACCAATATGAAGAAAGGTTAATGATTTTTATCTCACGTGTAATCAAACGATTGCATAAGACTATTGTCACTCCTCCGTGGAGTGTGCTAATAATATGGCGTGGACACGGACTCCTGGCCCTTCGTGGCGAAGGACCGCGTCCCAAAACACGATCCGTTCCGCTGAAACCTAAAGAAGCGAACGAACCAAACGTCAAGTTCTCAACGTTGGAGGTCACAAGGATTCTATGAACATTCGACCCCTGCACGACCGGATTGTCGTCCGGCGCGTGGAAGAAAAAGAGACCGTGAAGGGCGGTATCATCATTCCGGATTCGGCGAAAGAAAAGCCGCAGGAAGGTGAAGTCGTCGCCGTCGGTAAGGGCAAGCGCAACGACGATGGCAAGCTCATTGCCCTCGACGTCAAAGTCGGCGACCACATCCTCTTCGGCAAGTATTCCGGCAACGACATCAAAGTGGATGGCGAAGAATTGCTCATCATGCGTGAGGACGAAGTCCTCGGCGTGATCGAGAGCGGCAAGTAACCTTTGAAATTGTATTCAGGAGACTAAGTAACGATGCCAGCAAAACAGATCGTTTATAGCGAGAACTCCCGCCAGGCGATTCTTCGCGGCGTGAATCAGTTGGCCGATGCCGTCAAAGTGACCCTCGGCCCCAAGGGCCGCAACGTGGTCCTCGAAAAGAAGTTCGGCGGCCCCACCATCACCAAGGATGGCGTCACCGTGGCGAAGGAAATCGAACTCCGCGACCCGCTCGAAAACATGGGCGCCCAGATGGTTCGCGAAGTCGCCTCCAAGACCTCTGACGTCGCCGGCGACGGAACCACCACCGCCACCATCCTCGCCCAGTCCATCTTCCGCGAAGGCGTCAAGAGCGTTGCCGCAGGCGCCAACCCCATGGCTCTCAAGCGCGGCATTGAGCGCGCTGTCGAAGCCGTCGTCGGTGAGGTCCTCAAGCACAGCAAGCCCGTCTCTGGCGAGATGATCGCCCAGGTCGGCACCATCTCCGCCAACGGCGACGAGACCATCGGCAACACCATCGCCGAAGCCATGAAGAAGGTCGGTAAGGACGGCGTCATCACCGTCGAAGAGTCCAAGACCATGCACACCGAACTGCAGACCGTCGACGGCATGCAGTTCGACCGCGGCTACCTCTCCCCTTACTTCATCTCCGATCCCGACCGCATGGAATGCGTCATCGAAGATCCTTACATCCTGATCCACGAAAAGAAGATCAGCAACATGAAGGATCTCCTCCCCTTGCTCGAACAGATCGCCCGCAGCGGCAAGCCGCTCCTGGTCATCGCCGAGGAAGTGGAAGGCGAAGCCCTCGCCACGCTCGTCGTCAACAAGCTCCGCGGCACCCTCAATGCCTGCGCCGTCAAGGCTCCGGGCTTCGGCGACCGCCGCAAGGCCATGCTCGAAGACATCGGCATCCTCACCGGCGGCAAGGCCATCATGGAAGAGACCGGCATTAAGCTCGAAGGCGTTCGTCTCGAAGACCTCGGCCGCGCCAAGCGCGTCACCGTCGACAAGGACAACACCACCATCGTCGATGGCAATGGCTCTCAAAAGAACATCGAAGGCCGCATTAAGCAGTTGCGCGCCCAGATCGAAGAGACCACTTCCGACTACGACCGCGAGAAGCTGCAAGAGCGCCTGGCGAAGCTCGCCGGCGGCGTTGCCGTCATCAAGGTCGGCGCGGCCACCGAAACCGAAATGAAGGAAAAGAAGGCCCGCGTCGAAGACGCCCTGCACGCCACCCGCGCTGCGGTGGAAGAAGGCATCGTCCCCGGCGGCGGCGTCGCTCTCCTCCGCGCTTCCACGGTCCTCGGCGATGTGAAGGGTTCCGGTGACGAGCAGATCGGCATCGAAATCGTTCGCCGCTCCTGCGAAGAGCCCCTTCGTCAGATCTCCGGCAACGCCGGCTACGAAGGCGCCATCGTCGTCGAAAAGGTGCGCAGCAACAACGATGTCAACTTCGGCTTCAACGCCGCCACCGGCGTGTTCGAAGACCTCGTTGCTTCCGGCGTCATCGATCCCGCCAAGGTCACCCGTTCCGCCCTGCAGAACGCTTCCTCCATCAGCGCCCTCATGCTGACCACCGAAGCCATGATCTGCGAAATTCCGGAAAAGAAGCCTGCCCCCGCTCCCGGCGGCGGCCATGGTCCGGAAGGCATGGACTACTAAACTCCAGCGCCGCTCCATTGCAAAAAGGCCCGTTCCACCCGCAAGGTGGTTCGGGCCTTTCGCTTTTCCCTGTCACTGTCCCGCATCGAACCCGATGCCACAACAACCCACGGGCTATCTACCGGCCCTGCGCCAATCGCGATGCCAGATACTCCGGCAGCCCAGCTTCCCGGATCGCCTTCTGGGCGCCCGCAATATCGTACTTCACCCTGCGGAACTCCGCGATCCGCGCATCGGAATCGTACACCGCATAGGCCGCCCGCGGATCATGATCCCGAGGCTGCCCCACCGAGCCCGGATTAATCAGATACGCCGTGTCCGGCTCCACCGCCAGCACGCTCGACGGATCGAGGTACCATGCCTTCCCAGGGCGCATCGCAAACGTACCCTGCAAGTGCGTGTGCCCGAAAAAACATACCTCCGCCGGCAGATAACGGTATTGAAACGCCGCTTCGTACGTGCTAGTTACATACTCGTCTTCATCGGCCGGCGAGCCGTGGCAGAGAAAAAAATCCTCCACCGGCACCGGACCTCGCGGCAGGCCCGTAAGCCACCGGCAATTCTCTTCCGTTAATAACGGCAGCGTCCATTGCGCCGCCTGATAGGCATTGTCGCTGAACTCTTCAATCACCGCATCGCCCGTACAGGCCCGGTCGTGATTGCCGCGCACCACCACCGGCACGTTCGTCCGGACCCAATCCGATGTCGCGTTGGGCTCGGCCCCGTAGCCTACAATATCGCCCAGACACACAATGCGGTCGTAGCGCACGCCCGCGTCGGCAACGACGGCCTCCAGCGCGTGGCGGTTGGCGTGAATGTCGGAAAGTATCAGGAAGCGCACAAACGGATCAGCGTTATTTCCGGCGGAGCGCCGACACGCGCGGGTATCCCCACCGTGCCGATGCCGCGCGTGACATAAATCGCCCGGTTCTCCTTGCGGTATTCACCACATACGTAAGGCGTGAAAATCCGCGCCACATTCGCATATTGATGCAATATTTCAAACGTCACCTGGCCGCCATGCGTATGCCCGGCCAGCGTCAGATCGTAGCCCTGTCCCGCCGCCACCGGAAACACATCCGGATTGTGCGACAGCAATACGTTGAACTGACCCGGCTCCACCAGCCGGTCCATGCCCGTCAAATACGGTCTGCGGAAATTCTGGTAATCCACACCCACCAGATTCATTCTCGCATCTCCGAACCGCAGCGATGCGGCCTCCTGCCGCAAGATCCGGATCCCGCGCCGCGCCGCCAGCGCCTGCGCCCGGTCCTCCACACGAGCGAAGATCTCGTGATTGCCGTGACAGCCGAGCACCCCGTGATCGGCCTTCAGCCGTCCTACCTGCGCGATGCACGCCTCCAGCGGATCGTGCGGACCCGTAATCAGATCGCCCGTCAATACCGCTACATGCGGCTTGGTCTCGTTCGCCATGTCGATGACCCGGGCCACTTCGGCTTCGTCCAAAAACGGACTCATGTGGATGTCGCTCAACTGCAGGATGCGCAGCCCGTCCAGGTCCTTGGGCAGCCCGGCAAAGGAAAGGTTTACTTCTTTGATATGAAATTGCGTCCGCCCCGAAAAGACTCCGTAACCGGTGATCAGCGCCGGAGCGGCCACCACTCCCGATCGGGCCGCCAACAGCAATTGCCGCCGCTGCGGCGCAAACCGCGCCTCCGGCTTCGGCACCAGCATCCACAGCGCCAACATCCCACTCAGGCACAGCCCGTACATCTGCCCGGTCCCGCGTACCCACGAGAGCCATTCTCCCGGCGGCAGGGCATTGGCCAACTGATGAACGTTGGTCAATATCGACAGAAATACCCACACCGCCGACACCGCCAGCCCAGCCCGCTTCCACCCCTTGGACACTCGCCGCCATGCCACCGCATGCATGGTCAGCACCACGGCCAGGAACAGCAGGTCAGGGGTATAGCGGAAAAGTACGCCGCTCATCCTCACCTCTACATGTTACCACTTGACAGAAAAGCGAAAAAAAGACGAAACTATGGCATGCAGTTGGTAGGCATCGCCCGCCTCGCTTCCATCTCCCCAACTTTGGAAGCCAAACGCGCGGTGTCCTACCAACACCTGCCCACTCGTAAGTGGATTAATCGCTGCTCCAACCAGAGCATGCCGTTCGATTTCACCATCAATCCCTACCGCGGCTGCGAGTTCGGCTGCAAATACTGCTACGCGCGCTACACCCACGAATTCATGGAACTCCGCCAGCCTGAAGACTTTGAGCGCAAAATCTTCGCTAAACACTTTCATGCTCCCTGGTTTCGTACTGAACTATCTACTGTTAGCCACTCCGCGCACATCGCCATCGGGACGGCTACCGATCCCTACCAGCCTGCCGAACGGCGCTATCGCATCACTCGCCAGATTCTCCAGATCCTGGCCGAGGAGCAGGGGCGCCGCATCTCGCTGACCACCAAGTCCGATCTGGTGGCCCGCGATGCCGGCATCCTGGCCCGGCTCGGCAAGCGCAATGTCCTCAGTGTCAACGTTACGGTGACCACCGTCGATGCCGCGCTGGCCCGCCAGTTGGAGCCGCGTGCGCCACGGCCCGACCTGCGGCTCGGCGCCGTTCGCGAACTGACTTCGCGCGGCGTGGCTGTCGGCGTATTCATGAGCCCCGTGCTGCCGGGCATCACCGATAATCTGGCCGCCATCCGAGCCTTGGGCCGCCAAGCCGCTGCTGCCGGCGCCAGCTACCTGCAAGGCGGTGTGCTGTTTCTCAAGCCTTGTGCGCGCGCCGTGTTCTTTCCGTTTCTGAAGGATAGCTACCCGCAGCTCAGCTCGCGCTACGCGCAGCTCTACGCCCGCGGCGCCTACCTGCGCGGCGATTACCCCGATCATGTCGCACGGATGATGGACAGCGTCCGTCGTGAGTTCCGCCTCGACCGCAAACCGGCCGAGTACACGGTGGAGCCCCCCGAATCAGGAGAGCAATTGGCGCTCTTCGATCAGCGTTTGGCGGGCTTGCGGGCCGCCGCCGGCGTAAGGTGAATGTTCACCGTGTTGTCCGCGCCGGGAATAATGTACACCTTCTGCTGGAAGGCCGCGTGCGCCGCCGACTCCACCAGCAAATCGTAAGTGCCTTCCGGCAGCTTTAACAAATAGGAGCCCGATGTATTTGTATTGGCCTGGTGGGACTCCTTGGTCTCCGCGTTCGTCGCCGTCAGCTTGGCGTTGGCGATCCCCGACTTGCTATCGTCGAACACCGTCCCCGATATCTGCCCCTGCTCTGCGGCGAGCATGGCGAAGCAAGCGAGTACCGAAATGACTAATGCCTGTAACATCATGACTCGTCCCCGTCCGTTGATCGGCAGAAACGAGACGAAGGATTATGGGCTAGCGCGATGTATTCGCCGCTTTTACGTAATGCGGCTTGGAGCTGTTGCCCGTTCGACATTCGACAGCAAAGGTTGCATACGAATCGGCGTTGAGCAGCCGTTTGCCGGCCGGCAGTCTCGTGATCGTATCGTCGGTGAACCATCCGCGGCCGTGATCGTCGATGAATCCGCCTCCGGGAAATCCGACAAAATGGGCCATTTCATGCAGCATGATGAAGGCGCAGAATTCGCTGTCGTTGATGGCGAAAAAGGCGCGCCGCCCAAGGTAGATCCGGTTGAGCGCGATGTTCTTCTCCGGATGTTTCACATCGCCGAAGAAGAAGCCGTTGCCGAAGGTGAAGGCGATGCGCGGGTCGCCGGTGGGATCGGCCTCGAAGGCGCCCGTGCCCATCGCTCCGGGCATCAACAGCACGTTCGAGAACATGGTGAATACACCGTGAATATTGCGGATGGCCTGCTCGCGCGCCCCCGCCGCCAAGCTTCCCAAGGCAAAGTGCCGGTCGAGGCGCGAATTAGCCGCCCCCTTGCCGAGATCGATGGCGCCGCTGGGGGAATTGGCCAGCAACACGTTGGCCTGCGCGGCGTGCACCGATTTGGCCACCAGATTCATGTGTTTCACGACGCGGGCGCGGATCTCCTCGTTGGCTCCCGGGTCGACCGGCGCGCTGGAAAACAGCAGTTGATTGATGCGTTGGATGGTCTGCTTGCCGGGCTCGATGACTCCATCGGCCCCCTTGGCTTTGAACTGTTTGAACTGAAAATTCCAGATCGCCGTGTTGGTTTTGGGGCCGCATTTGCCGTCTACCACCAGCGGTACCGTGGGGCCGCCGTGCAGCGGCTTGATCTGGTTGAGCGCCTTTTGAATGGTGCGCACGTCCGTTTCGAGGTTCTTGGCTTTGAACCCCGAGCCCACCGGCAGATCGATGCTGATCATCTGATCCGACGGAGGCAGACTGCCGAGGACATTGTCCCTGCGGCAGATATGGTCGTTTTCCATGACGATCGGCTTCATGAGGGTGGCGGCTCCTTACCGGATAATGCGGAATGCCGCCGCGTATTCCCTCACGGGCCGCTACATCTCTTCCAGGCGAAGCGAAACCTGGGCCTTTTTCCAGGCCTTGTCGAACTCGATCTTGACCCACACGCTATCGGCGGTGCGTCCCTGCCGGTCGAGCGAGCGCCACAATCCGAACAGCGACCTGCCGTTGCGCGGGTTCTGCCCGAGGTCGTCGCGGAAGGCCGATTCCGCTCCGCGCGCATCGCCGGCGGCCAGCAGCGCCGCTCCCAGCGACTCGCGCACCGGATAGTAGAACGGCGGTGGCTCATCGTAGACCAGCGCATCCTGCAACGCTGCTGCTTTGCGGTAATGCTCCGCCGCCTGCGATGCCGTGGCGGCCAATCGTCCTTCGAGCACCAGCGCTGCCACGGCCAGCACATCCGAAGCCTTGTTGTTGATCCAGAGAGCGTCCGGCGGCACGGCCTTGCGCATCGCCGTGAACGCCGCCGCTTCGGCCGCTGCCTTGTCCCGCTGTTTCTTGCCCGCATAAGCGAGCGCGCGCGCGTAGTGCCACATGGTGCGCGTTACGGGCAGTTTGCCGTTGTCCACTTCCGGCAGGGCGAGAATCCCGTCCCACTGCTGGAAGCGCGCCATGACGAAATAGGGCGTGGGCAGGAAGGCGTCGATCATCGCCGGCGCTTCCTTGACGAAGGGTTGCGCCGCCTCCACCATCTTGTTGGCCGCCGCCAGCGCATCCTCGTAGCGTCCCTGCATCATGCGGGCGTAGGTGAGGAAATGCAGGTTGTGGGCGTAGTAGCCCATGTAGCCTCCATGCACTCCCGAGTGATGGAAGTATTCCTCATCGACGCGAATGGCGCGCTCATTGGAGCCGGCCACCACCTCGTAGTCGCCCATGCGCAGGTAGATGTGGCCGGCCATGTGCACCAGATGCCCGGCGCCGGGAGCGATGCCGCCCATCAGGCGCTGCGCGCTGGGCAGCGCATATTCGGGATTGGGCGACATCTCCATGGCATGCACGTAGAAATGATTGGCGCCGGGATGATCGGGGTCGCGTTTGAGCACCGCTTCGAGCGTAGAGATGGCCAGCGCCATTTCGCCAGCCGGCCTGGCGTCTTTCCACCAGCGCCAGCGCACGGGGACCATCAGGCTTTCGGCCAGCAGGGAAGCGGCG
>JAEUQG010000367.1 GCA_016789755.1 Bryobacterales bacterium
CTTCTTGTCGACGGTGCCGGGGTCCACATCGGCTGCCTGTGCGAGGCAGCCGATGGCGAGAGCGAGCCATGTGCGGTTCACGTCAGAACTCCAGGCGCAGGGCCATCATCATGGTTCGATTGCCGGCCTTCGAGGTGATGCGTCCGAAGGTGGCCGAAGTGATGCCGGTAGCCGGCGCGCCGAGGTTCGGGTGGTTGAGGATGTTGTAGAACTCGGCGCGGTATTGCAGCCGCATGCGCTCGCGGATGGGCTGCCAGCGGCTCATCACGGAGTCGAAGCTGAAGGCGCCGGGATTGCGAAGATTGGGCTCTGTGCGCGCACCCGCGCCGAAGGAGTAGGCCGGGGGATTGACGTAGGCCGTGGTGTCGAACCAGCGGTCCATGTTGCGTTCGGCGGCGGGGATGCTACCGTCGCGCAGTTTGACGGCGTAGCAGCCCAATCCGCTCACGCCGGGGAAGCTGCAGGCAGCGCCGATCGACAGCGGAGTGCCGGTTTGCGCGGTGAGGATGCCGCTGGTCTGCCAGTTGCCGAGAATCCATCCGATGAGGCCGTTGGACAGCACGCTCTTGCCGCGGCCGATGGGCAGTTCGTAGATGTAGTTGGCGACGAAGCGCTTGGAGACGTCGGCGGCGGAGATGGAGCGGGAGAGGCTCAGGTCGTAGGGATTGATGTAGTTGGTGCCGCCGAGGAAGCGTTCGTTGACGTTGTCGATCAACTTCGCTCCGGTGAAGGAGGCCTGGAACATGAGGCCGTGATCGAAGGAACGTTCGGCACGGAGGGTGAAGCCGTGGTAGATGGAGTCGCCGACGGAGGCGCGGATTTGATTGACGCCCGTGTAGTGCGGATAGGGCACCAGCAATCCGCCCTGCCGCACGGTGGCGGCGCTGAGCGTGCCGATGGCGATCTTGCCGAAGAAGGGATTGGGCACCAGGCTGTTGAGTTGCGTCCCCAGGGACAGGTAGCTGGGGTTGGTGGCGTTGCGATTGAAGTTGTTCCAGATGCGCTGGCCGCGGCTGCCGATGTAGGCGACCTCGAAGAGCATGTTCTTGCCCACGCCGCGCTGGATGTTGGCATTCCACATCTGATTCATGGGAGTGCGCCAATCGCGGAAGATGGCGCCGACGCCGCTGCCGACGAGGCTGTTGGGATAGGGGCGCAATCCGCCGACGAAGGGGTCGGCGAGCGAGGCGCCGAGCACCGGCGTGTTCGGCGCGGCCACAGGCTGGCCGAAGAAAGTGCTGGTGGAGACGGAGGAGCCGCTGCCCAGATCGCCGGGGCTCGATCCGACGCCACCGCTGCCGGGGGCATAGAAAATACCGTAGCCGGCGCGGAACACGGTGTTTTCGAGGAAGGTGTAGGCCAAGCCGACGCGCGGGGCCCAATTGTAGTTGGGATCGCTCGGGTAGCGGTTGGTGGCGCTGGTCATGGTGAGGACGCCACGCTGTCCGGTGGTGGGTTCCGTTGCGGCGGCGTCGAAGAAGGCGATCTGGTTGTAGCGTTCCTTGAACGGGGTCTGATATTCAAAGCGCATGCCGAGGTTGAGCGTCAGCTTGCGGGTGACTTTGTAATCGTCCTGCAAATACCAGTTGAAGCTTGGTTGAGCGAGGGCGAGGGAAGGGCCGATGGTGAACTGGCCGCTTTCCGGCGCACCGAGCAGCAGGCTCGCCAGGGAGTATCCGGCGGTCGCCGACGCAAGAGCCGGATCGGGGCCTTGCGTGAACGCGCGCGCGAAGGTGAAGAAGCCGGAAGGATAATCGGGCCGGAACGTGTTGAACTGACAGATGAGAACATCGAGGCCGGTCTTCACGGCGTGCGAGCCCTTGAGCCAGGTGAAGTGTCCCTGGAATTCCGGAGTGGTTTCGGCATCGACGTTATGGGATGCACGATCCGGGCCTAGCGCTGTGAGATCGGAGCCAAGGCTGAAGCGCGGGAACAACGCATCGGTGGAGGCGGCTTTGAGGTAGGCGGGCAGTCCGAGCGTGGTGATATCGAAGCCGACGCTGAGCGGGGTGAGCTTGATGAGGGAGCGCGTGTAGCCGGCGCGGAACTCGCCGAACAGGTTGGGCGTGAACGTGTGCGTATCGCTGAGGCCCATACTTTGCGAGATGGATTCCTGGTTGCCGCCTCCGTTGGTGCCTTCTCCGGGAAACGCGATGTTGGTGTACGGGCTCTTGCGCGGCGTGGTCTGGTAGCCGTAGCGGAAGAACATTTTATTGCGGTTGCCGAAGCTCTGGTCGCCGCGCATGAAGTAGCGGTCGGTCTTGACGATCTGGGCGAAGTTGGCCGACCAGTTGACGTTCAGGGTGGGGGAGTTGGGCAGCGTCGGTTCGGGATAGTAGGCGAGCAGTTTGCGCGTGATGGGGTCGACGCGGCTGGCCGGGACGAGGTTGCCGGGGAAGACGCTGCGGCTGAAGCGGCTGCCGGTGGAAGGATCGGCGACGGTGGTGAGCGGATCGAAGACGCGGATCAGCGCGTTGGTGGCGGTGAAGGTTTGCGAGAAATCGCCCGCCTTCTGCAGCGCCGTGGGTACGCTGGCGGTGGGTGTGGCGACGCCGTGATCGTTCACTTGTTCCCAGTTGAAGAAGAAGAACGTCTTGTTGCGGCCGTCGTAGACGCGCGGCAGATAGACCGGACCGGAGAGCGTGAAGCCGTATTCGTTGCGGCGCTGGCGGCCTTTGGCGACGTTGTTGCGGTTGTTGGCCCAACTGTTGGCGTTGAGTTTGTCGTTGCGCAGGTAGTCGTAGGCGCTGCCGTGGAGTTGATTGGCGCCGGAGCGGCCCGCGGCGACGACGACGCCACCCGCCGAGCGCCCGTATTCGGCGGAAAAGCTGTTGGTGATGAAGCGCACTTCCTGGACTGCCTCCTGCGGAGGCGTGTAGGCATTGTCGAGGGTGGAATTGTTGCGGGTGTCCTGGCCGTCGAACAAGATCGCATTGGTGTTGGAACGGCCGCCGCTGACGATGGGTCCGGTACCGGTGTTGCCGGCGGCGATTACGCCCGGAGATAGGACCAGCAGGGAATAGGGGCTGCGTCCGGTGGGCAATTCGATGATCTGCCTGGCGCCGGTGACATAGCCGAGCGAGGAACTCACCTGGTCCACCATGACGGCGCTGGAGGTGACGGTGATCTCCTCATGCACGCTGCCGGTGCGGAGCGTGACGTCGATGGTGGCGATCTGGCCTACCAGGACGGGGATATCGGCCACCTTGTTCGTGGAGAACCCCTGCATCTCGACGGCGAGGTTGTACAGGCCCGCCGGCAGGTAAGGGATCTTATAGTTGCCGCTCTCGGTGGTTTCGACCACTGAGGCGACGCCTGTGGCCTTATTGGTGGCCGTGACCTTGGCCTTGGGGACGGAGGCGCCGGTCGGATCGACGACCGTGCCGGAGATGCCTCCGCGCTCTACTTGCGCGAAGACCAGACTGGCAGCCAGGCACATGGCGGCCAGCCGTAACATGGATTGCAATATCATAAATGACTCCTGAAGACGAAAAAAACTCATTTGCGGCGCTGCCTCTCATCGGCGCGCCAGATAGCCTTGATGGTTTCCTCCTGGCCGAAGCCTTGGGGGAAGGCGGCGCTTTTGGTGTTGGCGAAATACCAGCGCAACCTGCCGCCGCCGTTGGGATCCGGAGGACCATTGGTGAGCATGCGGCCTCCGGGCATTTGGAGGAAGCCGTCGGGGTCGTGTTCCTTCAGCCAGTCCCAGGCATAGCGTAGCCACTGGTTGCGGTAGTCTTCAGGCTGATGGGATAACCACGTGATCTCGTCGTAGCCCCAGGTGAAGATGGAGGCGCGCCCGGTTTGCGAGGCTTGGCCGGGTGTGCGCGTGCCGCCGAAGTTGTCGAATTCGACGAGGTAGGGAAGATGTTCGCATTTCCAGCCGCTGGGGGCGATGCCACCGCGGGAACGAAGGTAGAGCCCGTCGGAATAGCCGACCTGGAGCACCGCCTTCAGCGGCTGACCGGGAACTTCTTTGGGGCGAAGTGGGAAGGAGTGAAAATCGAGGAGCAGCTTGCCGTCCACCACGGGTCCGCCTTTGGGGACGTGGGCGTCGAGAATGACGTAATGACGGCGCGCCTTGCGTTTGGCGTAGCCGCGGATGCGTTCGAGCAAGTCGTACCAGTTGCGGTATTCCGGGTCGCCACGGCCCATCAGATCGAGCTGGCCGACGTGGATCGCTTCGATACCGATGTCGATGTAGGAAGCCGCCAGAAAGTAGAACCACATCTTGGTCTCCAACTGGCGGATATCGGGTACGGAAGAGCCGCTGCGCCAGTGGTTGACCATGCGGCCGTCGGGAAAGAGCATCTGCCGGTAGTTGAAATTGCGCTCTTCGCGGGGGAGGCGGAACTCTTCGAGAACCCACACGGGCAACGGAATCCGATTGACTTCCTCGGTGACAATTTCAAAGAGGCAGGATTGCAGAACCATTTCGCGGTCGATGCGGTGGAGGCGGTCCACCATGGTGCGGCCCTGCTGCCAGAATTCGGGATCGATGAGGCGCGACTCGCGGCCCCAGACATAGATGGCTCGTCCGGCGAACTTCGCTCCGATGTTCTTGAGCATGCGGATATCGTCGTCGAGATTTCCCGGAGCACGATACAGTTCGGTCATGGTGATGGAACGCGAGAGGTAGTTTTCGAGGACCTGACGGCTGACGTTTCCGTCGAAGCGGTAGTTGCGCTTCGCAAGGGAAAGGTGAGGGACGGCGAGCAGGCAGAAAACAAAAACCGCGGTTTTTGTCATGACCCTGAAGTCCTTTCGACGTCTTTAGTGTACGCCTAACTACGGCTGGGTGCGCGCCGACCCGAAGAAGCGCCCGCTGCACACTATTCCCAATATTGGAGAAAGGCGTTGGCGAAAGGTGAGTTGTTACTTTGGTCCGTGAAAAGGATTGAAGTCGGTGTTGGTGTCGAACACGTCGATGCCCTCGGACTTCTTGAGGCCGTTCACCACCAGGTAGGTGACCGGAGTCATGGCCGCCTCATAGATGACTTTGCCGATGTAGCCGGAGAAGATGAGGTTCATCAGCGTGGACACGCCAACCGTGCCGCCGAAGGCGAGCGTAATGACAACGACGGTGTCGACGAACTGGCCGACGGCGGTGGAGCCGATGGTCCGGACCCAGAGCATTTTGCCTTCGGTGAGGACTTTGAGGCGCGCCATGACGAAGGCATTGGCGAATTCGCCGCACCAGTAGGCGACGAGGCTGGCGACAACCAGACGGGGGACAAAGTTGAAGACCTTGGCATAGGCTTCCTGATCGTGCCATTCGGGGGCGGCGGGCAAGGCGACGATGGTCATGCCGATTGCCGCGAGCAGCGCCGAGGCGATGAAGCCGGTCCAGATGGCGCGGCGGGAGGCTCCGTAGCCATACACCTCGGTGAAGATGTCGCCGAAGATGTAGGTGATGGGAAACAGGATCTGAGCGCCGCTCATGCGCAGATCGCCGATGGCGACAATCTTCGGGGCGACCAGGTTGGAGATGATCAGCACGACAACGAAGGCGTTGATGAGATGATCCAGGTGTTTGTAGCGGGGCTCGAGTTGCATCCTAGGATCGTTCCATTCTAACAGGGGTGTGAAGGCTTGCCGGGGACCGCAGCGTTGTGCTGTTGTTAGAGGCATGAAGCGATGGTTGGCGGCGATGTGCGGACTGTTGGTGTGCTGCGGGCGGCCGGCGCTCGATACGGAAGGAGTCGATCCGGAGTACCTGGCGAACTTCGCTCCCGCGCCGGAGGTGATGGAGAGCAAAGAGAATCCGTTTAGCGAAGAAAAGGCCGCCTTGGGAAAAATGCTTTACTATGAAACGCGGCTCTCGAAAGAAAAGAATATCTCGTGTAATTCCTGTCATCCGCTGGACGGTTATGGGGTGGACGGGCAGCCGGTTTCGACAGGCCATAAGGGGCAACGCGGATCGCGGAACGCTCCCACGGTCTATTTCGCCGCCGGGCACAAGCGGCAGTTCTGGGACGGGCGGGCGGAAACGGTGGAAGAGCAGGCCAAGGGTCCGATGATGAATCCGGTGGAGATGGCCATGGCGGACGCGAAGGATGTGGAACAGGCTTTGCGCTCCATTGCGGGGTATGGCGAATGGTTTCGCAAGGCGTTCCCGGGCGAGGCGCAGCCGGTGACTCTGGACAACGCGGCACGGGCTATCGGTGCGTTTGAGCGGAAGCTGGTGACCGTTTCGCGCTGGGACCGCTTCCTGAAAGGAGACAAGACTGCTCTCAATAAGGAAGAGCAGGCTGGGTTTCTGGCGTTCTACAAATCGGGGTGCGTGGTCTGCCACGGGGGCCAATACTTAGGCGGGCAGGTGTTCATGAAGCTGGGCTTGTACAAGCCGTGGCCGAAGGAAGAGGACACGGGCCGCTCAGCGCTGACGAAAAAGGAGGCCGACCGCATGATGTTCAAAGCGCCTTCGCTGCGGAACATCGAGAAGACGGGGCCTTACTTTCATGACGGATCGGTAGGAACTCTGGAGGAAACTGTGAGGCTGATGTCGGAGCATCAGTTGGAACGGCCTGTAACGGAGTCGGAACAGAAGCGAATTGTGGCCTGGCTGCGATCGTTGACTGGCGATCTGCCTGCGGCCTACATTGCCGCTCCAACTATGCCCAAGTGATGGTTAGGCGGCGCGCTTGCGGCGCATCCAGCCCAAGGCGGCGACCCCGAGTCCAATGAGGGCCCAGGATTGCGGTTCCGGCGCGCTGGCAAATGACGACAGCGTCGCGCCGTAGAGCAGGTTGTTATAGGCGGTGACGTAGTTCCCCGATCCGTAAACAAAACCCACGGAGCCGATAGAATTCGTGTCAAAACCTCTGCCGGTGGTGAACACGAACACCGCTTGACGGCTGACCAGCGGAGAACCGCTCAACGCGGCATTCACGCCGCCGGGGCCGACGATTCCGAAATCGATTCCGCCGACACCTGTTGTGCCGGCGATGTTACCAGTGTCGAACCGGTTGGATAGCGAAAATGTTCCAAAGTCCGCGGCGCCAAGCAGATTGACCGCCGTCGGCGCCAAGCCGCTTACCGCATTCTGATAAGCCCACTCAGAGCCGATGTTCATTGAGGCGTTGCTACAACTGGGGCAGTTGAGAAGATTCTGCACGCCGTTTACATACGCCATGACAGGGCTGAGGTTCTGTTGGGTGGAGAAATGAACTCCAGTAAGAACGTCGTTCGGCGAGGTTGCAGTCATCAGCGAATTGTTGGTGAGGGTGACCTGTAGAACATTGCTGCTCACCAGACTGAAGGAGACGTTGGCGTTGCCTGAGGTAAATTCCACCGAACCGGCAAAGCAAGCGGCTCCGAGAGACCACAACCATAAGCTACATGCGACTACGCGTTTCAACGTTCCTCCTATTTGCCTCTCGCTGCGCTATGCGGGGCTTTCTTAGCGTATGAGGTCTATAGCAAGAGGAGAATAGGAGGAAGGTATGATTTTGATGGTACGCCGCAGGTACCACGTTTTCGGTACTTCCCGGAAGGGGTACTGTAACGAAAGCCTGCGGCGAGGCTATGCCTGGGTCCGGCTGATAGGTTTTTATCCGGGTGTTATCTGCTTACCCTTCCCGGATTGCCCGTTTCTGCGGATCGAAGACCATACGCCGGCCGCGAATCATTGCTTCGTCGGACAGGATAACGGCCACGGAATGGCTGTAGCCGGCTTCGATGGGTGCGTTGGGCTGCTGGCGGGAGCGGAGGCAGTTGAGCCAGTTGAGCATGTGCGGATCGCTCTCCATCTCGGGGATGGAGGCGCCTTCCTCAAGCGGTTCTTCGGCCCCCTGGGTGAGGATTGGGAAGGGTTTACCGGACCAGCCTGCGGCGTCGATGGTTCCTTTGGTCCCGAAGAACTTGAGGTAGTTGCCGGCATTGGTGCCGAAGGCCGTGGAATAGCGTACGAGAAACTCGTCGTATTCGAGAATGGTCTCCACCGAGTCGGGGGCGTTGTAGGCGTCTTTGAAGCGGAACGCTCCGCCGAGCGTGACGCAGCGCTTGGGCATGCCGCAGCCGGTGATATGGTGCACGAGATCGATGAAATGAACCATCAGGTTCGAGTGGGGGCCGCGGGAGAAATCGCGGTACCCATACCAGCCGGTGTGCATCTGCGGATCCCAGGGGCGGTCTTTGCGATTGAACAGGAACGCCTTCCAGTCGGTGTCTTCGGGCTTCAGGTCGCGGCTGCCGCGGCTGTGCCAGTAGGGCTTGAGCGAGTTGCGCTCCTGCTCGACTTTGAAAACCTTGCCGAGCCCGCCGGAGGTGACGAATTTCTTAGCGGCCATGGAGCTGGGAAGCGAACGAATTTGGGTGCCCATTTGCACAATACGATCCGATTTCTTAACGGTATCGACAGCCATTAGGAGCTCTTTCATATCCATGGCGAGGGGCTTTTCGACGTAGGCATCCTTGCCGGCGCGGATGGCGTCGGTGAGCATGGTGGAGTGCTGATGGTCTGGGGTGGCGATGATGACGGCGTCGATTTCTTTCATCGAGAGCAGTTCGCGGTAGGCGCCCATTTGCTGCGGATCGCCGGCGCCGGCCTGCCTGGAGGTTTCGGCCGCTTTCTCGCGGTGCTGTTTCCAGATATCGCAGACGGCGCGGAATTCGACGTTGGTCTGCTCCTTGAAGGGGATGGCGCCCTTCATGAGGGCATTGATGCCGCGGTCGCCGCAGCCGATGAGGCCGATGCCGATGCGGTCATTGGCGCCGAGGATGCGTTGGTAGGAGAGCGCGGTAAGCGCCGTGGCCTGGATGGCTTGTCTTCTGGTGGTGGACATGGATGAGGGCCTCCCTTGTTATGGATGAGCGATGTAGTCGGTGCGGCCGCCGTCGACGGTGAGCACCTGGGCGGTGACGAAGCCGGCATCCTCGGAGACGAGGAATGCGGCTGCCGCGGCGATATCCTCGGGCCTGCCGGTGCGGCGCATCATGGCCTTCTGCGCCACGGCGTCGAAGTTGTGGCCGCTGGCGGCGGCCATTTCGGTAAGGATGAAGCCGGGGGCAATGGCGTTGACGGTGATGCCGGAGGGGCCGAGGTCGAGGGCGAAACGGCGGGTGAGAGCAATGACCGCCGCTTTCGTGGCGGCATAGAAGGTGGTGCCTGCCATGGCCGTGCCGATGGCGGCGACAGAGGTGAGGTTGACGATGCGTCCCCAGCCGCGCGGCTGCATGACGAGCGTGGCGGCTTTGGTGACACGGACCAGGCCATCGACATTGACACTGCGCATCGGCTCCATTTGCGCGAAGTCGAAATCGAGCAGATCTCCGCGCCGCATGATGCCGGCGTTGTTTATCAGGATGTCGATGGGACCGAGAGCGCGGCACGTTTCTTCGACGAGAGAGGTGCAGTCATCAGGGACGGCGAGGTCAGCGCCGATGACGGCCGCCACACCTCCAGCCTGCCGAATGGCATCGGCGGCCTGTTCCGCCTCCTGACGGCGCTCCCGGTAATTGATGGCGACGGCGCACCCCTGGCGGACAAGGCGCAGTGCGATTGCCTTGCCAATGCCGCGGGAGGAACCGGTCACCAAGGCGACTCTCGATGGCTGCAATGTGGCGAAACCTCAGCATCCATCTTATAAAGGTGAGGCTCGCCTGTGGGAGCGGGCCGTTGGATCAGGCGAAGTAGGGGCCGCTGCCGCTTTGCGAGAGATCCACGGTTGGCGTTTGCTGCAACGCATTTGGGGGAATGGGCCGCGAGAAGGCGGGGCCGCGCTTGAGGTCCGGAAACTTCTTCGGCAGGCCGTTCATCTCGCGGTAGTCGTCCGCATCGATGCGGTGCGCGCGCTCCTTTCTGCGCTGCGTGTCGAACTCTTTCCAACTCATCTTCGACTTGAGGAAGTCGAGGGCGAATCCGCGGCTTTCGCCGTCGTAGCTGAACAGCAGGATGCTTTCGATCCTGACGCCGTACATCGCCAGTGCTTGCAGGAAGAGCGCCATGTTCAGTTCGGTGGGTTTGTAGTGGCCGCTGTCGGCGCGGATGGCTTCGATCTTGCCGTTGACGATGTAGATCGTCCCGGCCATGGTGACCAGGCCGCCGCCGTTGAACGAGGAATGGAAGGTGCCGGTGCGGGAGGAGTTCTCGCCGATGTCGGCTTTCCCCATATAGATGGCGCGTTCTATGTTCATCGCGAAAATGGCGTAGCCGTTGGAGCTACTGGCCATGCCGTTATCGCCTCTGCGTTTGATGGCGGAGTAGCAGCGATAAGAGTCGGCGAGAACCAGTCTGTGGCTTGCCTTCGCTTCCCACCACTGATACTGATAGGCAAGCCCGCCCTTGAAGCGCAGCCGGTACTGCTCGCACTCCATGGGGGAGAAGTACTTGGCGCGGCCCTCGCCGTAGTCCACCTGGAAGCCATGGCCGTGCATGTCGCGCCCGTAGATCTCGCGGATGGTCTGCGCCACTTTCATTTGCGAGCATCCCCAAGCCGATGCCAGTTCGTTGACCACCGATTCAAACAGCGCCAGGATCACCGGGTAGCGGTCACGGTTCAAGGAGGGGTTGCGTTCGTGGAACAGCTTGATCCAGAAATTGCAGGTGAGGAACAGGTCGCAGAGGATGACCGTGCGTTTCTCCGCTGTATTCTCCAGCTTGCCAAGCAGCCAGTCGATGTGGGTGACGACGATGTCGCTCTTGCGGATGGAAAACAGCACGCTGGAATCCTGGAGAAACTGCTTTGCAGTGGGAACCTTGATGTAAGTTTTGGTGGCCATGTTCTTGCCTCTCATCCAGGGAAGCGACACGGCGGGGTTGGCTCCTTCAGGGGCGGCGGGATTTTTTTTCGAGGGAGGGCGGAGCCTCGCCTATCCGAAGCGCATCTTCTCGATGAACGTCTCTTGAAACTCGGGGTCCCCGGCGAGTTCGACATGGCGGGCGAGGCGCAGCACGCGGCCGATGAGTTGGTTGCGGCGCGAGGCGTTGAGCAACAACAGCCGTGCTCCGCGGACTGCGCTGTTGCCGGCGGGGACCACTGGCGCTTCCCATGAAGGCAGCAGGCCGATGCGGCGCGCGCTCTCCACCCGCACGTAGTTGCCGAAGGCTCCGGCGAGGTAGATGGTCCGCACGGACCCGGCTTCGACTCCGAGTTGCTTGCGGAGAATCTCCAGGCCCGCCGCGATGGCGCCTTTGGCAAGCTGTAACTCGCGGATGTCCGATTGCGTCAGATGCACGCCGTCGCGCAGCGGCAGCAGGCCGCCGGCGAGCCGCCCGGAAGCGGCTACCGATGCCTGGTGCAATCCCGCGGCCACGGCGTCCACCAATCCGCTGCCGCAGATGCCGCGCGCGGTGACTCCGCCCAGGACATGGCAGCGCAGACCGCCCGCGGCTGCCTCCACGCGGTCAATCGCTCCGTCGCCGGCGCGCATCCCCATGCGAATACGGCCTCCTTCAAACGCCGGTCCGGCGGCGGTCGAAGCGCACACGATTCCGTCTCTGTTTCCGAGCGCGATTTCTCCGTTCGTGCCGAGGTCGAGCAGGGCCACTACCTGCTCCGATTCGGTCATGCCGCAAGCCACCAGCCCGGCCAGCAGATCGCTGCCGACGAAGCCACCGACGCAAGGCAGAAAGCTTACCGATGCGGCGCTCCAACCGAGATCCTCGCCGCGGAACTCACCGTTCCGTAGCAATGGGGAAGAGAAGGGAACCTGCGACAGTGGCGCGACGCTGTGGCCACAGAAGAGATGATGCATGGCGGTATTGCCGCACAGCAGAACTTCGCGCAGCGGGCGGCCCTGTGCCACGTCGGCGAGCATCGCGCCGAGCGCGCCGCGGATGAGGCCGGTGAGCACTCCCGGAGACCGCAAATCGAATTCGATGCGGCTCATCACGTCGCTGCCCTGGCGGCCTTGCGGATTGAGTCCGGCAAGCACGGCGCGGATGTCGCCCGTTGCCAGGTCCACCAGTTCGACCACCAGGGTTGTTGTACCCAGATCGATGACTGCTCCGTAACCCTCGGCCGGCTCGAAGGCGACGCGCGCGTTGTCGGTGAGAATGCGCGCCGACCATTGTTCGATGTCGAGCGTGACGGGCACGGATGCATCGGCCTGGCAGGCAAGGCGCCAGCCGGCGGCGAGTTCGCCTTCGCTGAGGGCTTCCCGCATGTGCTCCGTGATGGGGATCTCGCCGCCGATCAGCCGCACGCGGCATCCGCCGCAGGAAGAGCAGCCGCCGCAGGGAAATTCGAGCCCGAGTTGGAAGAGTTGATCGGAAAGGGTGCGCCCCGGCTGAGGCTTCAGGCCGACATATTCCGCCATCGACAGCCTCTAGTTCCGGCTGCCGGCAAAGCGCGCCATGGCCATCACGTTCTCTTCCGGCGTGCCGCGCGTGACCTCGCATCCGGCGCCCACGATGTATCGCCGCCCCGCCTGGCGGTGGCATTCCTCAAATGCGGCCGTGACGGATTCCGGCGTGCCGTCGCGCAACACGCGCACCGGGTCGATGTTGCCGAGCAGCACCTGACTGTCGCCCATTGCGGCGCGGCCCTCGGCGAGCGTGGCAAGGAAATCGAGGTCCACGATCTCCGCGCCGGTCTGTCCCATGCCCGCCAGTATCTTCTTCGTGTTGCCGCAAATATGGAGGCGAACCATGACGCCCATGCCTCGGATGGCGGCGATGAGTTTGGTTTCGTAGGGCTGTACGAATTTCGTGTAGAGGCGGGGGCCGATGAGCGAGGCGGCCGCGTCGCCGATGCCGATGAGCGTCGCGCCGGCATCCACCTGGGCGCGGGCGAAGGCGATCTCCATCGCCACGACGAACTCGAAGAGATCGAGGACGAAGGCTTCATCGTCGTAGAAATCGAGCATCAGCGTGTTCACGCCGCGCAAGTCCGCGGCCATTGCACAGGGGCCTTCCACCCAGCCTTCCACGATGCGCGAATCGCCCGCCTGCGCGGAGAGCAGCGCCACGCCGGAGACCCGGTCCTGCATGCGCGGACTGCCGGCTGGATCCGGCAGTTGCAGGGTGCGAAGCGCGCTCTTATCCGCCAGCAGCGCCGAGCTTTCGACAATGGCCGGCGGCTGATTGTCGAACCATTCGATGCGCGCGCCGAGGTCGGAGGCCTCTCTCGCCGGGTCCGAGATGACGGACACATAATCGAAGCCGTAACGCCCGGCCACAGCCAACTGCGCCTCGGCAAGAACCCTGTGATCGGTGGCGTAGCGGCGGTACGGCGCGCCGATCGAGTCCGCGGCGAACATCATGGTGATGGGCATCAGCGGGAGACGGTCCACCGCCTTTCCCGCCACCATGGCTCGAATGCGTTCTTTGCCGTTCATGCGGTGTTCTCCTCAATCCGGATGATCCGCTCGTCGAAGCTGGCCACCATGGTTCCGCCGGGGGGCACAACCAGGAAATCGGCTTCGGGCCAATCGCCATTCACCAACTGGCGGAGCCAGTGGAGACTGCCGCGCAGCTTGGAAAACGCCCAGCCTTTCTCTTCCGCCTCGCCACGGGCCTGGCGCTCGAAGCTGGCGTCGGGCTCGAGACCCGATTCAATATAGGTCAATTGGCGGTAATGCTGCTGGTATCGGGTGAATTCATCGAATAAATAGCGTCCGTTCTCCTCGCCATACCGCTCGATCAACTCGCTGAGCGTAGTGCCGACCGGGTTCTTTCCCATCGAGAGTTGTTGCAGTCCCTTGCCGCGCTCCAGCCAGCCGGTGGAGCGGAAGTAGGTGCCGGGGTTTTCCTCGAAGTACTGTGCGTAGCTTTCGCGGCTGCCCATCAGCAGGGCGATGCAATCGTGGGCTCGCGGCGCAACCAGCGGAGCGTTCCGCGCGGTGAGGCCGTGGAGCCCGTTGCCGCACAGCGCATAGCCCATGAGGACGGCATCGCAGGGGCCGGCGCCATCGATGCGCTTCTGCAGTTCCAGGCGCATCGCCTTCCCGCCCAGATCGTGCAGGCCTTTGCTGAGAAACTGCACGTCCACCTGATGCGGGGAGCGCGCCACGGCATCGCACATCTCGCGGAACAGCACTTCGCAACTAATGAGCTGAAAGCGCATGGAGAGCGGCCTTTAGCCCGCCGCCACCAGCCGCCGCGCGGCGGTGACCGCGGAAGTGGCGCTCTCGCTGTAAGCATCGGCGCCCACCTGATCGGCAAATTGCTGCGTCACCGGAGCGCCGCCCACCATGACCTTGACACGGTCGCGCACTCCGGCTGCTTTCAGCGCTTCGATAGTGGTTTTGATGGAGGGCATGGTGACCGTGAGCAGGGCGGAGAGGGCCACGATGTTGGCTCCGGTCGTCTCCACGGCGTCGATGAACTTTTGCGGTGCAACATCGGCGCCGAGGTCGATGACCTCGAAACCGCCACCCTCGAGCAGCGAGGCCACGAGGTTCTTGCCGATGTCGTGGAGATCGCCTTTGACCGTGCCGATGACCACCTTTCCCGCCGGTTTGGCGCCCGATGCCGCCAGCAATGGACGGAGCGGATCGAGAGCCGCTTTCATGGCGCGGGCGGACAGCAGCAACTCCGGAACGAAGTACTCTTCGCACTCGTACAGTCTGCCCACCTCATCCATGGCGGGCACCATATATTTCTGGATGAGCGGCAACGCTTCTTCGCCGGCGGCGATCGCCTCATGCGCCACCGCCCCGGCCGTTTTTGCGTCTCCGCCGATGATCGCCTGCCGTAGTCTGTCCCAGTCCGCCATTGGATGCCTCGCTACAAGAAAAAGTTTGGTCGATGGGTTGCTAGCAATTCGCATGCCATGACATCCCGCGAACGTGTGCTCACCAGTCTCGGACATCGCGCCCCGGATTTCGTGCCCATCGATTTCGGCGCCACCTCGGTGACGGGCATGCATGCCAGTTGCGTCGCCGCCCTGCGCGACTTCCACGGACTGGAGCGGCGGCCGGTGAAGATCTGGGAGCCGACCCAGATGCTCGGCTGGATGGAAGAAGATCTGAAACAGGTGCTCGGCATCGATACCGAAGCGGTGTTTCCACGCAAGGCGAACTTCGGGTTGGTGCTGGACAAGTGGAAGAGTTGGCGCATGCCGGACGGGCTGGAGGTGCTGGTTCCGGGCAACTTTGAAGTCACCGTGGACGGCAACGGAGACACTTTGATCCATCCGCACGGCGACCGCGACGCTCCGCCATCGGGCCGCATGCCAGCCGGGGGCTACTTCTTCGATGCCATCATCCGCCAGCCGCCGATCGACGAAGACACCCTTAATCCGGAGGACAACGTGGAGGAGTTCACGCTGCTCTCCGACGCCGATCTCGATTACCTGGCTCAAGCGGCATCGGCGGCGCGGGCGACGGGGCGCGCGGTGGCCGGCAAGTTCGGATCGGGCTTCGGCGATATCGCCGTGGTGCCGGGCACCGGATTGAAGCATCCCAAAGGGATTCGCGATGTGGCCGAGTGGTATATGTCCATCCGCAGCCGGCCGCAATATATTCACGCGGTCTTCGAGCGGCAGTGCGAAATTCTGCTGGCCAATCTGCGCCGCGCACACGAGCGGCTGGGCGATTCGATCGACGTGCTCTATCTGTGCGGAACCGATTTCGGGACGCAGACCTCGACGTTCTGCTCGGCCAATACGTTCCGCGAACTGTGGCTGCCTTACTACAAACGAATCAACGAGTGGGTGCACGCCAACACCGCCTGGAAGACGTTCAAGCACTCCTGCGGATCGGTGATCAAGTTTCTGCCGCTGTTTATCGAGGCGGGCTTCGACATCCTGAACCCCGTGCAGATTTCGGCAACGGGGATGGAACCGGAGCACCTGAAGTCCACCTATGGCGAGCAGTTGACGTTTTGGGGCGGGGGAGTGGATACGCAGAAGACGCTGTCCTTCGGGAGCGCCGAGGAGGTGTTCGAGCAGGTGAGGAGGCATTGCGCCATCTTTTCGCAGGGGGGCGGGTACGTGTTCAATGCCGTGCATAACGTGCAAGCCCGGACCCCGGTGCGGAATATCGATGCCATGTTCCGGGCGGCGCGGCCGTAGGGTTGCCTGCGCCACTTCACGCAAGCTGTGGGTTTTGCCACAGGTTCAGCGGCGGGGAAGGGTGGCGGGTTCGAGGATGAGCGGAGGGTTTTGTCCCACGATTTTCACTTGTTTCGCGATGACGACACGGCCGTGCGCGATCACGTAGGCGAGAAATTCGCCTCCGGACAGACCTGTAAACGAGAAGCTGCAATCCTGAGCGATCCGGGCCTGGAACATGACCTCGGCATAGAGTCCGCTGAGCCTTACCCACGATTGAGTCTTCGAAGGGCAGTTGCGGACGTGGCCGTTGAGGCTGGTCCCTTCCACTTCCGGATTGCCGATCACGGCCAGGAGGAGCCCCACTTGCAAGTGCATCGGCCGGGGCGGAACGGCAATTGGTTTGACCAGCCGGCGAAAACCGATGGACTCAATGGTGAGGGAGTATGGACCCGGAGGGAGCTTTGCGAGGAAACCGTTTACCGCTTCGAAGCTCCGCCCCGCTGGATCGGTGAGCGTTACGTGGCTTCCGCTTACGGGTCCACCGAAGGCGTCGACAACCGTTACCCGTAGCGAACCTGATGCCGCGCGCAGGTTTATGGCGAGGATCAGAACCCCGAAGACGCGGAATAATATTCGATGCCTGGGCACGGGCGCTCCTCTTTGAGAACCGATGATCTCGATCCATTTTGGCATGAGCTGGTGACGCGGCCATTGGGTATGATCTTCCGAGAAAGAAAACAAGGCGAAGGCCGGATGCCGTGCGCCCCGGAACCAACAGTCCTTTCGAACAGTGAAAGTGAACGACACACAGACGGAGAGCGCAGCAATGCCGAAAGCGCGCTTACTTCGCCGGCGACAATACGACCGAGTTGAGCCTGTTCCCTACATCCGGGACTCGCGTTCAAAATCAATGACAAAAGCAATCCCGAACCCAACCCAATCTAGTAGGTGAGGCGCAGACCGCCTTGAATCTGGCGGCCGGGACGGGCGGCGCTCACAATGCCAAAGCCCGCCCCCTGGAATTGGCGGCCGGGGTTGTTGAAGTTGGGATGATTCGGCAGGTTGAAGAACTCGCCGCGAAATTGCAGTTGCTTGCGTTCTCCAACGCGGAAGCTGCGGATGAGCGAGTTGTTCCACCCGATGCGCCCATCAGCGCGAATCAAACCGATGCCTTGATTCCCGAATGTATAGATGGCCGGCTGGGCGAAGGCAAGCGTGTCGAACCAACGCTCAACTCTGCGCTCGCTCGCTGGGAGGTTGGGATCACGCAGTACGTCGGCGCGCTGCGCTCCCGCGGAGTTCGCGTTCGAGGAATTGGTTTGCGTTTGGACCGTGATGGGCGCCCCGGTTTGGAGAGTGATCACCGTGCCGAGCGACCAGCCTCCGGCTACATAGCGCAGCGCGTGCTTGCGCCAGTATTTGCGGCGCGCGCCGAAGGGAAGTTGGTAGACGGAGCTGAAAGTCATACGGTGACGGATGTCGTTCTCCGATGGGCCCCAGTCCATGCGGCGGTTGTAGAAATCGGAGTAAGTAGCGCCTTCGTCGCCCAGGGTGGCTCCGCCTCCGCTCGTGTTGTCGAGAAATTTTGCCCAGGTGTAAGTGGACAGGACATTCAGCCCGTGCGAAAAGCGTTTCTCCACCTTGAGCGTGCCGGCGTGATAGCTGGAAACGCCCAGGCTAGGGGCGAGGATGGACACGTTGCTGAATTGAGGATAAGGGCGGTACTGGCGGCCGGTGCGGCCCGGTCCAAGAATCCAGGGCGGAATCTGATTAATGGAGAGATTGTCGCTGCCCAGTTTGCGGGAGAGATTCCCTAAATAGCCGGCCTCGATGAGCACGGAGCCGCGAAATTCATGCTGCAACCGCGTATTGAACTGTTGGGAATAGCCGATGCGGCGGGTGGTCTCAAAGAAGGTAACGGCCTGGTTCGGCGCCTGGGTGACAGGGACGGCACCGAAGGAATCGTTGAGGAGGGGATCGCTGAGCGGGCGCAGGGGAAGGCCGCCACCCATGGTGTACGGTATGCCGATGGTGTTATCGAGCAAAACGAGAGTGGAAGAGCGTTCGAAGCCGAGAGTGGCTGTGTTCGCTTCGGCGCGGTCGAAGGGGTGTGCATAGAACAGGCCGAATCCGCCGCGCAGAACGGTGCGCGACCGGCGCAGCGGCTTCCAGGCGAAACCGAACCGTGGACCGAAGTTATTCCAATCGCCATCGAACGGTGTGTCGCGATAGCCGTCGACACCGAGGAATTTCACCACTCCCGGGGTGCCGGAGACGGGATTGATGGCGGTGGTGTCGAAGGCGTTCATGCGGAGGTTGGCATCGCGGAGCGGAGTGTCTGTCTCCCAGCGCAGACCGATGTTGAGAGTGAGTCCTTCCCGCACGTTCCAATCGTCCTGAAAGAAAGCCGCCAGGTACCACGAACTCCGCTCCACGAGCGGTGTTTCGCGCTGGGCGAGGTTGGTGGGGACGCCGAGCAGCAGCGTCGCCAATCCGCTGCCCGTGTTCGCGTTGCCTGGCAGTCCCGAGTATCCCCGGCTGAATGTGAAATCGCCGGAGATGGAGGGCCGGAAGATCTCGCGGTTGAGGGACGGGCGCAGTTCGCCTCCGAACTTGAAGGTGTGGCGATTGCGGATCCAGGAAGTATTGCTGACGATTTGATGCTGGCGAATGGGGAACTGGCGGCGCTCCTGCGTTGCGGAGCCGAGGTTGGCGAATCCGGCCGCGCCGAACTGCGGGAAGGCGTCGTCCGGCAGACCCCGCAGGCCGAGCTGTGTGGGCCAATTGCCGCCCATGCCGCGGGCGTAGGCGTGATTGATGCGCGTGCCGTAGGTATAGCGCAGTTCATGCAGAATTGCGGGAGTGAAGATGTGCGTCCAGGTGCCGTACCAGAATTGCTGGTGGCGGTCAGCGTCGTTGGCGGGATCGGCGGCGCGATTGGGAAACACGCTCACGCCCCGGGTGTTGTCGCTGTTGTAGAGATAGCGGGCGCTCACCTTGTCATAGCTGCTGAGATTGTGGTCGATTTTGAAAATGTAATTGTCGCGGGTGAGCGCGGTGACATCGTTGGCGCGGAAATTGTTGGCGCCGGCGAGATCGTCCGGGGCGCGGTTGGCGACGGGGTAGAACGGAAGCAGGTTCAGGGCCACAGCGTCCATGCGGGCCTGGGGAACGATGTTACCGGGGAAGGGGTCGCGGATCACGTTGCCGTCCACGGTTCGCTCCGTGGCGGGGTCGTACATGGCGACCAGAACATTTCTGCCGTTGAATGTTTGCGCGAAATTGCCGGTCTTCTGGAGTTCCGACGGCACGGTGAGAGTGCGGATGGAACCATCGCGGCGGCGGGAGCCCTCATAGGAGAAGAAGAAAAACGTTCGATCGCGGCGCAACGGGCCTCCCACCGTCCCTCCGAAGACGTTGTAGCGGAGCGCGGGTTTGGAACGGCGGGCATCGACGATGGGTGAGAAAAAATTGGGGGCGTCGAGCTTCTGATTGCGCAGGTATTCGAACAGACTCCCCTTGATCTGGTTGGTGCCGGACTTGGTATTGGCGATGACGACCCCCCCGGCCGAGCCCCCGTATTCCGCGGAGAATCCGTTGGACAGGATCTTCACTTCCTGCAAGGATTCGACGGGAGGATCGGTGTCGATCTGGCCGACGCCGACGCGCATGTTCTGTCCCGTGCCTCCGTCTATGAACATCATCTGGCTTTGCGTGCGGCCGCCCGCGAGGGAGAAGTTAGGCTTGCCGCCGTTGTCGTAGTCGACGAACACAGCGCCGCCCGTGATTTCGACGAGGTTCATGGCGCGGCGGTCGCCGAGGGGCATATCCTCGATGGTCTGCGATTCGATCAACTGGCTGGCGTCGGAGGAGCGTGTTTCGAGCAGGGCCGATTGCCCGGTGACAGTGACGGACTCGTTTACCGAACCGATTTCGAGCGTGATGGAAACTTCCAGCGATTGGCCGGTAGTGAGCACGATGCCATCGCGCTGTACGCGGCGGAAGCCCTCGATGGCGACGCTGAGGTTGTAGGCGCCGATGGGAAGCGGGCGGAGCGAATAGAAGCCCGACGCATTGGTTTTCGTTGCGGTTCGCACGCCCCTCTCGACACTCACTACGGAGACTTCGGCGTTCGGAATTACGGCGCCTTGCGGATCTTGAACGACGCCGCTGACGGTGGCTTCGGGCGATTGAGCGAAGAGCAATGCGGGGATGAAAAGAAGAAAGAACGAACGGGCGCAAACCATGAAGAAGACCCCCATCACATTCATGGCTTCAGAATACACCCGTGGCCAGTGGAGAGGAACGGCAGCGCCCGCCGATCAATGTTCGTGTTCGCAGGAAGGAAACTCGCCCAGAACAGTGTTGCCGCGGTAGCCGAGCGTATCAACAAGGCCTTCCTTGCCGGTGAAGTAGCCGTCGGCCGTCATGCTCTTGAAGGCTTTGAAAAACCGCACCTCCATCGGCTGGTTGCGCATGGGGTCGGGACGCGTGCGGGCGTTGCGCCCGGGTTGCAGGGCGGGGCGGATGGCGTCGGCCGCTTT
This sequence comes from Bryobacterales bacterium, assembly GCA_016789755.1. GTDB lineage: Bacteria > Acidobacteriota > Terriglobia > Bryobacterales > Bryobacteraceae > CADEFT01. The sequence goes on from JAEUQG010000367.1 coordinate 20,486, forward strand.
GCACAGAGGGGCGGCGATCGTTTCCCGGTGAGCTTCGGAAAGCTCGCGAAAGGCTTTGCCGTATTTGACGTTGCAATGCGTGTCGAGCCAGGCGAGGCCCTCGCGGAACAACCTCTTCCAATTCGCGTTGCTGTTGACCACGAAGTCGATATAGGCGGGCACGCCCGCCTGGCTCGCCGACGGGGTATCGGTGGCGGGAACGATGGTGTCGGCCAGGGCGATGACGGTGGCGAATTCGGTCTGGTTGAAGAACGCGGGCTTGGCGGCCACGGCCGGAGGCGCCATGGCGGATCCGTGGTCATGCTGACCGTACAGTTCATCGGCGCTGAAGGGAAAGGCGCAGGTCGTGCCGATGGCTCCGATGATTTTCAATGCATCGCGGCGTTCTTCCATTAGAGTTCTCCTTTTTTCAGCGACTCGGCGATGTAGTCCGCGGTGCGTGCGGCGAGGGCCATCATGGTGTGAGTCGGGTTCTTCTCGGAAGCCGATGGGAAAACGCTGCCATCGACGACGAACAGGTTCTTTACGTCATGCGATTGGCACCAGCGGTTGAGGACGCTGGTCTTTGCATCGGCGCCCATGCGGCAGCCGCCGAGTTCGTGATTGGTGCGGGGCTCTTCGCCGACGGCGAGAATCTCGGCCCCGGCGGAGGTGAGAATGCGTTTGGACCATTCGGTCATTTCGCGGAAGAGTTTCCAATCGTTGGCGCCCCAAGTGACATTGCGGCGCGCTGAGGGGAGCCCGTGCGGATCCTTCTTTTCAAGATCGAGATCGATGAAGCTCTTCGGATTGGGAAGCATTTCTCCGTAGGGAGAGAAGGTGAGGAAGGCGGGGTAGCGGTCCTTCACTGCCTGCTTGTAATCTTTGCCGAAGCCTGGAATATCACGGGCCCAGCCGACGGCGCGCCGGTTCTGATAGTTGAATTGAATGCCGAAGCTGCGGGCGTAGCCGCGCTTCTTGTTGTGCATGAAGGAGGGGACATAGGCGTGATCGAGGAAGCCTTCGTCGTTGGCGGCGGGCTTTCCTTTCAACTCGGCGAGGAAGCACTGGACGCCGCCGGTGAAGTGCGGGATGAAGTTCCGGCCCAGTTGTCCGCTGGAGTTGGCGAGCCCGTTGGGATACAGCCGCGATTTCGACATCATGAGGAGCGCGACGCTTTGTACGCAGGCGCAACTCACCACCACGACGCGGCCCCGGACTTCTCCCTGCTGTTTCGTCTCGCGGTGGAGGAACCGGACCCCTGTCACGCGGTTCTCGCCGGACACC